>JBDHFN010000180.1:0-4596 GCA_039590375.1 Gemmatimonadota bacterium
TCGCTGTCCGCCTCGTTGAAGCCGACGTGAGCATGGCCGCCGAACTTCCCGGTGGCGCCCGCTGCATGAAACTTCGGTTGCCGGTTCTTCTTCCCCTGCGTCGCGGATCCCTCGCTCCCGCCCAGGTTCGGCCACGAGCCGACGGCCGCCCCGTCGCTAAGCGGCAACTGGTCCGCCACGAGCCTCAGCCGGAGCCCGGCCTGCGGGATCGTGACCGGCGTCTGAACCGCGGTCGGAGCGTCCAGATAGAACAGCCCGACCGGTTCGACCGAAGCGATGAACGGGTGGTTGCGGAGCGCCTGCAGGGCCGCACCCGGTACCATGGCCGAGAAGCCCTCGAGCACGGTCTCGAAGGTATGACGTACCCGCAGCCCGTGCTGAGTGGTCAGCGCATTGACAATTCCGGGCGGGAGATCGGCTTCGGGCCGGAACGTGATGATGTACTCGCCGGGCACCACCTGAGGCCGGGTCTGGCTGCCCCGAGGCGCGACCCGGTTGTCGGGCGGGGCCACGGTTGCGGTCCGTTCGGCGGGCGGAGGAGCGAGCGGATCCTCTCCGCCGCAACTCATGACTACACCTGCGACGACCAGCGGCGCTGCGAGCGCCGCGATGAGCCTGCGTACCATCATCTCCCCCCAGCAAGGCCCGATCGGGTCAGTGGCCGGACCATAGCCGGCGAATCCTGACACACGTCCGAGCCCCTCCCAAAAGGGTCATCCGTGGTTCTTCCACGCATGTGCCACTATTACACGCACATACCGTGTAATCGGCGTCACGGGCGACCCGAAGAAGCAGATTCCGTCACGGGGGGGTGTTGCAGATAGCGTGCCCTCTACGGCCGGCACGGTACATCCGGGGTTAACCGTTCCCCGCTGGAGTGCGGGCAACCCCTTGAGCGGAAGAAGGTTGTGGGCCTTCACGACTGCGCCGTCGCGACCTTGCCTCGGGTCGCTCCCTCCACAGGCCATTGCATTGGGCGCAGTGCATTGTCATCAATGGGTGGGCAATCGTGAGCAATCGTGCGGAAGCGTCTTTTCGGAGGCATGTGACAGAAGCTACTATTGGCGACTCCATTCCCCTCGCAGCGAGGTGTCCATGAACAGCAAGATGCTCGTGGGTGCGGTGGCGGTGGCGGTCTGGTACTTGATCTGGGACATGTTCCTCTTCTTCCCGATCTTCGGATCCTTCCTGGCGAACGTCCAGGGAATGATCGAGGAACCCGCTCTCCAATGGATCATCGTCGGTAATCTCGTAGCGGGTCTCGTCTTGGCCTGGTTCTACGGCAAGGTCGGATCCGTGTTCGGGAGCGGCGTGACGGGCGGACTCTACTTCGGGGTCGCCACCGGGGTCCTGATGGGCTTCCCGATGTGGCTCTTCCAGTCGGTCTACGACAGCGGCTGGACCTATTCCGCTGTGGTAAGCGGGAAGATGGCAGGCGGAGGCGAAGCCGCCGCCTGACGATCGGCGAATATGCGGTACCCTGCCCGGACCACCGCGCGGGGTACCGCTGACGCCAGTGGCGAATTCAAGGGCTGATATGGTGAGGCGCGCAGAGGCGCGCAAACCGCCCCTGCGTCGTCGGATCCTCTCACGTCCTGATCCTCTCCCTCAGGAAGGCACCGAGCTCCTCGATGGACTTGCGAGACTCCGGTACGTACCGCGCAGCGCTCTGGAATACATGCCACATTCCGGGCCAGATCTTGAAGCTCACCTCCACTCCGTCCTGGATGGCACGGCCTGCCAGTCGTTCGGCGTGACTGAGGAGGATCTCGTGGTCACCAACCTGGATCCACAGGGGCGGAAGCCCTTCAAGGTCCATTTCCGCGGGGCGAAGGAGCGGACTGTCAGCGTGGCTCCCGACATACAGGGACGAGGTATGCCGGCACTGCGCCGGGCTGACGAGCGGATCCAAAGCGGCCTGCTTCGCGAAGGATTCCCCTCCAGGCTCGACCCAATCCGTCACCGGCGACATGAAGAAGCCGGCACGTGGCAGAGGAGCGCCCTCATCTCTCAGAGAAAGCAGCGCCTGGAGCGCCAGGCCTGCTCCAGACGAATCCCCACCAATGATCAAGCGGCGGGGCGCGTAGCCCCTTGCCAGGAGCCAACGATACGCTGTCTTGGCATCGTCCAAAGCGGCAGGGAATGGGAACTCGGGGGCAAGCCGGTAACCCGGGCAAAGGACGCGAGCCCCCCCGGCACTCGAAACACGGGCGGCCAATTCCCGGTGTGTCGCCGGCGAGCCCATGACGAACCCGCCGCCATGAAGGTAAAGGATGGCTGCGTCGGTTCCGGCGCCGGGCCCGAGTACCCATTCCGCCGGAAGGTCGCTCACCGTAACCGGCGAGACCTTTGTCCCTTTCGGCGGACGCTGGCTTCGAGCCAGTAGGTCTTCCAACTTCCGCAATTCCGCGACTGAGAGCTCGGTCTTACGGAACTTCCGCCCGATCGAGTGCTTGATCGTGATGCGAATCAGGCCTGCCCGGTATGTAGGCATCAGATGGTCTCCCCATCAAACCCCGTCGACCGTCACTTCCAGCTTATCGAGGTCCCGGTTCGTTGGCTCGCGTGCGCCGGTTCGAAGATGCCGGGTTACGCGACTCAAGGGATCGGGGCACCGTCGTGTCCATCAAACCGCCATGTACGTACCCCGTCGCCCTTTGGAACCTACACGGGGCGTGACGCGCGCCGCCGCGGAGCCGTCTCCATGATGATGCGAAGCTGTGATGCCCTGTGAGTTCAGAAGAGGGGGTCGAGATGCAACGCAGCGTCTGCAGCCTGGCGTTCACAGTAATCATGGTTGGGTGCGCCACTGTCGGGGGAATAATGTCCGAACCCCTGGATCGTGGTGTCGTTCGTTACTTCGACGCGCCTCCCGGCGAAGTCCGCGCCGCCGCTTACGACGCGATGTTGGGTGCTGGGCTCATCTTGGACGAGGTAGACGAGGTTGCGGCCGGCACGTGGATGCTCGTCGGGAAGCGAACCACGAGGGAGTGGACCGCCGGGGAGGTCGTCCGAGTCGTCGTGGAGCCAGCCGATGAGAGTGGTGCGCTCGTACGGGTTCTATCCAAGCGTCGGATTTCAATCAACGTAACCGCGAAGGGTGACTACTCGGACGAGATCTTCGACCAGATCGAATTCCGACTGGCGGCTGACGCAACCGCGGGATAAAGACCCGGGTAGGCAGGACCGCCTGGGTGGTTCCGTCTACCAGGCCACGGTGTCCGACCTACGCGGCGACGGCCCGGTCACTCCCCACCAAGCCGCCTCCAAGCGGACGAAGAGGAGACTCGTGAATACCGGTCGCGCCTTCGTCGCCGTCGTGTCGTGAGGCTGTCTGAGGATAAATCGCGTATTCCATGATGAAGAGTGCACTCAGCCTCCAAGGAGGGTCCTGCAAGCGTCCCTAGACCCTGGAGGTTCCGGTGAAGCCTTGTCTACGTGAGATCGCCTCACCGCCCATTGGCTCCAGCGTACGAGATGCCCCACCGCTGAGGAAGCTCGGAGCAGGGCCGTGCTCACTCATGGGATTACCTTGAGGCTCGTGGCGTCATCGGCCGCTTGTGGTGGCTCGGAGCCTACGGGGCCTCCCCCTGCTCCTCCTGCTCCTCATGCTCCTCATGCTCCTTCACAGATGCCGACATGCTCCGGCGGGCCGTCCGCCCGCGAACCGTGCGCCTGCTACAGCGTTTCTGAGCCTGGCAAGCCGGCAGCGGCTTGACCGCGAGCCTCTCGCGACACCCCCGGCCCGGGAGGGTGACGTTGCGACGGCGCGAGACACACACTCTATTGCCGCCTCTCGCACGCTAGCGAACCGACCAGGAGGTGAGGATGTCTCGTTTCATGACTCGAGGAGTATTAGCCGGACTGGCCGTCGTTCTGTATGGATGCGCTTCTCAGCCCACGATATCAGAGGTCATCGGTGAGTGTGCAGACGCCTTCGGAGCCGATGTCTGCACCTGGGCCATGATGGAAGGCGACGCGGTGGTCGAGGTGGGCGCGACTGTTCCCCTGGCGAGCATCGAAGGGGCCCCCCCCGACGCCCCCTTTACCTGGCCACCCACGATCGGGGCGTCGATCCGTTTGCCCGAGCACGCAGTCGAGCAGAAGAGCTTGACCCACCTCACCATGTACTGGGAGGCGATGGGCCACCCGCCCGCCACCTTCCTCGTCCCGCACTTCGACTTTCACTTCTACCTGATCTCGGCCGAGGAGCGTCTCGCGATCGACTGCAGCACCCTCTCCAAGCCATCGGAGCCACCCGCGGGCTATAGCCTGCCCGACGAGCAATTGCCGCCGGAGCTCGTGGAGATCACCGGCGTCGAGACCCTGGTCGGCGTATGCGTCCCCGAGATGGGGATGCATGCCCTGAGGACGGTCGAATTGGAGACCACCGAACCGTTCGACGGCACCATGATCGTCGGATACTACGAGGAAACGCCCATCTTCATCGAGCCGATGATCTCACAGGCGTTCCTGATGGAGCGGCAGTCCTTCGATCTCACCGTGCCCGCGATCCCGGGCCTCGAGGGGGGGCAGCCGACGCTGTTTCAGGCCGAGTACGTTGCGGGGCAGGACGCCTACCGGTTCACGTTTTCG
>JBDHFN010000181.1:0-3319 GCA_039590375.1 Gemmatimonadota bacterium
AATCTGCTTGATCAATCAAGCGTTTTGTATAGATGCTTGATATATTTTATTAATAGTATATACTTAGCAAATCGGCGTGCGACATGAAAGCGAACCATTCGCCGCCGATCCACCAAGGATGGAGGCGACGTGGAAGATCGAAAGCTCGAGACGAACGGCCCCGCCTCTCCGAAGCCTGACCCCGCTCCTCTCCCGATGCCTGATCCCGCTCCGCAACCCCCGAAAGTCCCGTTTCCGATCCCGTGGATTTTCACGGAACCCGTCCCCGCAGTGCCCCCGGTGCAGGATCCCACGCTCTGGTGGCCGTGATGCCGGCGATACACGCGGGCGCCTCGAGCGTCAGCGAGCCGTGGCTACGCGATGATCGAGCAGCCGTTCAGTCCCGAGGAACGTTGTCGCCGACGGACGGGCCTTGTCGGCTCCCCACGCAACGACAAGCAACGGCGCCTGCGCAGAGCCCCGACTCGACGGTGAAGACCGTCTCATCCCGCGCGAGGACGAAGTCCTTGCCATCGGTTCCAAGATAGAAAACTGACTACCCCAGGAGATTCATCCGTGGAACAGAGCGAAGGCCAAGACTTCACTGACGGCCGGTTGGAGATCGTGAAAGAGGCGTCGCCGCTCGTGAGCTGCGTCTGGTGCGAGCGACTCCATCCAGCGGAGCATCCGCTCTCCGTTTGTCCCGACTGCGCGGCAAGGTATTCAACGCTGCGATCGTTGGAGATGAGCGGGTCCTATCCACTCAGCGACGAGGCGATCGACGGGGAGCTGACGCGGACGTCGCCGGGAAACTACGCGCTCGGATACATGGATGACGCGACATTTGTCGTGTTCTACGTAGGGCGCTCGGACGCCGACGTGAGACAACGGCTGCACGAGTGGGTAGGCCTGCCGAGCCGGTACGAGAATTATGCCTCCCCGGCGAAAGCGTCGTGGCGAGTGCATCGCCAGGGACAGCTTCCCGTGGACACCCCAGCACTCGGTCACGTGGGGAACGCCGAAAGCAGCTACACGCGCTTCGCCTACAGCTACGCGCGCTCAGCCGAGGAAGCCTGCGCGAAACAGTGGCGCAACTACGACGCCTTCGGTGGCAGCTACGGGCTCGACAACGAGACCCAGCCCGTCTCGGCGGTCGGTTAGCGAGCGCACCATAAAATCTAGGCCGGACCGTCGGTGAGCGGCCTTGTTTTCACTAGAAGGAGCCCGGAGGTGGAGCTCCGGAGGATCGAACCCCACATGACCCCGCGCGTATCCCTGTCCGGACTGGATGCCGCCTTCCTCTCCTTGGAGACTCCGAGCACCCCCATGCACATGATGGGGACATTCGTGCTCGATGCTTCGGGTGCCAGCGGCGGCTACTCCTTCGAACGAATCCTCCGCCTGGTGGAGGAACGAATGCCCGATCTGGCTCCCTTCCGACGCCGGCTGGCCGCGATTCCGTTCGGTCTCGACCAGCCGGTCTGGATCGACGATCCCGCCCCCCGCATCCGGAGTCACGTCTACCGGGTTGGGGCGCCCGCTCCGGGGTCGGAGCAGGTCCTCGCCAGTCTGGTGGCCCAGATCGCCTCGCAGCTGCTTGACCGGACGCGGCCGCTATGGGAGCTCTCGGTGATCGAAGGCTTGGCCGAAGGGCGGGTGGCCCTCGTGTTCAAGGTGCACCACGCCGTCGCCGATGGCGTCTCGGGCATCCAGCTCCTGCTACAGCTGCTGGATTCCTCACCTGAGGGAGCGGATCAAGGCGGATCCCATGAACGGGTGGAGCCGGATCCCGCTCCGACGAGCAGCGCGTTGCTGGCCCACGCGCTCTCGCGGCTGCCCCGACGGTCTGCGCGCTTCGCGCGGCTCCTGCTCGACTCAACGAAATCGGTCGCGGGAGCGACTCGTTCGATGATCGGCGGAGCCGCGGGTGGACTCCAAATGCCGATGCCCTTCAGCGGACCCCGGACGCCCTGGAACGTGGCGACTTCGCCCCAGCGGACGGTGGCGTTTGGAAGAGCTCGCCTCGCTGACGTGAAGCTCATCAACTCCGTCTTTGGCACGAGGATGAACCACGTTGTTCTCGCGGCATGTACCCAGACGCTCCGGAACTACCTGGAGGCCCATGGCGGCGTGCCGAATTCGCCCCTGGTGGCAGCGATCCCGGTCTCGCTGAGAGGCTCGGAGGAGCTGGCTACCTACGGCAACCGCTTCTCCACGCTTCTCGTCCACCTCCCCGTCCACCTGGATGATTGCGTGGACCAGCTTCTCGCCCTGAAGCACGATGCAGCCTCGTCGAGACAGCTCCACACCCGCCTCGGCGTCAGCGCACTGGGCGAGTGGGCCGAGTTCACTTCCGGTGGGCTTCTCGGAGTCGCCGCCCGCTTCTACTCAGACCGAAAGCTCGCCAATCGCCACCGCTCCCTCCACAACCTGGTGATCTCGAACGTCCGGGGTCCGTCAACTCCACTCTACGCCGCCGGGGCACAGCTGACCGCTGCCTATCCACTCGGGCCGCTGATGGAAGGGGTGGGCATCAACATCACAGTGGTGAGCTACCTGACCTCGATCGACTTTGGAGTCATTGCATGCGAACGCTCGGTGCCGCACGTAGGTGATATCGCACTCGGGTTCGGTACAGCCGTGGCAGACCTCCACAAGATTGCACTCAAGAAGACACAGGAGACGCCGTCTATCCGGCGCAAGCGATCGGCGCTGAACGCCGCCCGCTCAGCGGAGCGGCGTGCGGTCAAGACGCGTGAACGTTTCTGGGCCGAGGTGCGCGAGGGACAGCGTGAGGCAGAAACGCGTTCACGCCCTTGAGCCGACGGCTGTATGAGGGCGCCGTCGCGGGTTCCAGCGTCTCGAGAATCCAAAGATCAAAGAGGAAAGGAGAATCCTAGCCATGAGTATCAAATTGCTACGCCGAACCGGGTCCTGCCGATTCTTGATCGCCTTGCTGACTCTGGCCTGCTGGCCAGGTGTTGCAGCGACGCAGGGTGATTCCACGGAGGCCGCACCTCTCAACGCCCACCTGACGAGCTACGGAAGCGGATGGCAGTGCAATCACGGTTACCGGAGGATCCGCCAGTCGTGCGAGGCCATCGAGGTACCTCCGAATGCGTATCTGAACTCGCTCGGAACTGGATGGGTCTGCAGCCGGGGCTACCAGAAAGACAATGGCGAATGCGCGCAGATCAGCGTCCCTGCTCACGCCTTCCTCGGTTCCAACGGACGCGGATGGGAGTGCGAACGGGGGCATCGAAAAACCCGTGAATCCTGCGTGCCCATTGCAATACCCAAGAACGCGTATCTCGATTCTTCAGGAAACCGTTGGCAATGC
>JBDHFN010000182.1:0-3311 GCA_039590375.1 Gemmatimonadota bacterium
GACGCCGAGGCCCGCGTCGAAGACCAGGTTGACACCGTCCCGGTGGTGCTTGTGGCGATAGCCGTGGGCCGGCGCGTGCGGAGGCGGACCGTGGCCCCGGGCATGGGCCGGCGGCGTCATCACCGGATGGTGGTAGTGGACGCAGCCACTGGCCGCGCTCAGCGAACCCATCAGCAACGCCGCCAACATTCCGGCCGAACAGCCCATCCCACGCCTCGGCGCTTCTCGCATCCCGGGTTCCTCCCAAAACCTGCGCATCGGAGGACGGGCGCCAGACTTGAGTGACGGCTATCACAAGTCCTCGGGAGCGCGATGACTCCGATTGTTCTCATAAGGAGAAGTGGCGTCCCCAACCGGATTCGAACCCGGGTTGGCCTGCTCCCGCAAAACCCTGACCTGGAGGCTCAGCGCAACGATGCGGGTGGGGGATTCGACTTCGACACTGCGCCCCAGCGCGAGATTCCCATCGTGGACATCCTCGCCAACAACTCTGATCGCCGGTGGTCGGGACTCGTTGAAGAGCACGGCGATGATGAAGACGATCAACACGAAGGCGGGAATGAGGGCCGGGAAGAGGGACGCCTGGGAATCCCGCGTGCTCTTGTACTTCCCGTACCAGTCGAGCGACGTGTCCGCTTTCGAAATGTGGAGGATCTCCACGCCGCTGTGGAGGTTTTCAGCAGTTTCACCCGGCGCAGCGGAGAGTGTCGGGAGTGGTCCTCCTTCGTTGGATCTCGTTCCAGCTTAGGAGCTTAGGTCGTCCGTGGCGGCCATTCCGAGCGTCTCGACGAATTCCGGCCCGGAACTTGCACCGGCCTTCCTTGAACATGGAACGGCTGAAACAGCCGCATATCCAGGGCATCAACCGGGAGGCATCGCCATGGCCTACTTGCTCGTCTTCTTGACCTGCGTCGTTTTCGTCATCGTTGAGCACTTCCTGCACCACAGGAGAGCGCTAGCCACCGTTCCCACCGCGGGACCGACGGCGTGGCCGGGCGATCGCGTGGCCGCCCCGTCTCAGGGGGCTGTGCCGGTGAGCACCGGGATCAATGCCGATCTTCTGACAAAAGTTCCCCGCGGCGTGTTCCTGGCACCCGGGCACACATGGCTCCAGCTCGAGCGATCGGGAGGCGTTCGTATCGGAAGCGACCGTTTCCCTTTGACCGCACTCGGCGGGGTGGACCGACTCGATGTCGTGAATCAGGGAACCAGGGTCCGGCGGGGAGATGTGCTCGCCCGGCTGGGCTTGGGCAAGCGAGAACTGCGTCTTCTCTCGCCAGTCCAGGGCAAGGTGACCGCCGTGAACCACTCTCTCCTGGCGAAGCCGGATGACCTCCACGCCGATCCGTACAAGGATGGGTGGTTCTGCTCGATTCGGCCCGAACGGCTCGCAACCTCCCTGAAGCGGATGGTCATTGCCGAGGAGACGGAGGAGTGGATGCGGAGCGAGCTCGGGCGTCTCCGCGACACGCTCAGTAGCCGGGAAGGCGCGTTGACCGCGCTCGCGGACGGTGGCCCACCCGTCGAGGGGCTGGCGTGCTGCCTCGAGCAGGAGGAGTGGGAGGAGTTCGTCGAGCGCTTCTTCGAGGCTCCGGCGCGACCGGGCAGCGCTTCCTAGGAAGAGGCCTGCCCATCCCACTGGCTCTGCCATGCCGGCAGGAGCCTTGTGGGGTCGGTTGCCAACGCCGGGGAGACCCCGGCCACCGACCCCGCAAAGTCCCCGCCCGCACAGCTGAGCGAAGCAGATGAGCAGAGGAAGAGGAGCTCGAGGGGAGCTCGTAAGGGCAACCGAAGCTGACCAGCGGAGAGGCCGGAGGACAGTTCGCAGTGGACAGAAGGAACTTCCTGAAATGCATGGGAATGGTGGCCAGCTGCACGCTGGTGGGGGGCAGAACCGAGGCCGCCACCGCGGAGGACGCCGCCGACACCTACGGGGTGCTCGTAGACACCACCGAGTGCATCGGTTGTCGCGAGTGCGAAGACGCCTGCGCGGAGGCAAACGGCCTTCCCGCTCCCGATCTCGACGACGACGGTGTCTTCGAGCAACGAAGAGACACGTCCGAGACGCAATGGTCGGTGGTCAACCGGTTCGAGACGAGCGAAGGGTACGAGGTCTTCGTCAAGAGACAGTGCATGCACTGCAACAGCCCGGCCTGCGCGTCCGCGTGTCTCACACGGGCGATGACAAAGACGAAGGAGGGACCCGTGATCTGGCGCGAGGACAAGTGCCTCGGCTGCCGGCTCTGCATGGTCTCCTGCGCCTTCGAGGTCCCCAAGTACGAGTACCACAACCCCAACCCCAGGGTCCAGAAGTGCAGACTCTGCTGGGATGCGGTCCGGGAAGGAGAACAGCCTGCCTGCGTGGAGAACTGCGCCGGGGGAGCGCTGGAGTTCGGCAAGAGGAGCGAGCTCCTCGAGATCGCCAGGACCCGCATCTACGCGAATCGCGAGGACTACGTGACCCACATCTACGGGGAACACGAGTTGGGCGGAACGGGTTGGCTCTACCTGTCGGCGGTCCCGTTCGAGCAGCTCGGCTTCCGGACCGATCTCGGGACGACCCCACTTCCCGATCTCACCAAGGAGTTTCTGTACGCGGTCCCGGCCGTCCTGACGCTCGTGCCCACGTTTCTTCTGGGGGTAAGCAAGGTTTGCGAAGGCAGGGCGGAGGTGGCCGAGAGGGCCGAAATGGCCGAGATGGCTGAAATGGCCGAGGTGGCCGAGGTGGGCGCGAAGGGGTCGTGATGCTCCGGCGCTTTCTGCGGTCCATGTCGGGAGCTGGCTGAACACGCACACGCACAATGAAAGGGAATGCGACCATGTTGGAGTACTTCGGACTCGATATCTTCGCAACCAAGGGAATCGAGTACCTGGTGGTTATCGGTTACCTGCTGTTCTTGGTGCCGTTCGGTTTCGTCCTGAGCAGGGCCAGGGTCGTCCCGGCACTGGCGAAGACGGCCGCCGGCCTGGGCCGAGCTGTGCGATCGTGGTTTCACACGCCGGAGGGCTACCACTTCCATCCGGGTCACAGCTGGGCCGTACCGGACGGCGAAGACATCCTGAAGGTCGGGATGGACGACTTCGCCCAGAAGCTCCTCGGGAAGCTCGACGCCGTGGTCCTGCCGGAGCCTGGCTCCCGCGTCGAGTCTGGTGAGGCGGGGTGGCAGGTCGATGTCGACTCGAGGCAATTCGACATTCTGTGTCCGGTGCGAGGCGAAGTCGTTGCCGTCAACGAGGAACTGCTGGAGTCACCCCACCTCATCTCGGACGACCCCTATGGCCGGGGCTGGCTCATGAAGGTCCGGGTGCCC
>JBDHFN010000183.1:0-3308 GCA_039590375.1 Gemmatimonadota bacterium
GCGCCTCACGCTGGGAGCGGTCATCTTCGGCATTACGCTCTCGACGCTGCACCAATCCGGCCTGGGCGCGCTCTACCTGATGACCAAGGGCAAGATCCACCCGCTCTGGTTCACCGAGTTCATCCCCATCCTGTTCTTCGTGTCGAGCGTCTTCGCCGGGCTCTCGATGGTGATCTTCGAAGGATCGATCAGCCAGAAGGTCTTCGCCTACCAGCTCGACTCCAGGGATCATGAGAAACACCATCGCATCCTGATCGGTCTCGCGAAGATCTGCGCGGGCGCCATGTTCGTCTATCTGTTCCTGAAGATCCTGGTGTTCGTCCACGAGCAGCACTGGGCCTACCTCGCGACCCCCATGGGCTGGTGGTACCTGGTGGAGGTACTCGGGTTCGTGGCTCTTCCGTGCGGGTTGTTCGTCTCCGCGGTGAGAAGCATGAACGTGAGAACGGTGCAGGTGGCGGCGGTGCTGGCGATGCTCGGGATCGTCCTGAACCGTATGAACGTGACCATCATCGGATTCAAGTGGGATGCCCCCATGCACTATTACCCGAGCTGGATGGAGGTGGTGATCACACTCGCCATCATCTTCATCGAGATCTGGGTGTTCCGATGGGTCGTCCACCGGATGGCCGTGCTGCGGTCGGTGCCGGACTGGGCGGTCGACACGAGCCGCCGACGGCGCTTGATCGACAATCCCCCGGGGTCTTCGCCCGCAGTGTAGGGGGAAGTAGACGGCTCGAAAGGAGGCTCAACGATGCTGTCGAGCCTGAGCATGCGGCTCTTCGCGTTGATCGCGATGGTCACCCTCGTGGGCCTGATCCTGCTCGCCTGGGCCGTGGTGAGACTGCATACGGCCAACCTGGAGAACGAGACCGTCCAGGGGGCTCTCCGCCTGAGCGACACGCTGCGACGCAGCGCGCGCCACTCGATGCTGGAAGACCGCAAGGACGACGTCTACCAGATGATGCGCACGGTCGGAGGTCAGCCGGGCATCGAGAGGCTGCGCATCTTCAACAGCGAGGGGCTCATCGTCTTCTCGTCCATACCCGCCGAGCGGGGAAAGACCGTGGACCAGGAGGAGGAGGCCTGCAACCGTTGCCACAGGAACGGAGACCCGGTCTCGCATCCGGACGAGGAGGAGCTGACGCGAATCTTCGAGGCCTCAGACGGGCACCGGCTGCTGGGTCTCATCACACCGGTCTACAACTCGAGCTCGTGTGCCGACGTGGACTGCCACCCGCATCCGGAAGAGCAGCAGGTACTGGGCGTGATCGACATGCAGCTCTCCCTGGCCGGCATCGACCAGACGCTGCAGTTCCACAATCGTCGCTTCCTCTATCACATCTGTGTTCTCATGCTGGTCATCGCCTCGACCTCTGGCCTCTTCGTCTGGGCCTTCGTGCACATGCCGGTGAAGTCCCTGATCCATGGAACCGGGCAGATCCGGGCCGGGGATCTCGGCTATCGCATCCCGCTGCAATCGCGCTCCGAGATGGGTCGTCTGGCTTCGTCGTTCAATGAGATGGCCGAGGATCTGGGCGAGGCGCAGGACGAGCTGAAGGAGTGGACGCGAACGCTGGAGGACCGGGTGGAGGAGAAGAGTCGCACCCTGCAGCGGGCCCAGGATCATCTGGTGCAGAGGGAGAAGATGGCGTCGCTGGGCACGCTGGCCGCGGTCGTGGCCCACGAGATCAACAACCCGCTGAGTGGGGTGCTCACGTACTCCAAGCTACTGCACAAGATGATGAGCGACGGCGGTCCGGCTCCCGAGCGCCTGGACTCCATCCGGAAGTACTTGAAGACGATCGAGGCCGAGACCTCGCGTTGTGGAGACATCGTAGGCAACCTGCTGGAGTTCTCCCGGAAGTCGAGCTCGGAGACCGGAGAGGCAGACCTAAACGGCATCGTGGAGCGCACGCTCTTTCTCATCGCCCACAAGCTGCAGTTGCTCGAAATCCGTCTCGAGAAGGACTTCTCTCCGGACGTCCCCGCGGTGACCTGCGATGCCGATCAGATTCAACAAGCCCTCCTGGCCGTCTTCATGAACGCGATGGACGCCATGCCCGAGGGGGGCGTCCTGAAGGTGGCGACGCGGCTCGGCAGGACGACGAGCGATGGGGAGCATGAGGTGGAGATCGAGATCAACGATTCCGGCATCGGCATCCCTGAACAGGTCATGCCCCGGCTCTTCGATCCCTTCTTCACGACCAAGAAGGACAACGAGAGCGTAGGGCTCGGGCTCGCCGTGGTGCACGGCATCGTCAAGAGCCACCACGGAAGGATCGATGTGCAGTCGGAGCCGGGGAACACGACCTTCGTGATCACCTTACCCCAGCACACCAAGGTGAGGGGAGAGCTCTTCGCCGCCGCCGCAGGGCGTGATACGGAAAGGAGTTAGGCATGGTCGCTAAACCTCGAATCCTGGTGGTCGACGACGAGCCGGTCGTGCGCGAATCGCTTCACGACTGGTTCAGCCTCGATGATTATCCGATCGAGATGGCCGCCAACGGCCCGGAGGCCATGAAGATGATGCGGGAGTCCAAGTGGGACATCCTGCTGACCGATGTCAAGATGCCTGGCATGGACGGCCTGGAGCTGCAGCAGAAGGCCCGGGAGATCGACCCGGACATCACGGTCATCATCATGACCGCTTACGCCTCGGTGGATTCGGCGATGAAGGCGATCAAGGAAGGCGCGTACGACTACGTCACCAAACCCCTGGATCCGGAGGATCTGCAGCAGATCATCAACAGGGCCGCTGAGCGCCGACAGCTTCTGCATGAGAACGTGGAGCTCAAGGCGCGAATCGAAACGCTCGAGACCGAGGCCACCCCCCAGGAGGGACGAGACGACCCGTAGAGACAGGTCCTCGTAGAGCGCCAGGCGAGCGGCTCTCGAGACGTTCTGCTAGGCCCCTTCTACGTTGCGAGCTGCATCGATGGCTCCTCGCAGGGTGTCTCCCTCGCCAAGCGCCTTGCCGGACGCATCGACGACGACGCCGCCGTCCGATCCTCCCTTGCTGTACAGCGAGGCCTTCCACTGCACGAGATCGGTCAGGTAGTCGAGTCGCCTCCGGTCCTCCACCAGCATGTCACGCTCAGCCAGGGTCCAGTCCAGCAGACTGACCAGGTCGGGCGCATCGGCGTTCGTTCCGGAGTGTGTCTCACTCCAGGCCGCAAGCGCCTTCTGCTCGACCACCTGGAAGCGAGCCAGGAGGGCGTTCTGCATCTGCTCGCGCTGATCACGAAGCTCGGCCATCTCGGCGTCCATTCGCTCGCGCTGCTGATCGAGGAGTCGGCGCAACTCCT
>JBDHFN010000184.1:0-3304 GCA_039590375.1 Gemmatimonadota bacterium
TTTCCCTCGGTGGCGGCTACAACTTCACCGACCGGGTGGCCGCGACTTTCGGTCTCCAGTGGGCCGGGGTCGGCTATGACGCGACGGCGCTGGACGAGGACCTCAACCCCGTCGATATCTCCGGCAAGTACGACTCATTCACCTTGTCGGGCAATCTGGTCTATTACTTCTCAGATGGACCGCTTTCGCCCTACGTCGGTGCCGGTATCGGCTGGACCTGGATCGACACCAACGTCCCCAACGGCCCGCCCTACACCTGGTGCTGGTGGGACCCATGGTGGGGCTATGTCTGCTCGACCAGCTACCCGACCGAGACGCTGAATGCCTTCTCCTACCAGGCCACCGCGGGTCTTCGCTACGAGTTCGACAACGACCGGACCTTCCTGCGGCTCGGCTACACCAGCCAGTGGATGGATTTCGACGCCTCCAGCGGCACGCCCCGTTTCGACGTCATCGTCCTCGACTTCGGCTGGATGTTCTAAGCAAGACGAGTTCACGTTTGATCGAGGGCCCGGCGAATGCGCCGGGCCCTTATTTCCTCGTTCTTTCGGATGGGCAGTCGGCGAGCCGTCCGATCCCCTCGAAATATCTCTTGGGGATCTCCTTTTCCTCGGAGATTTCAGTCGTGACCACAAGCGTGTTCTTGACTCTTTGAAGAGATTCCTCCGAAATACCTCGGTACCCCGTGGTGTTCGTGGAGAAAAAGGAGGCGAGAATGATTCATTTCTTTCGCAACAGAAGAGCGGTGTCTTCCGCTGTCGGGGCGGTCGGAGTTGCAGTGGCCGTGTTATCGGTGATTCTCGCGATACCGGTTCTGGCTCAAGAAGCCGCTCCGCCGGCCGGCGGTACGGACCACGTTGCTGCGATCAAGCAGTCATTGCAGCAGAGCGCGGCGTCCATTCGTCAGTACAAGTGGGTCGAGACAACCGCCATCTCCATCAAGGGAGATGAGAAATCGCGGACTCAGAAGAGCTGCTACTACGGGGCCGACGGCAAGGTCCAGAAGAACCCGATCGGTCCCCCTCCCGAGGAGCCGAAAAAGAAACGCGGTCTGCGGGGGAAAATCGTCGAGAAAAAGAAAGCAGACATTACCGAGTCGATGCAGGAGGCCATTGCGCTCGTCAAGGAGTATGTGCCGCCGGACCCGGAGCGCATTCAGGCCGCGAAAGACGCGGGGAAGCTGTTGCTGACCCCACCCGACGCTCAGGGAAACGTCAAAGTGACGATCTCGGACTATCTGAAAGATGGTGATTCGCTCACGATCGACCTCAACGCGGCGAAGAACGTGATCACCGGAATGGTGGTTGACAGCTACACCAACAAGGCCAAGAACGCCGTCGGGCTCAGGGTCGCCTTCGGATCGCTTGTCGACGGCACTGTCTACGCATCGCAGATCCACCTCGATGTTGCGGCGGAGGATCTCGCGGTCGATATCACGAACTCGGGCTACGAGAAGACAGGCGGCTGAACGCGATCGGCCTCATGACCCCAGAACAGGCGGCCGCGGTTGGCGGGCGCGAAAAGGGTGGAGGCGCTGATTCCTCGATCCGGTGCGACCAGGCTCGTGATGAGGAGCTCGAAAGCACGATCGAACACAACCCAAGGAGCACGTGATGAACAATGAAAAAATGGAAAGAGTCACGGTCGAGAACACCCGCGACATGCGGTATGGCGAGTTCTTCATCATCAAGGAGGACGGACTCCAGGTGTACAACACGACCGGGCTCAACGACTGCCCGGCCGAGCTGTGGCACGCGCTCGACCTCGACGCGATCAAGGAGCAGTTCGGCGCGATGTCGGTGCAGTTGAACGGCCCCCACTTCTGGATGATGGATCGCCAGACCCTGGCGCTCGGAGAACAGGTGACAATTGGCGGCATCGAGGCCCGCTGGGCGGCGCGCGCGCCCCTTTCCGTGGTGCAGAAGGGGGCATCGGGCGGTGCGCCCTACCAGATCTACACCCCATCCAAAACCCAGAGCATGGTGTACGACGCGGGCAAACCGGTTTTCGAGCTGATCGACCCGGATAGGTACGTCTACGTCCTTCAGGCTCGCGAAGAGCAGTTTCCCATCTCCGAGTTGGCGGGGCTGGGCGACAAGCTGAAGCTGCCTGAGGGCTGGCAATACCGGTCGCGGGTGCTCGAGGAAGATCTGAGCCTCGATCTCGGACCGGCTGAGACCATCTACGCCGTCGGCGACGATTACCACCAGTACTACACACGCCACGGGCGAGGCTGAGCGCCCGACGGGAGGACATGATGCCCAAACCGAAACGGCCGCCGCGATACGGGAGCAAAAAGTACGATGAGGTCATTCGCGACAACGAGCGATACGGCAACGACCCGGTCTGGCTCGGCCCGCGGGGCCGCGACTACACGACGATGCTCGATGACCCCAAGCCGTATCAGATCGCAAACCTCTACCCCGATCCGAACTCGTCCTACTGGATCGGGCAGTTCGCGTTGCCCGAGGGTGCGACCCTCATTCTGAAGGGTCGTTTCCCCCACTGCCGCTACACCGAGCTCGCGCTCTACCGCCCCGATCCGCTGGGCTCGTTCACGGCGACTCCCGAAGCCCTCACCGACGACGAGATCGAGCCCGACGAGGGTTCGGTGAATCCTTTCGTTCCGGGCAATTCGAGGCTGGCTGAAAACCGCAGCTACACGATCCGCGTGGTGGCCAAGGACGCGCCGGCGGACGACAAGGACCGCGAGCCGAACACCCTCTACGCCGGCACCCAGGGCTTGCTCCAGATGTGCCTCCGAGTGTACCTGCCCGACATCGGGCGGGACGCGACGGGCGATGTGGGCCTTCCCGGCTACGAGGGGATCGCCGCGAACGGAACCCCTTTGCCGGCCGAAGAGGTTCTCGCGCAATGGAACCAGCCGATGTCCGAGGGCATCAAGTCGGGGATGACTCTCGATCAGTGGAAGCAGCTGAGAGAGGCCCCTGACAACGACCCGGCGATGAAACCCGAGTCGATCCCGTCGCGCGAGCCACCGGTGTTGGAGCGCTTCTTCAACAGCAAGTACAACTTTGTCGGAGTGTTCAAGCCGCCCGAGGTGCGGGCCAAGATCCCCCATCAGGTGGAGACGGGTTTCGGCGGAAGCTCCAACATCACCTATGTGCTCTCGTGGGTGTCGCGGGCGTTCGGTGAGGTGCTGGTGCTACGCGGCAAGCTGCCGAAGTACCCCGATACCTTTGCCGGTGGCAGCGGCAAGGGGCTCGAGACCATGACCGACTGGGAGGCCCGCTACTGGTCTCTGGTCATCTGTGAGGCGCCGCCCTCCGGGCTCAGCAACGAC
>JBDHFN010000185.1:0-4598 GCA_039590375.1 Gemmatimonadota bacterium
AGAGTAGAGGGAAAGGAACGCACCGGGCACGTCCTCCTGGATGTCCGGCAGCTTGATCAAGAACCGTAACGGCTCCCCCCGGGTGACGCGCTCCCCCACGTACTCCGTGAGCCGGGGAGACGCGAACGTGAGAGCACCCCCGGCGGGCCCCACGGCAGCCTCCGCGAGGGGACCCGCGCTCGTGTCGGCGTCGGTGGCGCCGTCCGACGCATAGCCCGCACCAGGCAAGCCCCACTCGTCTTCACCGTGAGCTGAGGCGTTCCACCACACCTCACCTGGAGCGGGCACGCTCACGTTGTTCCCGTCGATCCCGCCCGCACCTGGTCCCCACTCGCGGCGCACGCCATAGAGCAGGATGCGCAGCGAGCTGGGTGGCGGCTCTTCCACGACCAGCACCAGGCGGGCACGGTGGACCGTGGCGTCCGAAGGCAGCTCGACGCCCTCCCAACGCTGTGCGACGCGAAAGAGCTCCTCTTCTCCGTGGCGCGGCTTCCGGTGCACGCCCACGCGACCGAGCCGCACGTGGGTCTGGGTCGCCTGGTTCCAGCCCCACGCGAAGCCCCCGTCGAGGAACCCCCGGAGGTCGTTGTCCGTGGTTCCCTGAAATCGGGGTCCGTTCACGAACCGGGAGAGGTGACGCAGGGGTTGTCTGGAACCGGCACCGTTCCCCAGCCGGGACACGTGCAGCACGCCCCGCACGTCGGGGGAGTCCTGTACCAGGCGCGGCCATTCGGCCGAATCCGAGCTCACGTGACGACGGAGACGAACGCGTCAGCCCGCCCGCGAGACCTGCCGTCTCGTGTTCCGGGCGAACGCCTCGGCACCCGCGCCGTCCCAGATGCGCCAAGAAGCCTCACCCTGGCGCCACATGTCCTCCAGCATGTTCTTCTCTTTCAGGGTGTCCATGCAGGACCAGAAGCGGGTGTGCTGATAACCCATCAGCTGATCCTCCGCGACGAGGCGTTCCACGGGCTCGTTCTCGAAGGTCGTGTGGTCGCCTTCGATGTAGTCCAGCACCTTCGGATGGAGCACGAAGAAGCCTCCGCTGATCCACCCCTGGGCCGAGGCGGGCTTCTCGTTGAACCGATCGACCCGATCGCCTTCCATGTGGAGCCGGCCGAAGCGAGCCGGAACTCGATGTCGGCCACGCCGTCCCCGTACGTGAACATGAACTCCTCGTCGGGCTCGAGCCAATGGGCCAGTCGCTTGAGCCGCCCGCCGGTCATGGTGTCGATACCCGTGTCCACCAGATGGACCTTCCAGTCGGGTTGTTTGCCGTCGTGGATCGTCGTGGAGCCCGTGGACATGTCCACGGTCAGGTCGTTGTTGAAGGCATAGAAGTTGAGAAAGTACTCCTTGATCGCCTCGCCCTTGTAGCCCAGCGCGATGACGAACTCGCGGACGCCCTGACACGCGTAGATGTTCATGATGTGCCAGAGGATCGGCTTCCCCCCCACTTCCACCATGGGCTTGGGCTTGAGGACCGTCTCTTCGGAGAGGCGGGTGCCATATCCACCCGCCAGGATGATAACTCGTCTCGCCATCCACCCACCTTGCCCTTTCGGATGAACGCGATAGGCCGGGCCCGCTCGAACTCCGGATCCCAGCGCTCCTTCGCGCGCATCTGGTCGAACGACGCGCGCTGCACGCAGTCCTCGAGCTCGTCCTGGGTGAGCCCGAGGCCGCAAAACGTGGCGATCCTCGAGAACTCTGCGACCGGGTCCGCCTGCAGGTCCTCATAACGGGTCACCAGAACCCGCCCGGACTTCGCCCCCCGAAGCCACCCCGAGACATGCTCACCCCAGTCGGACGGTCTCATCCGGTTCTCGGCCACGAACGTCTCCAGCGAGTCGTGGAAATCGGCCTCTACCCGACGCCGATGATGGAAGTAGGACACTAGTACGTCCCGGGGATCACGAACGACGTTCACGACCTTGGCCAGCGTCCGATCGTATTGGGCATGGAATGAGAAGTACCGGGGAGACGGAAGGTCCACATGCGCGTCGAGCGGCAGCCCCCGGTTATACTCACGATTGATGTCGGGGACCCACTTTCGGTACGTGATCAGGTCGATACGCTCCCGAACTTCAGCCGCTTCATCCCGAGTCAGGGCACAGGCCAAGAAGAAAGCCACCCAGTTGGTTCCGGACTTCGGGTAGGTCGCAACGAACCGGTCATCGGCACGAAGCGACCGGACGAACCGTCGGTGGCCGACGGCCCGGTGCACGCGCCGTCCCGGAGCTCGAATCAGGTGCAGCGCCCTGCCGAGGGCGCTCACTGGGAGACCTCCCACTCCAGCAGCGGGCGGATCAAACCGGTGCGGCCGGCTTTGAAATGGGCTCCCACCGCACCCGTGTCCACGATGTCGATCGCCAGGACGGCCTCCGCAAAGGCGAGGTTGCGGATCCCCGGGATGCCCGCGTTGAAGGACAGGAAGTAACGACCCGGCGCCAACAGGTGAGCCGGCACCGTGCACCGTGCGACATACGATCCTGTGTCACGATACTCCAGGTATCTCGGATCGTCGGCGTCGTAGGCGTCGAACACGATGATGCCATCGCCGGTCTGGACCAGGAATCCCACGCGGGTCTGGGGCAGACGCTCCAGGACGCGGTATTCGATCTCCACGATGAAGGGCTCGTCGGCTTCGAGCTCACCCGTCGGCTCGCCGCTCGCGGGCCGGACGCGCACGGCGTCGAGCTTGAAGTCCTCGACGCCGGGCCGGGAGAGCCCCCCCTCGAAGTGCTCCTCCCCTGCCAGGCTGCTGTCGCTCGCAAGGTATGCGGCGATCACATCGCGAGGAGCCCCCGTCAACCGGACGCGACCCTCGTCCAGCCAGATCGCACGGGAGCAAAGGCGGCCCACTGCCGCCATGTTATGGCTAACGAAGAGGATCGTGCGCCCGCCTCGAGCAACTTCACCCATCTTCCCGAGACACTTGCGTTGGAAACGCGCGTCCCCTACGGAAAGCACTTCATCGACGAGTAGAATCTCCGGCTCCAGGTGTGCGGCAACGGCGAACGCCAGGCGCACGTACATCCCGGAGGAGTAGTGCTTGACCGGCGTGTCGATGAAGCGTTCCACCTCGGAAAACTCCACGATCTCATCGAACTTGGCTTCAATCTCGGCCTTGCGCATTCCTAGGATGGCGCCGTTCAGGAACACGTTCTCGCGTCCCGTCAGTTCCGGGTGGAAGCCGGTGCCAACCTCCAGAAGCGAGCCGACCCGCCCGTGGATGACGGCGCTCCCTTCGGTCGGCTCCGTGATCCGAGAGATGATCTTGAGGAGCGTCGTCTTGCCTGCCCCGTTCCTTCCGATCACCCCGACGACCTCACCCTGCTCGACCTCGAAGGACAGCTCCCTCAAAGCCCACATCTCCTCATGCAGCTCGGCCGCCCCAGTGGCGTGGCCGCCGATCAGGCTCCTGGCCCGTCGCAAGGGCGCTGACACTGCACGGGCCAGCACGTCCCGGAACGTTCGATACCGGTCGGACTGACGGGCACCGATGTAGAATCGCTTGCCGATGCCTCGCACCTCGATGGCCACCGGGCCCTGCGGCACTTCACCGCGGTCGGGCGGCGCGGGTGCTGGCAGCCGGGCCGCTGCCCGCATCTCCATATCAGGCAACGTCGGCAAAGGTCTTTTCCATTCGACGGAAGTAATAGAGGCCACTCACGAGCATGAGGAGCGCCGCGGCGCACGAAACGATGAGCATGGCACCGGGACCCTTGAACTGATCCGAGGCGCTGCCGAGAAGGGCCCAGCGGAAGCCCTCCACTACCGAGGCCATGGGGTTGATCCCATAGAGCGTTCGGAGGAGGTCGTTCTCGATCAGGTTGCTCGAGTAGACCACGGGACTGGCGAACAACCAGAACTGGACGATGAACCCTACGGTGTGTCGTACGTCACGGAATTGTACGTTCAGCGCCGATAACCAGAGGCCGACGCCGAGGGCCGTGCTGAATGCCAACAACAGAAAGAACGGTAGCCAGACCACGTTGGGACTCGGGACGATGCCGAAGTAGAGC
Organism: Gemmatimonadota bacterium; assembly: GCA_039590375.1. Taxonomy (GTDB): domain Bacteria; phylum Gemmatimonadota; class Gemmatimonadetes; order Longimicrobiales; family Gaopeijiaceae; genus UBA822. Next base: position 4,029 of record JBDHFN010000185.1, read on the forward strand.
ATCATCGGTACCAGCACTGTGAACGCGAGCGCGAAGTCCACGAGCCCCGCCAGGATGCTGGCGATCGGGATGACGAGGCGCGGAAAGTAGATCTTCTTCAGAAGGTTCGACGACCCGACCAGGCTGTTGGAGGCCTGGGTCAGCCCGTTCGCGAAGAACGTCCACGCGACCATCGCCGAGTAGTTGAAGATCGGGTAGGGGACGCCGTCGGAGGGGATTCGGGCGAGTCTCCCGAAGAAGAGCGTGAACACCACCATCGACATGAACGGCTGGATAATCGCCCATGCCGCACCCAGGACGGTTTGCTTGTAACGGACCTTGATGTCCCGCCAGATCAAGAAGTACAGGAGCTCGCGGTAGTCCCACAGCTCGCCTAGACCCAACTTCACCCATCCCCGGGATGCCTCGATCCGGATGACGGGCACCTCGGTGGCCGGGAGGGAGTCACTCGCCAATGCCGCGGCCCGCCCGTCCGGGCTCACGGCACATTCCTTTGCCCGGCGGTCGGCGCCGGCCGGTCCGACGCGGGCACGTAGGTCCGCTCGTGTGCCTCTCGCTCGGCCAGCTCGA
>JBDHFN010000186.1:0-3118 GCA_039590375.1 Gemmatimonadota bacterium
AACCGACTTGTCCTACGGTGAAGTCGTGGAGTTCTATGCAGATAGATATGGGACCGGCCGTCCTACAGCTGCACCCGAAATCGGAGCAGAGTTGTCCATTGCTGATTTCCGTCTTGGGAGCAAACGAATCCTTCTTGAGATTCACCCCAGGGGAACAACAACCTATATCACGATGGCGATACACCTTGGAGAATGGTGGTAACCACCGCGAGGTTCTCAGCGCGGTAGCCATCAAGCTCGCGCGCTAAGCCCCCGGTCACCACATTAGCCGCGCAGCAGAATCGCAGAGACGTTAGGGCGCATGAGGGACAGCTGCTCTGGTACCGCTGAGTCCGATTGTCCCGAGCGTCGGTTAGCAGCCCCATTACTGGACAGGAGCACAACATGAGTTCAATCAAGGAATCCGCCGAGCGGTTTTTCGATGCGTGCGAGACCGGCGGAGGCTGGGAGTCTTGCGAAGCGTTTTGCCATCCCGAGGCCACGTTCTCTGCGCAGGCGGGCGCACTCGAAGGCGTCGAGACCTTGGAGTCGTACACCGAATGGATGAAGGGTCTTCTCACTCCGGTCCCGGACGGATCCTACGAGCTCCGGTCATTCGCCGTGGACGAGGATCGCAACAACGTGTCCGCTTTCGCCGTGTTCAGAGGCACCCATACAGGGGAGGGTGGTCCGGTACCGCCAACCGGGAACAGGGTCGAGGCGGACTACGTCTACGTGATGGAGTTCGACGGAGACCGGATTCGCCACATGACCAAGATTTGGAACGACGGGATCAGTCTGAGCCAGCTGGGTTGGATGTAGCCGAGGTGGCATGCTACGGACTCGGCCTCTGAGGCCGACGGATCGGAAGTGAGTCTGCTACCTGGAGACTCGCCGCCAGCTTCGCGTGGGGGACCTCTGTGGTCGCCAGCCGTGATAGGGATGCTGTGCCAATAGACGGGGGTCGCGGAAGAGCGCGATCAGGATCGCGCCCGCGGCAAACCCCCCGATGTGCGCCCAAAAAGCGATGCCGCCGCCCGGCGCACCCAATGTGCCCAGCCCGCCCAAGAACTGCACCAAGAACCAGTAGCCGAGCATCAGCGCCGCAGGAACGGCAATCGTAGTGACGTAGAATCCGATGAAGACGAGCATGTGCACGTGTACCCTCGGATACAGGAGCACGTATGCACCCATCACACCGCCAATCGCGCCTGAGGCCCCGACCATCGGTACCGCCGATTCGGGATTCGTGGCGATCTGGAGGCCCGCAGCGGCCAATCCGCACAGCAGGTAGAACCCGACGAAGCGAAGGTGCCCCATCGCGTCCTCCACATTGTTACCGAAGATCCAGAGGAACCACATGTTACCGATGAGATGGAACCAGCCTCCGTGCAGAAACATCGACGTGATCGCTGTCGGCCAGGTCGAAGTGTCGCCCGTGACGCAGGCCGCGTCGGGCCCGACGGCGAACCGAGTGCCTGCCGGAACCGTCTGAAGCAACTCCCCCGGAATGAGGCCAAGACGACAAACCGACGTAGAGAGCGCGGGCTCCATGCCCGCACCCTGCAAGTAGAACCAGGCCAGCGTATTGCAGGCCACAATAGCGTACGTGGCATACGGCCGCAGAATCTGTGGATTGTCGTCCCGTATGGGGAACATTTCAACCTCGCCTGAACGCCAAGCCTAAGCTGCTTCTGAGACGTCGTTTTCTTCGGCGCGGCCTTCTTGCCAGAATCCACGCTCGCATCGTCTAGCCCGCTCGCCGACTTTGGGCCAAAGTATGTATCGCCGCGCATAATGCGAGGGCGGCTGATTGCCCTACGCGCATCCCAAGGTGGAACGGTCAGCGCAGGCGACGCTGACGCGCTGACTGCCGGCCGCCCCGCCACGGTGTCCAACAAAACGCTTGCCCGCACTCGGATCTCCGTCGCATCGTTAGTAACAGTCTATTCACGACGCCGGCCCCCTCGGCGACGACAGAGAGGACGCAACGAGTCATGGCCCCAGCGACCGAGCCGCTCATCTGCATCATTGAGGACGATCCGGGCCATGCACTGCTGATGGAAACCGTATTCGAGGCGCGCCTGGCCCACGCCAAGACCCACCGCGTGGTCACTGGTTGGGAGGCCCGGGTGTACCTTGGGGGGGAACCACCGTATGAGGACCGGCATCGGAATCCACTTCCATCGCTCATCATCCTCGACCTCGGATTACCGGACGGTCCCGGTTTCGAGGCCGGTTTCGAGATCCTGGCGTGGATCGCGGAAAGTGAAGAGCTCTCCCCGATCCCGGTCATCGTATTCACGGCATCCGAAGATCCCGAGCACGCCCAGAGGGCGCTCGAATTGGGAGCACGACACTTCTTGCGGAAGGACGATGATTACGAACAGCTGACCGAAGCGGTCAAAGAAGAACTCGACCGGTGTGTCGAGATACACCAAGGCGAACCCAACCGCTGATTCTCACCACGGCCCGGCTGATCAGCCATCCGCTGTAGAAAAGACGGCCACCCCCATCGTTAGGAGGTGGCCGTCTCCAATCGGTAATTGGTGCAACTCAGTTACGCTGAGCGCTGAGGACCGTGAAAGTAATCGGCACCTCGATCCAAACCCTGACCCTCTTGTCCCGGTTCAGAGCAGGCGAAAATCTGATGACGTCCGCGACCCTGAGGGCCGCCTCGTCGAACTGCGCCTGGCCTGAGGTCTGAGAAACTCTCCTGTCCGCGACCATGCCTTCTTCCGAGATGAAGAACCAGACGACCACCGTCCCGCCGATTCCGGCATCCCGAAGAAGCGAAGGATACTCCCTCTTCAAGGCTGCCTGGACTTCAGGCCTGTTTCTGATCTCGGGCCGGACGGTCATCGGCGTGAACACGGGAGCCGCGGAGATATCGCTCGCCCGGTCGTCGGTGGGCGGCGGCGGCAGGTCCTCGATCGGATTGTCCGCGAACGTAGTCGGGGCGATCGTGATGTCGTCGTCGATGTCCGCAGTGGCCATCACGGGCGTCGCGGGCCGCGAAATCGCCTCGGGCGGCGGCGGAATCTCGATTTCCGGCGGGAGCTCGATCATCTCCAACTCTTCCACCGTGAACGACACGTCCTCAGCCGTAAGCGTCGGCCAGAACTGAAATAGCATAAAG
>JBDHFN010000187.1:0-3081 GCA_039590375.1 Gemmatimonadota bacterium
CCCCGTACATGTTGGAGTGCGAATCGGACCCCACCACCAGCGAACCGGGCACCACATACCCGCGGGAGACCATGATCTGATGACTGATCCCTGTACCCGCCGGGTAGAAGTCGACGCCCTGCTGCTTCGCGAACGCCTCGATCTCCGCATACTTGCCCAAATTACCTTTGGACTTGTTCTGGATGTCGTGATCCAGCGCAAAGACCGGCTGCTTCGGATCCTTGATCCGCGTCGCCCCGATCGCCCGAAACTTCTTCATCACCGGCGCCGTGTTATCGTGAGTCATCACGTGCCTCGGCTGCAGTGACACCACGTCGCCGGTGTGGAGCGGGCGGTCTGGTCCCTCTGTCATGTGGCGTTGGGCGATTTTTTCTACGATTGTCTGGCCCATCGTGCGTTATGTCTCCGTTACGCTAGCCAAGCAGGTCACCGGTTACCACTAACGATCTGCCCGACAAAGCTCCATCAACTCCGTCACCGAATCCAGCTTATCCAGGTTCCAGACCGCCTCTTTTACCCTCCCGCGGGCCTGATCGGTCAACACGGGAGAGGCCAACGCGTCGAACTTCTCTTCCACCTCCCTATCGGTAAGCGGGTTCCGCGGGTCTCCTTTAGGGTAGTCGAGTTGGGCGCTGAACTCTTTCCCGTCGGTCGTGGTGATCTTGACTATGACGCGTTGGAGCTCGGGGAAGACGGCCTCGATCTCCGGGTCGGCGACGACCTTGACCTTGTTGAGCTGGTCGCGGAGCTGCGGGTCCATGATCGCGTCCATCTCGAACTGGGCCGGCGTGACCTGGCGGTGGAACATGGCCGCGGCGATCACGTAGGGCAGGCTGTGGTCCGCGGTCTCCTTGCTGCGCGGGTCGTACTTGGTCGGGTCCGCCAGGATGTCGGCGGCGCGGCCGAGCGAGCGGATGTGGACATTTTCAATCTGCTCGGGCTGCAGGTCGTTCTCCCGAACGATCTGCAGGACGGCGGAGATCGGGGCGTGGGTCAGCGCCTCGGTGGGGAAGGCCTTCATGCCGCAGCGCTCGATCCGCCACGAGTCGCCGAGCCCGTCGGTCAGGATCTCGAGCTTCCATTCGGGGCCCATGCAGTGGACCAGGCCTTCCTTGCCGTCGATCACGTGCTCGGGACCGCTGTAGCCCTTCTCGGCCAGCAGCGCCGCCATGACGCCCGCCTCGGTCGCCATCGGGTCGACGGTGTTCTTCATCATCGTCAGCTTGCCGGCGGTGACCGCACCTAGCGAGCCGTGGTGCGAGGCGGAGATCCCGATGGCGTGCTGGATCTGGTCCCACGGCAGGTGCAGCATGCGGCCCGCCACGATGGGGGAAACGAAGGCGGTGAGCGTGGCGTGATGCCAGCCGCGCTCGCGGATGCCCGGGAACGCCGCCTCGCACAGCCGCATCTCGAACTCGTGGCCGAGCACGATCCCGACGATCAGCTCCTTACCGTCGCCGCCCGCCCGCTCGCCGCAGGCGATGGCCGCGGGGATGATGTCCGACGGGTGGGACGGGTCCTGCTGCCAATAGATGTCGTTGTAGTCCATCACCCGAACCATCAACGCGTTGGCCAGCGCGGCCGACACCACGTCTACCTTCTTCCCACTCCCCAGAATCGTCGCCGGCCCTTCACCCGCGACTTCGTCCAGCACCTCCAGCGCGATCAGCGCGTCCTCCTGCCGGTACCCCCCGAAGGCGCAACCCAGCGAGTCCAGCAAGTAGCGCCGCGCCTCGTGAATCGCCTTATCCCCCAGATCTTCGAACTTCAAATCCGCCGCCCAACGCGACATAGTAGCAGTAATCGTCTCACTCATCGTTTCACTCATCCTCGGCCTCTTCGTTCGTTTTAGTGTCCTACTCCTACTCGTACTCGTACTCGTACTCGTACTCGATTCCCGCGTTCGAGTACGACGTACGAGTAGGAGTATGAGTACGAGTACGATTACGAGTAGGAGTAGGAGTGATAGACGGGGTCATTTGGTCTCACAGGTTTTTGAATGGCAAGTAGGTCATGAAATCGGCGTGGTGCACGATATAAGCCTCGGTGCTTCGCTTCACCAGATCTCCTTCGGCGGCGTGGGCGGCGATGATGTGGCAGACGGCGTCCGGGACCCCGCACTCGAGGGCCAGGGCGACGCCGGTGAACGGGTGCCGCAGCGCCTTGCCGCGATCGCTCTGGACGGCTTTCCCATCCCGCATCTCGTATTCCAGTAGCTTGCCCACGTCGGCGAGTATGGCGCCGGCTATCACCACGTCCTTGTCGATCTTCAGCGCCCGGCCGAGGAATTCCTGCATCGACTCGGCCGATTTGCGCGCTACGTGGACCACGCAGCGCTTGTGCTCCATGAACGTGGCCGGGCAGTTGGGCACCAGCAGCGTGAACGGGATCTCGTTCAGATCGTCGGGCTCCAGCGGGCTCCGCTCGAAGGCCCGGACCCAGGTCTCGGTGACCTGCTCCCGCAGCGTCGGATCCTCGATCCACTCCAACTCCGGCCACAGCTTCTCGACGGCTTCCCGCATCGCGCTTGCCTCCCAGGCTCGTCGCCTCCCCTGCACATGACACCAGCTCGCCTGCAAGTCACCGGGCAAGCTGACTCTTGGAGGCAGCAATTTACCCGCTTCAACGTGGACTGGATAGTCATCTTCCCGGGTCGGAACCGGCCTTCTACTCCGTCAACGTGACCCGGAGATCGTTCTTCGCCTCGGCCTCGAGCAGCTCGCTGCCCGGGCTCATTCTGGCTGCCCCGGCGACCCGCGACTGGCCGGTTAGCAGGTCCTCAAAAAGAGGACATCGCCAACAGCTAGTGATGTAACGACGGCTACGTCATCACCGCACGGATGTGCGGCAGGTTCGTAACTGAACTGTCCCTGGTGTGACAACGATGTGCGCCTCCACAAGAACTGATCCACTTCACGCAAACAGAGTCGACCGCGTACAGGGTCGTTGCGTGACACAGGTGTGACACTTACCGTCACACATTGTGCGGCAATTGGCCCCAGGTGGCCCCGGCACGCGTTGTGCCAGGCGGCGACCGGCCGCTGTAAGCCTCTCTGAGCTACGGGTTTCGAGGAAAAGGTG
>JBDHFN010000188.1:0-3074 GCA_039590375.1 Gemmatimonadota bacterium
CGTTCGCGCCCGGGGAGTCGACCGAGGTCGCTTTCGCGATCACCGGCGGACTCAGCCTGGGAGACCTTCTGAGCAACGTCGACCGTGCCCAGCAGGTCTACTCACCGACGGTCGCCATTGCCGGGACCTCGCCGGACGCGGCGGGTGCGACGCGACTCCTCGAGATCAAGCCCAATCCGTTCAACCCGGCCACGACGATTCAGTATGACGTGGCGCGGGCAGGGCCGGTGCGAATGACGATCTACGACACCGCGGGACGGGCGATGCGTACTCTCATCGACGGTCACCGCGAAGCAGGACGGCACGAGCTCGTCTGGGATGGCAGGATCGACTCCGGGGGGATCGCCGCGAGCGGCGTCTACTACCTCAGGTTGCAGGACAGCGATGCCACCCAGTCGCGGCCTCTGGTTCTGTTGAAGTGAGTGAAGGTCGCCTCTAAGCAAGAAGCACGCGGTTGGCCCGAGCCCCGGTGGCAAGCGTCATCGGGGCTCGTGCTGTGGCGCGGACGCTGTGGCGCCCTTGGCACCGTGGGCCGACAATTGCATCGGTCGGGTTGGTGATTTCTCTCCCACGCTCCGTCGAGTCCGAGTACAATCCACACCTTATCTCGGCGGGGCTGGCTCCGCGCGAAGAGAAGGCTTACCTAACCCCAAGGGTCCCGAAGCCGTGCTTTTCAATTCACTTACGTTCGTCGTCTTCTTCGGCGTCGTGCTCGGCGCGTACTACGCCGTGCGTCCCTGGCCGCTCCGCAAAGTGGTTCTGCTTCTGGCCAGCTATGTCTTCTATGCGGCCTGGAACCCGCCGTTCGTGGTCCTGCTCTGGATCTCGACGCTGATCGACTGGTCCGCTGCCCGGCGTCTCCATGGCGAGACGCGACGAGCCCCACGCATTGCATATCTCCTGATGAGTTTGTCGGCAAACCTGGGAATTCTCGGCTTCTTCAAGTACGGAGGATTCCTGCTGGACAGCTTCGTGTCGGTGGCCACTTTCTACGGCGGTTCGTACCAGCCGGCGAAGCCCGACATCATCCTTCCCGTGGGCATCTCGTTCTACACATTCCAGACCATGTCATACACGCTGGACGTGTTCCGCGGTCGATCCCGGCCTTCAGCGTCCTTCCTCGACTTCGCGCTGTACGTGACCTTCTTCCCGCAGCTGGTTGCCGGTCCGATTGTCCGCGCTACCACGTTCATCCCACAGTGCGTCGTGCCCAAGCGTCCCAACGGTGAGAGGATGTCCTGGGCCCTGTTTCTGATGACTCTCGGTCTCTTCCAGAAGGTGGTGCTGGCCGACGTCATGCTCGCCCCGGCGGCCGAGGCGGTGTTCGGGTGGGCCCGGGGCCCGGTCTTCACCCTCGACGCTTGGCTCGGAGTGCTGGCATTCAGCGGGCAGATATTCTTCGACTTCGCCGGTTACTCCACGACCGCCATCGGCGCCGCACTCTGTTTCGGGTTCTCCCTCCCTGACAACTTCCGCTGCCCTTACGCGGCCATCGGCTTCAGCGATTTCTGGAGACGGTGGCACATCTCGCTGTCGAGCTGGCTTCGCGACTACTTGTACATTCCGCTTGGCGGCAACCGCAGGGGGCCGGCCCGCACGATCGTGAACCTCATGGTCACGATGCTTCTGGGTGGACTCTGGCACGGAGCGGGATGGACGTTCGTCGTGTGGGGTGGTCTCCACGGGATCTATCTGGCCGCCGAGCGCGGATTGCAGCGGCTCTTTGGCGGTCATCAGTGGGTCGGGACCCTCGGCGCAAAGATCGCGTTCGCGCTTGTCACCTATTTCCTGGTCAATATCACGTGGGTCTTCTTCCGCGCAGAGGACTTCGGCACAGCCTGGCTTCTACTACTGTCCATGTTCGGTGTGATCCAGGAGGGCGCCCAGGTGCTGTCGACTCTGGACATGCTGAAAGTGGCCGTGGTCATCCCTGTCCTGCTCCTCGTCCAGTGGTCCTTCCGATTGAAGGTGACCGAGGAAGCGGCGGAGACTGTCCCGGCCTGGATGCACGCCCTGGCCTGGGCGGCCATGCTCGTACTGCTAGTGCTCGCGCAAGGAGCGGACAATGCCTTCATCTACTTCCAGTTCTGATGCTCGCAGTCTTGAACGCCTGGTACCGAGAGGCAGCTGGACGCGCGCCTTGATCGCAGGCGTCCTGGTCGCGGTCGTCGTGATCGGGGGCTGGGAACTCGTCGTCAGGAGCCAGGGGTACGCTCCGACGCTCAACGATACCGGGGACCTATGGGCGGAGAACCGCGCGGCCCTGGCCCGATCGTCGCCGGACCGGGCGGTCGCCATCGGTTCGTCTCGCATCATGTTCGACCTGGACCTGGGTGTATACGCGGACCACTTCGAGACGCCGAAGCCGATCCAGCTGGCCATTCCAGGATCCAAACCGCTCCAGGTTCTGGAGAACCTGGCGGCGGACGAAGGGTTCGCGGGAACCGTCCTGGTGGGCGTGACCCCGGGCCTCTACTTCGCGCCGCAGGGCATGCCGGTGGACCGCACACAGCAGGCGATCCGGCGGTACGAGAACTGGTCACCTTCCCAGAGATTCGATCAGCAGGTGAGCAAGATCCTACAGACGACCTTCGCCTTCATTCAACAGGAGGATCTAACGCTCAACAGCCTGCTGGGTGCGCTGCGGATCCCGAACCGTCCCGGCACGATCGGAAACGTGATGCCCGAGTTGCCTCCTTACTTCGCGCGTATGGACGACGACCGCCGGGCACACATGTGGGAAGAGTGCGACTTCGGGTCGCCACTGGCCCGCAGGATTCAGGAGATCTGGATCCCTCTGTTCACACCGCCTCCGCCTCCGCCTCACATTCCCGAGGAAGAGTTCCACCGGATGTTCATGGAGTCGGTGGAGAACGACCTGCGGCGGACCCAGGAGAGCGTGGAGGCGATCGAAGGTCGGGGCGGCGAGGTCGTGTTCCTTCGGTTCCCGGTCACCGGCGAGTGCCGGGAACTGGAAAGTAAGTTCTCCCCGCGTGAGGGATTCTGGGAGCGATTGATCGCTTCGTCAGGGGCGCCCGGCATTCACTTCGAGGACCACGAGCCGTTGCGTGCGT
>JBDHFN010000189.1:0-3035 GCA_039590375.1 Gemmatimonadota bacterium
CTCACCCTCTTTTACACAATTCTAGGGACACTACCCGGAGGTTCGGCCGCTACGGCTACCGGATGGTGACGGGGCTGCTGCGGACGGAGGGCTGGGCGGTGAACCACAAGCGGGTGGAGCGGATCTGGAGGGAAGAGGGGCTGAAGGTGCCGAAGAAGCAGCCCAAACGGGAGCGCCTGTGGTTGACGGACGGCTCCTGCATCCGGCTTCGGCCCTTGTACCGGCACCACGTGTGGGCATATGACTTCGTGGCGGACCGGACGCACGACGGTCGGCCGTTGAAGATGCTGACGGTGTTGGATGAGTACAGCCGGGAGTGCCTGGCGATCGTGGTGGCTCGGAGACTTCGGTCGGACGACGTGCTGGAGACGCTGACCGAACTGTTTACGAGGCACGGTCCTCCGGCGAACATCCGCTCCGACAACGGCCCGGAGTTCACGGCGAAGGTGGTTCGTGAATGGCTGAAGCGGCTTGGGGTGAAGACGCTCTATATCGAGCCGGAAGCCCGTGGGAGAACGGCTACAACGAGAGCTTCAACGGAACGCTCGGCGAAGAGGTTCTGAAGCGGGAGATCTTCTACTCGTTGGAGGAAGCGAAGGTGCTCATCGAGCAGTGGCGGCGCGAGTACAACACGATCCGCCCTCATAGTTCCCTGAGCTATCGCCCACCGGCCCCGGCGGCGATCCGGCCTGATCCGGCCTTCCTGAATCTCCCGACGCTCAGAGGCCCTCACCCCAGGCTCCAGGAGGCGGTTGGACTAACACAGTAGGTGGTACCGCTATTGGGGGCTGGTCACAAGCGAATGGGACCGCCCCGCGAGCCCCATATGAGGTTGACCCTTGGGGGGGCTCTCATTAGTCTCGGGGCGGATTCAGGGGCACGGTGGTCGACTCTCCCCTTACGTCAGGCTCACATGTGCGGAATCGCCGGCGTTCTGAACTTCGACGGCTCTCCAGTTACTCCTAGCGTTCTCGTCCGCATGACTGAGGTCATCACCCATCGGGGCCCCGATGACAGCGGGCACCTTCTTGTCGCCACGAAGCGCGACCACCAGGCTGCCCCCATCGAGTTTCGCTCCATTGACGAGCTGGAGCTAGCCGATCAGCCTCCGCCAAACCTCGGCCTCGGCTTTCGCAGGTTGAGTATCATTGACCTGTCTGCTGCGGGCCATCAGCCCATGTGCAACGAGGACGCCTCAATATGGATTGTGTTCAACGGCGAGTTCTATAACTCCCTCGACTACGAGGACGAACTCCAGGCACGTGGTCATCGCTTCAAATCGACCACGGACACCGAAGTGATCCTTCATCTGTACGAGGAGCATGGGATTGGGGGCACGCTGGAGCGCATGAACGGCATGTTCGCCTTCGCACTCCTCGACCTACGTCAGCGGCGGTTGTTCCTCTGTCGCGATCGTGTGGGTATCAAGCCGCTCTACTATTACAGCTCACCTCGCGCGCTCGCGTTCGCGTCCGAGGTCAAGTCGTTGTTTGAGTATGATCGCGTGCCACGTTCGATCGATGGGACCATGGCGCCCGAACTGCTTATCAACCGATATACCAACACGCCGAACACGATATTCTCCGATATCCGTAAGCTCGCGCCAGGCACGTATACGGAGTTCGACTTCGACGACCCGGTGGGCCGTGACGTCCAGTACTGGTCGTTCTTCGACCGCATCACGGGTGCCGACGTGACGGGCCGGGACTATCACGAGGCTTTTGTCGCGTCGGTATCGCGGCGTCTTCGCAGTGACGTCCCGGTGGGCATGTTCCTGTCGGGGGGCCTCGACTCCAGCACCATCTGTGGAGTTGTGTCCCAGGATCTGCGGCGTGACCTTCGTACCTTCTCTGTCGAGTTCGCCGGAGAATCAGGCTGGAACGAGGGTTGGGCGTCTCAATCGGTCGCTGCCCATCTCGGGACGAAACACCGTCGGATCGAGTTCGACATGCCGGTGCTCGAGTCTATGCCCGAGATTGTCTGGCACTGCGAGGAGCCCATCGCCGACCCTGCGCTGCTACCCACCTATCAGCTATCCAAGATCACCCGGGAGTCCGTGACCGTGTCCCTCTCCGGGGAGGGCTCGGACGAGACCAACTACGGATACGGGAAGTACTATCACCCGCGAGTGGGACGCCTCATTCGTCTGCTGCCCTCGGCCGCGGAGCGCCTCGGGGTGGCGATGGCTGCGCCGCTGCTCCAGTGGCTGGGCCGAGGCTCGCTCAACCGCGTGGCTCGTTTCGCCCGGGACCCGGCCTCCGAGCACGATCGGGAAGACTTCATGAGCGAGAGCGCCATTCGCGGGCTCGGAATCGAGGCGCGCTACCGTGGGCGCGGGGCGTGGTGGAAAAAGGGGTGGCGCTCGGAGTCCGTGTTCGACGTCGACCCATACATTGATTTCCACACCCGACTGACGGACGACCTTCTCATGAAGATCGACAAGATGTCCATGGCCCACAGCCTCGAGGTTCGTGTGCCGTTTCTCGATCACGAGCTGCTCGAACTGGCCTGCAACATCGGCGCTCGGGCTCAACTCCGGGGGGGGCTGAGCAAGGCGGTCGTGCGGGAAATCGCCGGGCACTACGTTCCGCGCTCAATCTCGGAGAGGCGTCAGCACGGGTTCAACGTACCGCTCGTACAGGCCTTCGAGCGAGACCTGGCCTCCAAGCGTGGGGGCCTCCTGCGGGAGTACCTGGAGGCAGGCGCGGATTTGTTCAATCCGGATGCGGTGCTGCGTTCCCTGGTGCGGGGCGGGCGCGTTGCCCATCACGATTCGGTACGGCTTTTCCTGTTGGCCATGACCTCTGTCACGATCTCGCGCTTCGGACTGAGCGTCGCGTGAGTACAGGCCGTCGGATCCTCGTCATAATGCGATCCACCGCAACTGGGTTCGGTGGCCAGGAAGGACTCAATCTCACGTGAGACGCGCCCCTCTGAACCCCCCCGAGACGTTCCTATAGATGTCAAGTGCGGGTGGCGAGAGTGCCGAGGTCGGCCCGCAGGGTCCGATAGACCTCCCGGACGAGATAGCGTTT
>JBDHFN010000190.1:0-2973 GCA_039590375.1 Gemmatimonadota bacterium
TCGGGGGTGGCCATCCCAGTCAGCGGGATTTTTTACTCCTGCTGCGGTTGATCCTGGAGGAACACGGCTCGTCTACTCCGAGGGCCGCGAGCTCTACGTCGTCTCGCTGGCCGGTCTCGAAGGTGCCGCACCCCGCCACGTCGGGAGCCAGGACGAGGCGGAGATCAGGGCGTTGGCCTTCGACGAGGAGGGTAGCCGGCTCGCCTCCGGCGATTTCTCCGGGGGGATCCGGATCGGGTCGTTGGATTCCGGGTTGGAGAAACTCCTGCGGGCCCGGGAAGGGCCCGGCCAGGTGTTGGACCTTCGGTTCGACACCACGGGGGCCTTGCTGGCCGCGGGTTATGAGGGCGGAATGGCTCTTCTGTGGCGGCTGGACGGACCACCGGCCGCCGATCCGCTGGAGTTGCGGGGTTTCCAATACCTGGGAGCGCAAGCCGAGGTGTGGTGCGTGGTCTTCGACACGACGGACCGCTGGTTGGCAACCACCGCCTACGCTCCGGGTGTCACTCTCTGGACGCTCGACCGTCCCTTTCCCCGGATCCTGCGCGGACACACGGGGGATGTATTCGGGCTGGCGTTCGCCCCGGACGGAAGTTTCCTTCTCTCGGGAGGAATCGACGGCACCTTGCGGCGATGGGACCTAACAGGGACCGCCACTGATTCCGGTCAGGCGGTCGTCAGTTCGGAGACCCGTCCCTTTGCGTGGCTGAGTACGGATTCCGAGGGCCGCTATGTGATCACCACGAGTCGAGATTCCAACAATGCCGTGCTCGTCCCGCTCGACGATTCGCCTACCCGATTTCTGACCGGATTCAGCTCTCAGCTCCAATCGGTTGCAATCAGTCCCGACGGGAGTCTCGCAGCGGCAAGTGCCGGCCGCTTCGACGCGTCGGAGAAGTTCATTCGAGTCTGGGATCTCCAGTCGGGTCAGACCAGGATCCTGGATGTCGGGGACGGCGATACCCCGACAGGCCTCCGCTTCACGCCGGATGGGGGGCTGATCTCCGTGAGTGGGGGCCACGTCCATCGTTGGGATCCGCAGGACGGCACACACGCGATCATCCTGGAAGGCAACAACGAGATCGAGTACGGGAATGTCGCATGGAGCCGAAATGGCCGCAGGCTGCTTGCCAACACGAACGCGGGGTTCTACTTCCACGACCTCGAAACAGGCGTCTCGCGCCACCTTGCATCCCATGGCGGGGAGGGCACGGCCAACCGCACCTACGCCCTGGATCCCAGCGGCACCATTGCCGTGACGAGCGATGCCAGCGGAGAGGGAACCATACGCGTCGGCCGAGTCAGCGGTGAGGAGCCACACCTCCTCCTCGGTCACGAGAGAACCGTAAACACTCTCGCCATCTCACCGGACCTGCGCTGGATCGCCTCGAGCAGCGCCGACGGAACCATCCGCCTCTGGCCGATGCCGGATCTCGACAAGCAGCCGCTGCACACGCTTCCTTACGAAGACTTTCTGGATCGACTCCGCTCCTTCACCAACGTCCGCGTGGCGCCAGATGAGGAATCCCCAACCGGGTACGACTTCGATTTCGTGGACTACCCCGGATGGGAAGCGTCGCCGGCCTGGTAGCCTCTAGCGAGAGCAGCGGCTAAGGCGTCAGCGTGAATCCTTCGTAGCCCTTGGCCGTTCGTCGGCGAGCGCAGCGAGGGGTTCGAGGTAGTAGCTTGCGCCGCCCGGATTCCGCCTTGGCGACAAGAATTGGCTACTTCGAGTCCCTTGCTTTCGGGAGCTTACGGCGCTTCAACACGGGTTCGAGTCCCGTGTTGCTTCCACTCGGATCCGTTTCGCCGCCGTATACAAAAGTCCCCTCCAAAGAGAGCGTCACTTGGGTTCGGTGGGGGGAGGCCATCGGGCGACATGGGGTTTGAGCCCGATGGCCTCCCCTCACCGAACCCGAGCAGGATCCCCTTAGGAGAATTCGACGCGTAGCACTGTCGCTCTCGTTGGGGATCGAGGCGCAAGAGCTGCATCTGCACGACCAACTCGCGCGCGACCTGTGTTTCGGTGTTACTCGCCCTGCCAGTTCGGGGCGCGTTTCTGGATGAAGGCCAGCGGCCCCTCCTTGGCGTCTTTCGAGTTGATCACTTTTGCGCCGAGCGGCACCTGGAGTTCCCAGAGTTCGGCTTCGGTTCGGCCCTGGGTTGCGCGGATCATCTGCTTCGAGACCGCTACCGAGAGCGGTGCGTTCTTCGAGATCTGTTCTGCGAGTTCGAGTGCGGTTTCGAGGGCTTCGCCGGGTTCGCAGAGGCGTGTTACGAGACCGTACTCGTGCGCCTTCTCGGCGAGGATGGGTTGCGCGGTGAGCGCCATCTCCATGGCCACGCCGTACGGCAGGTGTCGGGGCAGGCGCATCAAGCCGCCGCCCGCTGCGAACAGGCCGACGCTGGCTTCCGGGATGCCGAGTTTGGCGCCGCGCGCTGCGACGAGCAGATCGCAGGTCAGCGCAACCTCGAGTCCGCCCGCGAGCGCGAAGCCCTCAATCGCGGCGATCATCGGTTTGGCGCTTTCGCGTTGCAGCAGTTCCGCGAAGCCCTTCGGGAAACCGCTTTCCGCGAACGCCTTCAGATCCATGCCCGAACAGAAGCCGCGGCCCGCACCCGTAATGACGCCCGCCGTCAGGCCCTTGTCTTCGTCGAGCTGCTCGACGGCCGCGAGCAGCGCCTGCGCGAGTGGGGTGTTCACCGCGTTTCGCGCGTCGGGTCGGTTCAGGGTGATGAGCAGCACCCGTCCACGGATTTCGCTGAGAACCTCGTCGGCCATGGGGATCTCCTCTATTTGGGCGGAAGCCGGACGCCGCCGTCGACGCGTACGACTTCGGCGTTCATGTAATCGTTGGTGACGAGTTCGACGACCATCGAGGCGATCTCTTCCGCGTAGCCGAGTCGCTTTGGGAACACCACGTTCTGCGCGAGGTGCGCCTTGAACTTCTCCGAGCCTTCGCCCTCGCCGTA
>JBDHFN010000191.1:0-2957 GCA_039590375.1 Gemmatimonadota bacterium
ACGAGTCGGCCCAGAGATGCACGTCCTCGTGAGCGTCGATGAGCTGGAGGTTGATCCGGACCCGGTCGCCCCCACGTTGGACGCCGCCTTCCAGTACGTAGTCCACACGCAGCTGCAAGCTCCGTTCGAGATGTCGGGAAAAGGCTGAAGCAGACGTGGGGCTTTCCGCCATGGCGGCACGCAGCGGCAGATCCTCGGGCCACGCCGGGTTGATTGGGTCGTGGGACATGCCACGCTCATGTCCGTGAGACGAGCCGCGGCCCGCTACCCACGCGTAGGGCGGACCGCGGCCGATGGAGACCGGTGGCACGTTCAGCGGTTGGCGGCGCCTCCCGTTCCCGCGTTGGTCAGGAGGATGGGCGTCCCGATCAACCACTCGGACCCGGGCCGAACGCCGCTGTGAGCTCGATCCTGCCGCTGACGCGGTCAACGTGTTCGGGCAGGATCTCCCAAGAGACATGTGCGTGCGTGTAGGTGGAACCCAGATACGCACGGACATTGGACTCAGGGACGAGACGGTAATATCCCAAGCTCGCGGTCGACCCCGCGAGGACCGTGTAACCGCATCGGTCCTCCGACGGCAGGCCCATGTTGACGCCGATCAGCAAGTCGGACTCGGTCTCGTTGCGCACCAGCGGAGCGAAGTAGGCATGATCGCCGATCCGTGCATCTGCCCGGTAGCTCAGCGTACGCTGGGGATCTAGCACCAAGGGGAACGTCTCCCCGATGGCCTCCCCCAACGGTTCGCCGTGGGCATCCGTCGGCCGAACGAGGGACCAGGACACCTGCACAGGCTCACCTGGAGAAGCCGAGGCCTTCCGCGTCGCCTTCGATGGAACGGTGAGGCGGGGTACGCCGTTGATCTCGACGGATATCGGCTCGATGAGTGCGTTCTCCACCTCGATCGTCACCTTGTCCGGCTCCGGTGGTTCAGACGGGTTGACGTTCACGATCGCCGTGGCGATCAAGCCTCCAACCGAAGCACGGATGACGGTGGATCCCGCTCCGACTCCAGCGACCACGCAGGTGCCGGCATCCACCGAGATGGTCGCGATCTGTGGGTCGTCGCTCGACCACGACAATGCTGCGTCGGCAACCGGGTAGCTCTCGCTGAACTGATCCGTCAAAACCGCCTGGATGACGACGGTTTCACCGACGTCCAGCTCGAGGGTGGTCAGGCTCAGCCGTACCTGAGCTACATGAGGCGGGTCCGCGGGCGTGATCCCATCACCGCATCCGAGAGCCGTTAGGCACGCCGCCAGAAGAGCGGTTGCCATCGATGTCTTACCATTGGGCCGGAAGACGGCGAAGGGCATGAGTGCCCAGTTCCTTGCAGTGAGCATGATCCCCTCCTTTCGGCAGCGCCATTTCCCGGCGATCGGTGTTGTGAGACTGCATGCGAAAGATGAGGGGCGCCCTTCACGTGGGAGTCATCGAGGGATCAGCGCGCCATCACGGAAGGTGTGATGTGCCTACAAGTCTCTATGCAGGAGTCAGTTCTGGATTGATCGGTTCGGAATCGAACGGGGGCGAGATTGGCGCCGAGGGTTGATCGGGCACAGGTGTGTTGTCCACGCCCGAGCGGTGGCACATTGCTTCACTTCTGGAGCGCCTGAGCTACATTGCCGTCGCCAGGGCCAACGCCAGGAGCGGAATCGGAGTCAAGAGGGCCATCGGTCAGTTCTCGCTTTCGTACTTCTCGAGCAGCGCCTGGAAGCGGGGGTGGTCGCGGAGGGGGTCCCAGCGGGGATGAGCTCGGAGCCCACCCACCGTCAAGGGGGGGTCCGTAGTCGGGTTCCCGAGCAGCCACTCGATCTGGTCCAGCGCATCGTCGAAGTCACCCAGCATCACGTACACCCTCGCGAGGTTAGGGCGTGCTTGCCAAGACGTGGGGAGCCCCGCCTTTATCTCTAGAGCGGTCTCGACGGCCTGGTCCCGGCGTCCCAGCCCGGCGTAGACGATGGCGAGGTGTCCAAGAACGTGGTCCTTCCAAAGAGAATCGAGGACGAGGGCCTCCAGGTGCACCCTGGCGGAGTCGTAGTAAGCCAGCGCCAGTTCCGGCCGTTCGAGGAGGGCGTAGATCTCGCCCAGGGGCACCTCCGCATGCGTTTGGGATTCCAGAAGTTGGGACAACGACTGGTTCGGGTCTTCCCCGGCCTCGGCGAGTACGGAGCGCGCGCGTATTCGGGAGAGGGCGCGCTCGACTTCCTCCGCCGCTCGCCGGTAGTCACGCACCAGCAGATACGCTTCCGCGTAAAGGTGCCACGGCCCCGTTTCCGGCACCGCTTCGCGGTAGGCATCCAGCATCCTCAGGGCTCTCTCGCCGTCGCCCCGACTGAGCACCAGATACTCAATCAATCCAAAAGCGGCCGCTGGACCGCTGTAGCCACGGCGAACATTGGCGCGGCTGGCCCCGGGCGTGGTCTCCCCAGCCCGCACGCCGGGATTCCCAGGGACGCCAGGCCGAGCAGGAGGCGGGCGCCGGACGCCGACGGCCTCCGGCGCGATGCCGCCCAACGCAAGGAGCCGTGCGAACGTCTCCTCGGCCTCGTCGAAGCGGCGTAGCATGGCCTGAGTCTGCGCCAGGGCGTTCAGCGCATCGGCTCGCCGGGGGTCCAGCTCGACGGCCCTTTGGTAGCTTGCCACCGCCTCCTCGAATCTCCGTGACCGCCTGAGCACGTGAGCCAGGCCGTAGTGGGCCCGGGCGGCGTTGGGCAGTCTCGCCGCGGCCAGGGCGAACTCCCTCGTGGCCATCAGGTCGTCTCGGGGGCCCGAGTAGTAGTACGAGCCGGCGGCCCAGTGCGCCTCGGGCAAGTCAGGATCCAGCTCGAACGCGCGATCTAGGGCAGCCTTGGCTGCGCGCAGCCGGTCTTCGGTGCGATCCCATCTCCTCGAAAAGACGAACATGTGGTAGGTCGCGAGCTCGGCGTGGGCGACAGCGAAGTCCGGATCGAGCT
>JBDHFN010000192.1:0-3782 GCA_039590375.1 Gemmatimonadota bacterium
GAGGAGCCCGGCGTCTTCGACGGGCAGTGCGCGGAGTTTTGCGGCTCTTCCCACGCCCTCATGTCGATGCAGGTGGTCGTGGAGACGCCGGAGGGCTTCGAGACGTGGCTCGCGGGACAGAAGGCAGCGGCGCCGCCGGAGATCATGCAGGGCCTGGCAACCTTCGCGACACCGGGGTGCATCGCCTGCCACACACCGATGGTGAACGACGGGACGACACGCGGCATGCTCGGGCCGAACCTCCGGACGGTCGCGACCCGTCGGATGATCGCGGCCGGCCTCCTCCCGAACACGCCCGCGAACCTGAGATCATGGCTCAAGAGCCCACAGCATGTTAAGCCGAACGCGCTGATGAACATCATCGCGCCGCAGTGCACGGCGGAAGGAGAGCCCGATCCCTGCTGTCGGAGCGCGGGGATCGGTAACTGCCTGACCGATGAGACGATCGAACAGCTGGTCGCCTATCTGCAGATCCTCAAGTAACGGGAACCCTATCAGCCATGACAACGACTTCAGCCACACTGCCGCAGATCTCCGAGGCATCGGAGAGCGGAATCATGAGCTGGATCAAGACCGTCGATCACAAGAGGATCGGCGTGCTGTACGGCGTCAGCGGCTTCGCCTTCTTCCTCATCGGCGGGCTCGAGGCGCTGGTGATCCGAGCGCAGATCATGTTTGCGGAGCAATCGTTGATCAGCGCCGACTTCTACAGCGCCATGTTCACGATGCACGCGACCACGATGATCTTCCTGGCGGTCATGCCGCTCGGTGCGGCCTTTTTCAACTACATGATTCCGCTCATGATCGGCGCCCGAGATGTCGCCTTTCCGCGACTGAACGCGCTCTCCTACTGGGTGTTCCTCTTCGGGGCGCTCTTCCTCAACTCGAGCTTCCTCTTCGGTGCCGCACCCGACGGAGGCTGGTTCGGCTACACCCCCCTCACGTCGAAGCAGTACTCCCCGGGACCCGCGATCGATTTCTGGCTGCTCGGTCTCCAGATCCTCGGCGCGGCCTCGATGATGGCCGGCGTGAACTTCATCACGACCATCCTGAACATGCGCGCGCCGGGCATGACGCTGATGCGTATGCCCGTCTTCGTCTGGATGCTGCTTGTGGTCCAGTTCCTGGTGGTCCTTGCCTTTCCGCTGATTACGGTCGGGCTCTTATTCTTGATGTTCGATCGTTTCTTCGGGACCAACTTCTACATTGCCGCCGCGGGGGGCGATCCGCTTCTCTTTCAGCACCTCTTCTGGCTTTTTGGCCACCCGGAGGTCTACATCCTGATTCTGCCGGCCATGGGCATCGTTTCCGAGGTGCTGCCGACGTTCTCCCGCAAGCCGCTGTTCGGCGCCCCCTTCGTGATCTTCTCCGGTGTGGCGATCGGGTTTCTGGGGTTCGGCGTGTGGAGCCACCACATGTTCACGACCGGGCTGGGCCCCCTCGCCGATACGACGTTTTCCTTCACAACCATGCTGATCGCGATCCCGACCGCCGTGAAGATCTTTAACTGGATCGGGACCATGTGGGGAGGACACCTGCGCTTCGACACGCCCATGCTCTTTGCCGTGGGCTTCCTCACGCTGTTCATCGTGGGAGGGCTGTCTGGCTTCATGCACGCCTCCCCGCCGATCGATATCCAGCAACAGGACTCCTACTTCATCGTCGCCCACATCCACTACGTGCTCTTCGGGGGCGCAATGATGGGGCTCTACGCCGGCCTGTACTACTGGATGCCGAAGATGTCGGGACGCCTGATGGACGAGCGGCTCGGGAAACTCCACTTCTGGATCACCATCATCGCGGTGAACCTGACGTTCTTTCCCATGCACGTTCTGGGCGTCGACGGCATGCCGCGCCGCACCTGGACCTACGCAGCACTCGAAGGATGGGGTACCTGGAACCTGGTGGTATCCGTGAGCGCCTTCGCGCTCGGGATCGCCCAGCTCCTCTTCGTGTACAACTTCCTGACCCACTTCCGAAAGGGAAAGATTGCCGGAAATGACCCCTGGGACGCCGCGACGCTGGAGTGGGCCACCACCTCTCCCCCGCCCGAGCACGACTTCGATCGTCAGCCCGTGGTGACCAGCTCGCGTCCACTGTTCGACCAGAAGTACGGAGACGCTCCGAAGCCGGAGCCCGGACGCGAGCCCCACATCCACATCCCGCCGCCTTCCATCTGGCCGATCGTCGTCGGGGGCGGGATCGCGCTGACCTTCGGAGGCGTGATCTGTTGGCCTTTCGTGGGCCCGCTGATCCCGATTTTGGGCGCGGGTCTGTTCCTCTTCGGAATGTTCGGGTGGGTCTTCCAGCCCGGCTACGGGTACATCTCCGAGGAGGGACACTGATGTCTGCCCCGGCCGTTGCCGAACACGATCTCGGGAATCTGGGTTACCCGAATCGGAAGCTCGGCTTCTGGATCTTCCTCGGCTCCGAGTGCATGCTCTTCGGTGCCCTCATCGGGGCCTACATGTCCTATGTCGGGAAGAGCCTCGTGGGGCCCTATCCGGCGGACTTATTCGATATCGGAATCACCACCTGGTCGACCTTCACCCTTCTGATGAGCTCCTTCACCATGGTGCTCGCGCTGCACTACGTGCGGCAGGGTAGCCGTCGGCTGGGCGGGGTCTGGCTCGCGGCGACGGCACTCGGGGGCTTGATCTTCCTCGGCTTTCAGTCCTTCGAGTTCACGCACTTCTACCACGCGGGCCTCTCTCTGCAGAAGAACCTCTTCGGGACGACCTTCTTCGTGCTGACGGGCTTTCACGGGGCCCACGTTTCGGGAGGCGTGCTCTGGCTGACGAGCCTCTTCGTGATGAATGCGCGCGGACTGCTGGGACCCGAGAAGGCGCTCGACGTGGAGATCTGCGGCCTCTACTGGCACTTCGTCGACATCGTCTGGATCGTGCTCTTTACGGTCGTCTACCTGCTGGAGTTCGCGAAATGACCAGCCGGGAAGCGGGCATCGCTCGAGCGTCTGGGAGTATGCGAAGGTCGCGATCTTCCTGACAATCGTCACCATGATCGAGATCGGATTGATCCTGCCCGGCAGCAAGGCCTGGTATGGGGCCAAAGTGCAGTGGCTCATCCCGATGATCGTTCCGATCCTGCTCTCGCTCACCGTGGTGAAGTTCATGGCCGTCGTCGGCTTCTTCATGCACCTGCGCCACGACCGCGGCGGTCCGCGACTCGTTTTCTTCGCGCCCCTCGTCCTCGCCTTCTTGATGATTCTGGCCCTCATGCTCCTCTACCGGACCCTGCTCTAGTCCATGTGGAGGAAGAACCGATGACCCAAGGAAACACCGCAATGTCTCCAAAGGAGGTCGCGGGAGAGATCGAACGTTACATCCGGCCCGATAGCCTGCCCCTGGCGATTCGCATGGTCGAGCGCGAGGACGAGATTCCCGAACAGGCCCGCCGGCCGGGGCGGGATTTCCAGATCCAGAGCGCCCTGTGCCAGGGCTTGAGTATCAGCCGCCACTACGGCTGGACTGTGGCGATCAGCCGTGACGACCTTCGGCTTCCAGCCCCGAAGCGAATACTTCGACAAGGGCAACTGCTGCGCTGGAATGTACACGCGGGATGCCGCAGCGGGCGCCCGTACCGAGGCCGCGGCACCCTGCTTCGACTTCGGACGGTACTTCGCAATGGTCTCGGGGCCGCTGGCGTCAGCCGACTGGACTCCCGACGTCGTCCTGGTCTTCGCCAACCCGGCGCAGGTGATGCGGCTGGTCACGGGAGCGCTCTGGGAGACGGGTGGCTACATCGAGTCGCGCTTCTCCGGT
>JBDHFN010000193.1:0-2936 GCA_039590375.1 Gemmatimonadota bacterium
TGACATTGAGCGTGTCCCCGGCCAGTTCGGCGCACGGTTCGAAAACCCATGAGAAGGACGCATCCCCGATGTCGGGAAGCTCCGCGGGCAACAACGCGCGTTGAACCCTGGATGCCGCCTGGAGCTCCATCTTCATGCGGCGGTTGACGATCTCGAGATCGTCATTCGCTCGTCGCAGGGCGTCCTCGGCTTCTCTTCTCTTTGTAATGTCCGATTGAACGCCAATGAAATGCGTCACGCTTCCGGAGGCGTCCCGTACGGGCGTGATCGAAAGCCGGTTCCAGAACGGGGTTCCGTCCTTGCGGTAGTTCCGGATCTCGACCATGCACTCGCGTTCCTCCGTAAGCGCCCGTCGGATCTCGTCCACGGTTTCTCGCTGCGGGTCCAGGCCTTGGAGAAAACGGCAATTGGTCCCCAGGATCTCCTCGCGGCGATAGCCTGTCAGCCGCTCGAAGCCCTCATTGACATAGATGAGCGGCTGGTCGGGAAGACGCGCATCCGCAATCGTGATCCCTTCCGCTGCGACGGCCAGTGCGCGGTTCTTGAGTGCAAGTTGGCTCTCGGGCTCGGCCTCGTCCAGGCCGCGCTCCGCCCGGCGTCCGCGTTGATCGTCACTATCCATGATGGTTCTCCGGCCACTGGATCAGGTCGGACATTCTACGCCTGATTGCTTCCGCTGCCGAGCTCTGCGATGCTCCCCGAACTGACTTTTTGTCAGCCGGGGTGAATCCAAGGCGGGCATTCTACGAAGACCCTGCAGTTCGACGCAGGGAGAATCGACAAAACAGGGGACTGCCGTGATTGATCATGTCGTCCAGTCGCTTTCCGGCAAGCCGGTCGATCTCGCTCAATACCGCGGAAAAGCGATGATCATCGTCAACACCGCCTCCAAGTGCGGGTTCACGCCGCAGTACGCGGGCCTTCAGGAGCTGCAGCAGGCCTATGCCGATCGAGGCCTCGTCGTGATCGGGTTCCCGAGCAATGACTTCGGAGGTCAGGAGCCCGGTACTGCCGAACAGATCGAGACGTTCTGCCGGAAGAAATACGGGGTCAGCTTCCCGATGATGGCCAAGGTTCATGCCAAGGGTTCGGACCAGGCGCCGATCTATCGCACGCTTACGGAGGAAACCTCCGCCGGAATTCGAGGCGAAGTGAAATGGAACTTCACCAAGTTTCTCGTCAATCCCGAGGGTCAGGTAGTTCGACGGTTCGAGTCATCCGTCAAGCCGATGTCCCGCGAGATGATTGAGGCCATCGAGGCGGTATTGCCTGGTTAGAGAGGAAGATGTTCGCCTGCCCCTGGGGTGGCTGAAGGAGGTTTTGTGGATACTCTAGACGCAATTTACGGGCGACGCGCAATCAAGGGCTTCGACCCGACGCACCGTATCCCCCGCGAGGAAGAGACGAAGCTGCTCGATGCGGCGATTCAGGCTCCGACCAGCTTCAACATCCAGCACTGGCGATTCGTGATCCTGCGAGATCCCAAGCTCCGACAGCGCATCCGCAAGGAGTACGGGAACGACCAGGCGCAGATGACCGATGCCTCGCTCTTGATCCTGATGACCGCCGACAAGAAGGCATGGGCCAAGGAGCCTGACCGCTACTGGCGCAAGGCTCCGCCCGAGGTCGCCAAAATGCTCGTCGATTGGATGGGCCCTTTTCACGAGGGACGGGAGTGGCTCGAGCGTGACGAGGCTCAGCGATCGATCGGAATGGCAATGCAGACCCTGATGCTGGCTGCGAAGGCGATGGGCTACGACTCCTGCCCGATGATCGGTTTCGACATCGACAAGGTCGCAGAGCTGATTCGCTTGCCTGCGGACCATGTGATGGGTCCCATGGTCGCGATCGGCAAGGGTACGAAGGACCCGTGGCCGAAACCGGGGCAGCTCTCGCTCGAAGAGATCGTGATCGAGAACGGCTTCTGAGCAGGTTCACGAAGGAATCGTGGGTCAAACCCGCTTCATGGCCGCAAGGCCCGGGTTTTCGGGTGCTAAGATCTGAAAGGCACCTGACATGACCCAAGACGACCGAGATCGCATCCCCCGCGGTGTGGATCTGCTGCACGATCCGCTGCTGAACAAGGGAACGGCCTTCACCGGCGCCGAACGCGCAGAGTTGGGCCTGCGCGGCCTGCTGCCCCCGGGCCTGCAGACGCTTCAGAACCAGGTCCAGCGGGTGATGGGGAATTTCCACAAGCAGCCCGGCCCACTGGAGAAGTACAGCTATCTGATGGCGCTTCAGGACCGCAACGAGACCCTGTTCTACCGCGTCGTCGTCGACCACCTCGAGCAGATGATGCCGATCATCTACACGCCGACTGTGGGCCAGGCCTGTCAGGAGTACGGTCACATCTTCCGCCGGCCGAAGGGCGTGTACGTTTCGATCGACGACTCGGGCCGCGTCGCCGAACTGCTGCGTAACTGGCCGCACGACGAGGTCTCGGTGATCGTCGTCACCGACGGCGAGCGCATCCTGGGCCTGGGCGACCTGGGCGTCAACGGGATGGGCATCCCCGTGGGCAAGCTGAATCTCTACACGGCCTGCGCCGGCATCCATCCCGCCCGCTGCCTGCCCGTCACGCTCGATGTGGGCACCAACCGCCAGTCGTTGATCGACGACACGCTCTATCTCGGGCTTCGCCAGACCCGGGTTCGCGGTGAGGCCTACGACGCCCTGATCGAGGAGTTCGTCGAGGCGGCCCAGGAAATCTTCCCCGGAGCGCTGATCCAGTTCGAGGACTTCGCCAACCGCAACGCGTTCCGGCTGCTGGAACGCTACCGCGATCGCGTCTGCTGCTTCAACGACGACATCCAGGGCACGGCGGCCGTCGTGCTGGCCGGGCTGCTGTCCGCGCTACGCCTGACCGAGAGACCGTTCGAGGAACAACGCGTGCTGTTCCTCGGGGCCGGCTCGGCCGCGATCGGCTGCGCCGA
>JBDHFN010000194.1:0-2907 GCA_039590375.1 Gemmatimonadota bacterium
CAGAACGTCGTCGGCCAAGGAGGCGACGATCGCCTGTGTTGGTGTCGGCGGTCCAGTTGCATCGCGCCACCGCCACTAGGTGATCCGTGCCATCGCCGCGGATGGCTCCACGCCATGGCCGGAGAAGTCCCCACTGGAATGGCTGAACGCCCGTCGCCGCCAGATGACGATGGTGGAGGGGGCGATGGATGACAGGAGCAGCTTCGGGTTCATGTGAGCCTAGTTCTTGTACTGCCCCTTGATCCCCCCGAAGCTGTCGTTGGCCACGGGGACGCGGCCGCTGGGAACTTGTCCTCGATACTCCCAAGGGGGTTCTCCCCCGGTTTCACGGACACTTCTGAAAGGGCATAATGGCCCCGGAGGTGTCAGATGGGACGGCGGAAGTATTCGGACGAGTACAAGCGCGAGGCCGTGGCTCTGGCCGAGGAGCCCGGCGTCACGCAGGCCCAGGTTGCCCGAGATCTGGGGATCAGCGCCAATGTGCTGGGGCGGTGGGTCCGCGAGTTCAAGGACTCGGGCGGGCGGGCATTCCCGGGCAAAGGGAAGCCTCGGGACGAGGAGCTGACGGCGCTGAAGCGCGAGCTCAGCCGAGTGAAGAAGGAGCGAGATTTTTTGCGCGACGCGGCAACGTTCTTCGCCAAGCACCCCAAGTGAAGTACCAGACCATCGATCGTTGTCGCTCAGAGTACCCGGTGCGCCTGATGTGTCGCTGTCTGAGGGTTTCATCGAGCGGCTACTACGGCTGGAAGTCGCGATCGCCCAGCGACCGGGAACGGGAGAATCGCCGGCTCTTGGAGCGGATACGGGTTCTGCATCGGGAGAGCGGTGAGGCGCTCGGCAGCCCTCGCATGCATGAGGAGCTCCTCGAGGAGGGGTTCTTGTGCGGGGTGAACCGTGTGGCGCGCCTGATGCGGGCCGACGGTCTGCGCGGAACTCTACCGAGTCGCGCCTGGCGGAAGAAGCCGTCCGGCGCTCGCCCGATCGGGATCGTCAATGTCCTCGACCGGGACTTTCAGGCCGAGGAGCCGAACCAGAAATGGGTGACGGACATCACGTACATCCGGACCCTGGAGGGTTGGCTGTATCTCTGTGTGGTGCTGGACCTCTTCTCGAACGCCGTGGTTGGCTGGTCGATGAGCAGCGCCCAGACGCGCGATCTCGTGCTCCGCGCGCTACTGATGGCGCAATGGCAGCGCGAGGGGAACCGACCCGTGGTCGTTCACTCAGACCGGGGCACGCAGTTCACCAGCGGGGACTACCAGAAGTTCCTCGGCCATCACAATCTGATCGGCAGCATGAGCGAGGTGGGCAGCTACGCGGACAATGCGGCGATGGAGGGGTTCTTCGGGCTCCTGAAGCGCGACCGAGTCCACCGGAGGCGGTACTTGACGCGCCGAGAAGCCACCGCCGATGTCTTCGACTACATCGAGCGGTTCCACAACCCACGGATGAGAAGGAGGATCGAGCGGAGGAGTCAGCAGGAGGAAGGCCTTAACTCAACCGTCCGTGTTGCTGGGGGATGACCCCCTGCCGCGGGGACGACCGGGAGAGCGACGTTGACTTCGCCCGCCCGAGAGGTTCACGCTGAAGTCACTCCCCGCCGCCACCTCCAGACCAGGAGGGATTCCGTGAAGGCCATCGCCTGTGCGACCCTCGTGATCCTTGCGATTTCGGCGCCTGCTGCTTCCACCACCTGGTACATCAAGCCGGACGGCACCGGCGACCGCCCCACGATCCAGTCCGCCTTCACGGTCGCCGCCTACGGGGACACCGTCCTGCTCGCCTCCGGCATCTTCTATGAGCACGACCTGTGGATCCCGAGCGGCGTCCGTCTCTTCAGCGAGACGCTGGATCCGTCGACGACCGCGATCGACGCCGGGGGCCTGGGGCGCTGCCTCTCCGCGAGCTCGACGAGTCCGGTCGTCCGAGGAATCTCCTTCCGGAACGGGACCCACCCTGTCGAAGGGGGTCTGGGCCTCATGGACAACGCGCTCATCAGCTTCCACGACTGTGTCTTCATCGATGGAACGGCCCCACGCGGGGGCGCGATCTCGATCGTCACGGACCGACACCCCAGCTTCTACGACTGCCGGTTCGAGTCCAACGAGGCCACATCGGGGGGCGCGATCGACGTGGAGATCTTCGTGGACTGCGACCGGTGCGAGTTCGTCGACAACGTCGCCCAGGGGCATGGCGGGGCGATCTTCGCCCAGAAGTCGTCGCTCGACGGCTTGGGGGGGTTCATTTCCCAGTCGACGTTCACGAACAACCATGCGGGCGACGACGGCGGTGCAGTCTACAGCACGGGCACCGCAGCGAACGAGTACTACGGCACCTGGCTCGAAGCGTGCACGCTCACGGGCAATACCGCGACGAACGGCGGGGCCGCCCGATTGAACCTCTACGACTGCGTCAGCTATTGCTCTTTCGTGGACAACCACGCCACCGGACGGGGAGGGGCGCTCGACCTCGTGGGGTTGAACACCCAGTTCTCAGAGGACTGTGACCGGATCAACCGGACGCTCTTCGCCCGCAACAGCGCCGCGCTCGGGGGAGCCTGCGCGTTGACCGGCTCGTACGTCTTCTTCTACGAGGATACGTTCGCCCAAAACGACGCCTCGACGGGCACGCACATCTGGATGAGCGCAAACTCCACGGCCTGGATCTGGCGGACGATCCTCGCCTTCTCCAGCGGCGCCGCCGCCGCGGGGGGCTCCGGCACCGCGACCTGCTCCGACATCTACGGCAACGCCGGGGGGGACTACGTGGGGCCGTACGCCGGGCAGGACGGCGTCTCCGGGAACCGCTCGCTCGATCCGCTCTTCTGCGACATGGCCACGGACGACTACACGCTGCAGGAAGGCTCACCCTGTCTGCCGCCGCAGCCCGAGGACTGCGGCTACACCG
>JBDHFN010000195.1:0-2890 GCA_039590375.1 Gemmatimonadota bacterium
CCGAATTCGTCGTCGCCATGTTCGCGGCCGCCAAGCTCGGCGCGGTGATCGTCCCGTTGAACCCACGGCTCACCGTGCCGGAGCTGCAGTACATGCTGCGCCACTCGGAATCGGTGGCCACCGTCTGCATCGAGACCCTGGACGGGGTGGACTACCTTCAGCTCTTCGAGGACCTCATCCCGCAATTGCCCGAGCTCCAGTACCTGGTCACGGTGGGTGAAGAAGACCTCTGGTACGACGATCGGATCTTCCAGTTCGAGGACGCGCTTTCGGCGGGCGCGGGCCGGAGCTACGACGTCCTTCCTTTCGAGCCCGCCGATACGGTCTTCACCATCCTCTACACCTCAGGCACCACGGGAAAGCCCAAGGGCGTGGAGCTTTCCCACGACAGTCTGCTCCAGGTGGCCGCCGCCACCGCACAGGCGGTGGGCCTCGAGCCCGACGATCGGGTCATCGGGGTGAACGCGCTCTTCCACGTCTTCGGCCTCGGACCGGGCGTCCTGGGGGCACTCGCGGCCGGCGCGTCGCTGATCCTCCAGGACGGATTCGACGCCGTGGCCACCCTCGAGCTCATCGAGCGCCACGGGGCAACGGTCCAGTACGGCGTGCCGACCCTCTTCGTCACTGAGCTCAAAGCGCTGGAGACCGTGGACTCCGACGTGTCGAGCCTGCGCCTGGGGGTGGCCGCCGGCGCTCCAGTGAGCGACAGCCTGGTGCAGGGCGTTCAGGAGCGACTGTGCCCGGATTTCCTGATCGCGTACTCCCTGACCGAGACTGGATCCACAGTGTCCGTCACCCGCCCGGACGATCCCCAGGAGAAGCTCCGTTTCACCGTGGGTCGGCCGCTTCGCGGGAGCGAGGTCCGCGTTCTGGAGAGCGACGGCACGGAGCTCCCGGTCGAAAGCGTGGGAGAGATCGCCGTGAAGGGACCCGGGCTCATGGTGGGGTACTACCGCCAGCCGGTCGAGACCACCCGTACCTTCAGCCAAGACGGGTTCTTCCTCACGGGAGACCTGGGCATGGTGGACGAAGAGGGCTTTCTCCATTTGGTGGGTAGGAGAAAGACCGTTATTATCCGAGGCGGCTTCAATGTCCACCCCCGGGAGGTGGAGGATCGCCTCCAATCCCACCCGGCGGTCGACGAGGCCGTCGTGGTCGGCGTCCCGGACGAGGTTCTGGGCGAGGCCATCTGTGCTTGTATCGTGCCTCTGGAAGGGGCCATCGTCACCGGTCCGGAGATTCAGGAGTGGTGCCGGATGACGCTCGCGGACTACAAGGTCCCCGATCTGATCCGCTTCCTGGACACGTTCCCCCGCACGGGAACAGGCAAGGTCCGACGAGTCGAGCTCGCCCGCATGATTCAGGCCGAGCAACGGGCCCGCCGACCATAGCACAGCTGGAGGCCACCCCGGCCCGCTCCACATCCGCACCCACCGTTCGCGGTCAGGCGGAGTGGAGCGGGCGGGGAGGTCTCGCGGCACAACACACAACTCGCTGCGAGAGAACAAAACAGACATGACTACACCGTTTTCGCGGGCCCCCCACGTAGAGGGGGCCACCGCACCACCGGGTGCGCATGCGCCCAACGCCGCCCTCCTCATCGACTTCGACAACGTCACGATGGGAATGAGGAGCGACCTTGCCAAAGAGCTGAAGACCCTCCTCAACTCCGACATCATCAAAGGGAAGGTCACGGTCCAGCGGGCCTACGCCGACTGGCGCAGGTATCCTCAGTACATCGTGCCGCTCTCCGAGGCGTCGATCGACCTGATCTTCGCGCCGGCCTACGGAAGCTCCAAGAAGAACGCCACGGACATCCGCATGGCCATCGACGGGATGGAGCTCATCTTCATCCGTCCGGAGATCGGCACCTACATCCTTCTGACCGGGGACAGCGACTTCTCCAGTCTCGTCCTCAAGCTCAAGGAGTACGGAAAGTACGTGATCGGCATCGGGATTCAGGAGTCCAGCTCCGACATCCTCGTGCAGAATTGCGACGAGTACTACTCCTACACGTCGCTTGCGGGACTCCGAAAGACCAGCGACCTGGAGCATCAGCCCCTCGACCCGTGGGCTACGGTCGAGCAGGCCCTGGAGCGCATGGTCGGACGGAATGACGTGATGCGCTCCGACCGCCTCAAGCAGGTCATGCTCGAGCTCGACCCTGGATTCGACGAAAAGAGCTACGGCTTCTCCAAGTTCAGCAAGTTCCTGGCGGAGGCGTCGTCACGAAGCCTCATCAACCTGAAGAAACTCCAGAACGGCCAATACGAGGTGAGCCCTTCGGGGGGAGCGAGCTTGCGGACCGGCGATGCCGCGGAGTCGCGGACACGGCGAGCGGAGAGGACCCGGAGTCGGCGATCGAAGGAGGGAAGGGGCGGACGCAGGGCGGATCAGGCGGGGTCGGCGGGGACGGCCGAGACGGCAGCCCCAGAGGATCCCCTGTCGCGGGCGTACGACCTCCTCCGGTCTGCCCTCGGTGGGCTCAAGGACAATGGCCGGGTGGCGGTTCGGGACTCGGACGTGAAGCGGAAGATGCTCGAGATCGACGGGAGCTTCGACGAGACCGAGCTCGGGTTCCCCAAGTTCAGCCGGTTCCTGCGCCAGGCCCACGAGCAGGGGGTCGTCACCCTCACGCGCATGGACAAGGGCAACTTCGAGGTGACTCTGGCGGAGGCTGCCCCGGCCGAGGCCGCAGGCGAGCCGGAAGAGGAGGCGCCAAGGTCGCGCCGCGCTGCGCCGTCGCGCGGGGCTCGGGCCAAGAAGGCCGCCAAGGAGCCCACCGAACCGTTCGACGACGAAGCCCACGAGACAGCGCTGGCAGAGGCTGAACTGGCTGGCCCGCCGACCGACGGGATGCCGGGGGCGCAGTCCGGGCGCGGTGTCCGAG
>JBDHFN010000196.1:0-2852 GCA_039590375.1 Gemmatimonadota bacterium
AGCGATCGAGGAGCCGCTCCGACGGCGGCTCAGGAGTGCGTCAGGAGCCATCCTAGGACTCTCCGCAACTATGCGGATTGAAACGTTGCGGAAACACAGCACTCAGTACCGCAACGGGTTGAGGGTCGGAAGCGGCACGCCGAGACACGGTGGCCCAACACAGAGGCACCGCGACCTCTTGCGCATATTGTGTCTAAGACCTTGGAGGACCCAAAGATGCCCGTCTCCCGAAGCTGCTTACGTACCGATCGCGACCATCGTCTCCGGCTTCAGATGTCCCACCACCCGTCGCACAGACGGCGGATGCTCCTGCCGTGCCTGCTGGCCCTGGTCCTCCCGCTCTCGGGATACGCCGCATCCGGACGCGACACCGGTTCGAGCTCCGGAACCGCGGCCCTTCCCAACTCCTCGGGAAACCTCGATGCGGGGAACATCACCACCACCGTGACCGACGTCGGCGCACTCGGCTGGTTCGACCCACAGGCCGCCCAGAACATGGGATCGGGGTTCGTCTTCGGCGGCGGATCCAACGCCCTCTTTCACGCCGGGCTCGTCATCGCCACCGCATCCGATGACGTCGTGGATGCCTGCTACGGAAGCGATGACAACGGCGTCACGATCCCCTTCGACTTCGGTCCCAACATCCCCGTCGAGGTGGGCGCCGGGGGCGCCAGCGACCAGCACGCCTTCGCCACGTTCTCCTTTCCACCCTCCGATACACCTTTCTCCGGCGGGCGGTACTGCGTGCGCCAGTTCGGCTACGTCTGGACGGCGGCAACGGACGAGGACTACGCCATCCTGGAGTTCGAGGTCACGAATCTCGGTCCGGACAACTCGATCTACTTCGGCTGGTTCGCCGACTGGGACATTGGTGACTTTACCATGAACGAGGTTGGCTTCGACGCGGGCCGCAAGCTCGGCTACATGACCGATGCCTCCGGAGGCGACACCAACTTCTATGGCGTCGCTGCGCTCAGCCACGCGCTGTCAGGCTTCCGGGCTGTCTTTAATCCCACGTGGGTCTACCCGGACGGGGAGTTCGCTGGAGATCCCGGCTTCGAGGACGCGGACAAGTTCGACTTCCTCACAGGGTTCGGCACGACCACAAGTGACCAGGCGAACGACTGGTCTATCTTGGCCGGTGTGGGCCCCATCGATGTCGACGCAGGAGTGACGGTGCGGGTGGCGTTCGTCATGGTGGCCGGCACGAGCCTCGCGGATATTCAAGCCAACACCGATGCGGCCCAGGCGAAGTGGGATGGAGGTATCACCCCGCCCTTCATGAGCAGGGAGGACGCGGCGGATCTCGTGGAGACGACGGTCATCGATCCACTCCCGCAGAAGGATGTCGTCGTAGGCTACTCCCCCCTGTGCCAGCTCCCGACGGGGATCGATATTCACGAGGAGGATCTCGACGATGGTCGGCTCGTCGCCACGACGACCGATCCCTCCTGGCTCATGTGGCTCGATCTCGAGCCGTTCTCCCGTTTCGGCCACCCCACGCGCTTCGTCGTCGTCAACGCACGCACGGGGTCCGTCCAGGTCAACCAGGACCGTCGGTTCTGGCCCACCGTGGACGGTGTCGCCCTCTACCGGGCCTCCGCCGATCGGAGCGGCTCCCCCGACATCTTCTACAAAGGGAGCTCATCTCCCGTCGGACCGTCCTCGCTTCGTGGGGGCGCTGGGCCTCCGGCGAGAGAGCCACGATCGATCCGGGACGATCTGAGGGAGAGGATCTTGGGTCAGCTCCGCGGAGGTGCAACGTCCAAGTGGGGGCTCTTCGTTGCGACGATGGATACCACCACCGAGCCCTCGGCCAAGGCGGACATCGAGTGCGCCTACGACGTCCTCACCACGTCAACCCTCGCCGGAGGGGGTGGTCCGGCCATTCCCGATAGCAACGTAACATTCCTGAACAACCCCACCAAGGCACAGCTCTGTACCGCCATGGAGGGTCTCGAGAAGAACTGCGACAAGTTCTACGTCTACTGGACGGGCCATGGCATCCCCGACACGCTGGTCATGTCCGGCCCCGACATGAGCGCCAGCGACTTCGCCGGCAAGCTGAAGGACCTGGAAGCGGAGGAGTACTGCGTTATTTTCGGAACCTGTCACTCCGAGTCCTTCCTCGACGAGCTGGCAGAGGAGGGAATCGACGGGGTCCACATGGCGGCGTCCGACGCGAACTCCACCGCCAAGTACTGGGATCCGGGTCAGGACGGCTTCACCGGGGAATGGTTCTCCCACTTCCTCTGGCAGTGCATCGGACAGGGGTTGGAAGGCTACCAGGCCTTCGCCTGGGCTGAGAGCACGTTGAAAGCCTACTCCGATTCGATATTCGCGGCGCACCCTGAGTGGGGCATGGATTACCAAGAGGCCAAGGCGACCCAGATCTTCAAGTTCACCGAAACGGGTGCAGAGGGGAGTGTCTCGGCGTCGGCGGCCTCATGCTCCACGCTTTGCTTCAATTTCCTGGACGATGGCAACAGCTCCACCTGTGCCAACTCAACTGTCTACTGCGAGGTGGACGACGGTGGGGGCGGCACAAGGTGGGTTACGAAGGAGGTCTGGAATTGGAACATGGGAGAGACCAGGTACCTTCACGCTTTCGGGAATGCTGGGGCGACGGGAAAGTACAAGCTGGTGCCCCATCCCAACGCCTACCCCATCACCGTTCAGGTTACATGGCTGAGAGACACATCGACCCCGGAGACGGATTCCTCGGAGCCTGACTTCGCCGCCTACTCACTGGGCTGGAACGATCTTCAACCCCTCGAGTACAGCGAAGACCTGGCCGGACCGGGCCCCTACTTCACGAGCTTCGACATCGGATTCCCTCTGGATGACATCCC
>JBDHFN010000197.1:0-2849 GCA_039590375.1 Gemmatimonadota bacterium
GCCTCATAGGTGACGATGAACGCGGCGGACACCACCCAGAACACGACCAGGAAGAGGATCTCCCGGACTTGCGTCTTTCGCATGGCAAACTCCGTCGAGCGATGAGGGACGAGCCAGCCCTCCTTCGAGGCTGAGGTGGAGGCTAACCGGGCAGTTGGAAGCTCACCACCCACCGCTCGAGTGAGATCTTGCAGATGCTCATGTGCCTGGACGCGGGAACGGGACGTGGCTCGATGCCTACTCGGCGGGCGATGGCGCCGCCACTCTCGCCCCGTTCGTCCTCACGGGAGCCACGTGGGTGCTGGGCCGGCCACGAGACCCGAGCCCGTCGCCTGGGGCCGGAGAGTCGCGGACGACGCCTGGGAAGGTGGTGCGGGCCGGACTTGTGGGCGTATCATGCTCGATCCCCAACGGCACTGATTCGCGGAGGAGTTGCCACTTGAAGTCGGATCGGGAAACGACTGCCCAGTCGGGAGAGTGCCGGGCTGGATGACTGAACGAGCCCGTGACCTGCTCCGCCTCGCGCTCCTGCTGGGACTCGCGGCCGGGTTCACCGAAGTGGCGGTGCTGGCCATCGTCAAGTACGGGGGTCTGGCTCTTCCCGAAGGCAGGCTCGCCCTGGGCGTGGTGGGCCAGCGCCACGGATACCTTTGGCTGAGCCCCCACATCGTCTGGATGTCTCCGGTGGCGTACGCCGTCCTCATCGGCGCAACCGCCACGGTCGGGCTCGGGCTCATGCGGTTCATCCCGAGGCGGATCCAGCGACGGCACGTTGTCTGGATGCTGCTCTTCGTTGGGTTTATCAGCCTGATCTGGATCAACCCAAGACTACATGCCCTGGCGGGACTGCTGTTGGCAGCCGGGATCGCTGTGCAAGCGACGCGGTGGCTGGAGCGAAGAAGCGAGGGCGTCGACCGTGTGGCCCGCCTTGCCACGCCGGTACTGGCCGGGGCAACGCTGCTGCTCATGGTAGGTATGCTGCTGCGGGATCCGGTCAGCGAGCGCAGAAGACTCTCCATGGTCCCGGCTCCGGCCCCCGGCACGCCCAACGTCCTCCTGGTGATCCTGGACACGGTCCGGGCCGCCAGCCTGTCGCTCTACGGATACGGACGGCCCACCACCCCCAATCTGGACGCCCGGGCCGCCCGCGGGGTCGTGTTCGACCGGGCGTACGCGGCGTCGCCGTGGACGCTGCCGTCCCATGTGAGCGTCTTCACGGGACGCTGGCCGTACGAAGTGACCGCCGGATGGTTCGTGCCTTACGAAGGTGAGTTCACCACCCTGGCCGAGGTGCTGGCCGAGCGGGGGTTCCACACGGCGGGGTTCGTGGCCAACACAGTCTACGACGCGTGGGAGTCGGGCCTGAGTCGGGGGTTCATGCACTACGAGGACTACGAGATCACCCCCGAGGAGTTCTTCCTCAGCACGGGCTTCGGACGGAAGTTGGTTCACCGGCCCTGGCTCCGTCGTCTCGTAGGATTCTATGACATCCTCGACCGCAAGGACGCCGCGGAGATCACCACCGACTTCCTCGATTGGCAAGGGGACACCGGATCGAGGCCCTTCTTTGCGTTCCTGAACTACCTGGACTCCCACGAGCCCTACCTCCCCCCGGAGGATCTGGCGAACCGATTCGGCCCCCAGGGACCCCGTCATCCGGAGCTTCACACGTATCAGATCCGCCGGGCCATTCGCATGGGCCGGGAAGATCTGCCACCGGCCGAGCTCCAAGCCGAGCTCGATGCCTACGACGCGACGATCCTCTATCAAGACCAGGAGCTCGAGCGGCTGTTCGCCACCCTCGATGACCGGGGCGAGCTGGACAACACGATCGTGCTGCTCATGTCCGACCACGGCGAGCAGTTCGGCGAGCATGGTCTGCACCTGCACGGCAACGCCCTCTACGACCCGGTCGTACATGTTCCGCTGGTGCTGTGGTTCGGCGACCGGATTCCGTCGGGAATCCGTGTGCAGGAGCCGGCGAGCCTCCGGGACGTTCCGGCGACCGTCGCATCGCTAGTGACCGGATCCGCCGATCCGTTCCCCGGGCGATCGCTGGCGCGGTACTGGAGCACGGGCGCCGGGGGGACCGAAACTGACCCGCGCGGCGCGGACGCGGTGGTATCGGAGTTCACGGACATCCGCGGCGCACCCATCGTGAAGTCGGTCACCGACCACCGCTTCCGCTACATTTGGAGCGAGCGTGGGGAGCAGGAGCTGTACGATCTCCTCGCCGACCCGGGGGAGTCGAGGAACCTGGTGGGCGAAGCGGACTACGAGCAGACCGTGTTGCGCATGCGCAGGCTCATGGCGCCGCACATTCGAGGCGACCGGGTCCTCTGGGAGCGACTGCCGCAGAACTGACCACGGCGATCGAGCCGGTGGCGGGCCTGGCCTCCAGTCCGAGCGATCGGCGCCAAGGCCTGAGAAGCGAGAGGAAGCGGTCGTGTACATCGGTCCCGAAACTCTGATGCCCATCGCCTCGGCGGCTGCCGCTGCGGTCGGCGTCGCACTGATGTTCTGGCACCGTCTCGTCGGCTGGGTCAAAGCCGCGTTCCGCTGGCTGGGGCGTCGGTGGGCGGGCCGCCGGGAATCGGTCCCGGACTAGACTCACCGCACCTCCCTATTGGTGGCCCCCTACCGCCGCGTCGTCGTTCTGGGGCTGGACGGCCTCGATCCCGCCATCACGCGGAGGCTCCTGGAGGCGGGCGAGCTCCCCATCCTGGCCGGGCTGGCCAGGTCCGGCGCCTTCGCCCCCGTCCGCACGACCGCTCCCGCCCAGACGCCCGTGGCCTGGTCGACGTTCGCCACCGGGCTCAACCCCGGAGGCCACGGCATCTTCGACTTCC
>JBDHFN010000197.1:2877-4050 GCA_039590375.1 Gemmatimonadota bacterium
TGCCGGATACCGGCCTCAACGAGTTCAGGGAGAGCCGAGGGCTTCGCCCGCCAAGCCCAGTCAATCTCCGGGGCGGCCGAGCTGTCTGGGACGTCCTGACCGAGGCGGGTGTGCCGTCGGCGATACTCCGCTGCCCCTGTGCCTATCCCCCGGACAAGCTCCGGGGTCGATTGCTGGCGGGTCTCGGCGTTCCGGACCTGCGGGGCGGATTCGGAACCCCGACGTTCTTCACGTCCGATCCCGGCGCGCGGGCCGGCGATAGCGAGATCCTCATGCGGCTCCGGCCACGAGGCGGACGGGCCCAGACGCGCCTGAAGGGACCGGGGTTGAAGGGGCGGGCCGAGGACGCCGAGATCCGGCTGAAGCTGGAGATAGACGGGGAAAGGCGGGCCGTGCAGATCAAGGCACCGGGCTGGCGTCGCTCGGTTCTGGTGGACCTGAACCAGTGGAGCCCCTGGCTTCGGGTCAGATTCCGCCTGGGTCCCCTCCAGTCTGCCCACGGTGTGGTACGATTCCGGCTGCTCAGTCTGGAGCCTCACCTCGAGCTGTACGCCTCGCCAGTGAACTTCCATCCTCGGGTGCCGCTCTTTCCGATCAGCCACCCTTGGGACTATGCGGGAGAGCTCGACCGGGCGCTCGGCACGTTCTACACAGCGGGCTTCGTCGAGGACCATACCGGACTCAGCAACGGACGACTCGACGAATCCGCCTTCCTGGAGCAGTGCGCCCTGGTGATGGCGGAGCGCACGTCCCAGCTCCATTACGAGCTGGACCGGTTGGACGAGGGTCTGCTGTATTGTCTCTTCGACACACCAGACCGGATCCAGCACTTGTTCTGGCGCTTCACAGAGCCCGACCATCCAGCCAATCGGGGACAAGACGTCCGGCAGTGGGCGGGAGTGATCGACCGGCACTACCAGGAGTGCGACGCGGTCGTGGGCGAGGTCCTCCAACGGGCCGACGAACATACGCTCGTGATCGTGCTCAGCGACCACGGCTTCTCTAGCTACCAGCGCGGCTTGCATCTCAACACCTGGCTCCACGACCAGGGCCTTCTGGCGCTCAAGGACGGTGCGGAGCCGGGTGAGGCGGCAGGAGACTTCTTCCGCTTCGTGGACTGGGAGCGGACGCGAGCCTACTCCCTGGGACTGGGCGGCATCTACCTGAACCGGC
>JBDHFN010000198.1:0-2823 GCA_039590375.1 Gemmatimonadota bacterium
TTCGCCGCATATGACCTCGTTCCAGACGGCTCGGCTGACGCGGACATCTATGCGATCGATCTCGATGGCGGCGCCCCGAGGGCTCTGGTGCGCGGAAACGGGAACGATCAGCTGATGGGTTGGGACCCGGACGGTTCCGGAATCTTCTTCTACAGCAACCGCGACCTCGGCCGTGGCATCTGGAAGCTGCCCGTCGCCGACGGACGGGCGACCGGAGCCCCCAAGCTGGTCCGCGGAGACGTCTGGGATCTCATGCCGAGGGGATTCAGCGGGGATCATTACTTCTACGAGGTCGTGCGAGCGTCCGCCCAGGTGAGAACCGCCACCCTCGACATCGCCTCGGGTCAGGTGGTGACGCCGCCCACGATGATCCGCGAGCCGGCCGAAGGCTGGAGCCGGGACCCCGCCTGGTCGGCGGATGGTCGGTATCTCGCCTTCCTCGACTATCCAGTGGGCATACCCTGGGGCGCGTCTCAGGCACGGCTGGGCATCCGATCGGTCTACACGGGAGAAACCCGGTATCTTGGATTCCCGTTCCCGAGTGGTGCGCGGCTCTATTGGGGGCCCGATGCTGAGGAGATGATGGTCATCGGTCGGCACGGGGGCGTGTCCGGCATCCATCGCCTCGACCTGAGGTCGGGAGACATCACCCTCCTGAGAGAAGCGCCCGAGCTCGGCCCGGCGTCGAGCCTCTCGCTCTCCCCCGATGGCAGTACCTACTACTTCCATCGGGATCGAAGCGTGATCTGGGCGGGCAGTGTCGCCACAGGCCGTGAGACGCTCCTGGCGCGAGTGGATGGTGCATTGCGGCGGATCGGAGTTTCCCCGGACGGCCAGACGCTAGTTCTAAGGGCTGGCCACTTCGGCGAAGAGACCCGGCTTGTGGTGTTGCCCGCGAGCGGCGGGGAACCCCGTGAGATCTATCGCGGACCGGTGCTGATGAACGGCTCCTCCTTCCTCGAGATCACCCCCGACGGCCGATACGTGGTCGCCGCGTCCTTCGCCGCTCCCGTCGGCGTGTGGCGCTTCTCGATGGACGGCGGCGAGCCGGTCAAGCTGCTCGAAGGAGAGGCCCCCCGGTCGTTCCGCCTGAGCCCCGACGGCCGACGGATCGCATACTGGGAGTGGCCGGACCCGGACGGCGCGACGGAACTCTGGGTGATCGAGGGCCTGACGAGCAGCAGGGGGCGCTGATGTCTCGCCAAACGATGCAATTGGTTCTCGCAGGTACGTTGATTGCCTGCCGAAGCCCGCGAGGAGTCGATCACGGATGGAAGGAGGAAACAGGATGACTGAATTGGATCAAGCGAAGGTCGAGGCGTTCGGGGGCACCATGATGGGTGTCCTCAACGGCGGAATGCTCTCGCTGATGACGAGCATCGGTCACCAGACCGGCCTCTTCGAGGCGATGGCCGATCTGTCCGCCTCGACGAGCGAGGAGATCGCGGCCGCCGCTGGCCTGAACGAGCGCTACGTGCGTGAGTGGCTCGCCGCGATGGTGAGCGGCAGGATCATCGAGCACTCACCCGACGACGGTACGTACAGGCTTCCAGCGGAGCACGCTGTGATGCTCACCAAGGCGGCCGGCCCCGACAACATGGCTGCTTTCGCCCGCCTGATCCCGATTCTGTCGACGGTACATGACGAAATCGTCGACTGCTTCCAAAATGGCGGGGGGGTGTCCTACGATCGGTATGACGATTTCCTGGGTTTCTTCGCGGGCTACACGGCCCAGGTCTTCGACGGGTCTTTGGTCTCGAAGGTGATGCCACTCATGCCGGCGGTGGAGGAGGGGCTTGCAGGTGGGATCGAGGTGCTGGATATCGGCTGCGGGACGGGGCACTCGACCAACCTGATGGCAAGGGCGTACCCAGGCAGTCGCTTTACCGGGTACGAGTTCCGGGATCAAGCGCTCGACCAGGGGCGGGAACAGGCGGAGTCGCTCGGGTTGAACAACGTGACCTTCCTCAAGCGGGACCTCGCCGTGATGGACGAGGTGACCGCTTACGATCTCGTGACCGCGTTCGACGTGATCCACGATCAGGTCGAGCCCAGGAAGGTATTGCGGAACGTCCTTACGGCACTCCGGCCGGGGGGCACCTTCCTCATGGTTGACATCAAGGCGTCGAGTCACGTACACGACAACCTCCAATACCCGATGGCTCCATTTCTCTACACGAGTTCGACGATGCACTGCATGACCGTGTCGCTGGCGCAGGGAGGCGAGGGCCTGGGCGCGATGTGGGGTGAGCAGAAGGCGGTGGAGCTCCTCACCGAGGCGGGCTTCGAGGACGTAGCAGTGCACGAAATCGAGGGAGACGTCTTCAACAACTACTACATCGCCGTTAGGCCTTGAACCGATCCGCGAGGCCGCTGGCCGCTCCTGCTCCTGGCAAGATTCGGACGCGAAGCCCGTAACGGGTCGGTACAATTCCCGGCAGGTGAGGTTGCGCTGGCGACCGGGGCCCCCGGCCCTTCCGGGGCAGTCGCTGGCCGCATGACCGGTGCGCCCTCGCCGGCACGAGACTCACCACGACGCCTGTTCTCTCGCCCACCGAAGGACCCATCCATGTGTTTCCAGGAGGACCCATTTGGAGACCTCGCCATTCGGTGCACCCGCCGAGTCAAACACAGACCCAAACTGAGACCCACCGAATATTCACCGATATAGTAAGTGCTTGACGTGACGGGGCTTGCGGGGGGTTGGTGGGCTTCCGTTACCGGTTCCTAAATCCTGCGCGTCTGCCAATTCCGCCACGGTCGCGTGGGGATCAATAATATCGTCCAACTGGTTGTGGGGGCAGGGTTTCCGACCGGAAGAAA
>JBDHFN010000199.1:0-3886 GCA_039590375.1 Gemmatimonadota bacterium
GTATGGCTCGAGCCGACTCCCCACGACCTCGGGGGCGCCGGCCGTCAGGCGGTCAGCGCCTTCCGGCACGGCCTCGAACGCCG
Organism: Gemmatimonadota bacterium; assembly: GCA_039590375.1. GTDB lineage: Bacteria > Gemmatimonadota > Gemmatimonadetes > Longimicrobiales > Gaopeijiaceae > UBA822. Next base: position 84 of record JBDHFN010000199.1, read on the forward strand.
GGCGGCGTCCGAACAGGGCCGCTGTGAGCACAACGATCGCTACAAGGGCGGCCACGACCATCGCGGCCTTCTTCGCGTTCCTCATCACGTCATCCTCCCATCCGAACGAAAGCAGCGAGGGACATGCGGTCCCGGACTCACGCTACAACCGCATCCGGCTTCCGCCCAGAGTCTTCTCGGACGGGTGCTCGCGCCCCTGGTCGCCGACGTCCGGCGGTTTTGGGTGAGGGTCCCTTCTCCACGCAGCGAGGGGCTGAATCCCTTGACTGTTGACACCGGCGAAAAGAGGCGCATAGGTGGAGGAGGGACGGGGCAAGCCGGAAGAGTGCCATGTCCGAGACCAAGCCAGCAGCTCGGGTGCGCGAGGCGGTTCAGGCCGACGTGCCCGCAATCGCCCGGCTGTTCAACCGGGTGTATGGGGACGACTACCTGTACCCCGAGTTCTACGACGAGGAACACCTCACCCGTTTCCTCTACGACCCCTCGGCGATCACGCTCGTAGCCGAGGGCAACAAGCCGGGTGAGCTGGTTGGCACCGCGAGCGTCCTCTTCGCCCAGGGGGCCCACACGGACCTCGTGGGGGAGTTTGGCCGACTGGTGGTCGATCCCGCGGTGCGGGGCTTCGGCATTGGCAGCCAGCTCATGCGGGAGCGCCTGGAGCGCGTCGGAGACCGACTTCACGTAGGGTACGCCGAGGTGCGGGTCGCCCATCCCTTTTCGACGCGGATCTCACAGCGATACGCCTTCCATCCCATGGGCTTCTTGCCCTACAAGCTCCGCTTCGGACCTCGTCGAGAGCACGCGGGGCTGATGGTGCGCCATTTCGGAAGCGCCCTCGATCTACGTCGGAATCACCCACGGATCATCCCGGAGGCCCACGCGCTCGCCCGCAACGCGCTCGACCTGGTCGGCCTGAAGCCGGGCTACATCCTCGACGAAGCTTCCCCTCCCTATCCTCCGGGGGGCGATGTCGACCTCGAGGATCTGACCGCTGAGGGGTACGCCGCTCTACTCAGGATCGAGCGGGGGCGGTTGGCGAATCGCGAGGTCTTCGGTCCGCTCCGCCTGCAGTACGGGATGTTCAAGCTTCGCGCGACCCGGTCGAGCTACATCGTCGCGAGGAGAGAGGGGCGCATCGTGGGCGCGCTCGGATTCATGCGTGACGACCATGAGAAGAACGTTCGGGTCTTCGAGCTCATCTGCACCGCGGACGACGTCGTCCGGCCGCTCTTCGTCGCCCTCGAACAAAGCGCGCGAACGGAGTGGGGTATCGTCACGGTCGAGATCGACGTGAGCGCCTACGCGCCACGTATGCAGCGAACCCTTCTGGAGATGGGCTACCATCCGGCGGCGTACGTGCCGGCTCTGGCCTTCCACGACGTCGAGCGCCTCGACGTCATCAAGATGTACCGGCTTCTGGCCACGGTGGCGCCCGTCCACATGGAGCCGCCATCGCCGACCAGGGAGATCGCCGTCGCCGTGCTGGCCTCCTTCGAAGGGGGACGGATCCTGCCGGAGATCGAGTACGCGGTGTGCGACCTGAGGTTGTGCCGCGGGCTCTCGCACGAGCAGCGCACCCGACTCGCCCGCACCTTCGGACACCGGGAGCTGGCAGCCGAAGAGATGCTGTTCGACACCGGTCAGCGGGCCCACGAAATGTTCGTCGTACTCGAGGGCCGGGTGGCGATCCGCGATGCCGAAGGCACCGTCGTCGGCGTGGTAGGGGTCGGTGAGGGTCTCGGCGAAGTGGCGCTTCTGTCGGCCTCACCCCATTCCCACGCGGCCACGACCGAGACGGTCGCGCGCGTGGCCACCCTCCCGGCCGACAGCCTGGACGCGGTCGTGCGTCAGCGGCCGGACATCGGGGTGATCCTGTACCGCAACCTGGCGGAGGGCCTGGGGGACAAGTTGCGACGAGCCGACCGAATCCTGAGCGAACGGTTGGCGCAGCACCCGTCGAAGCTGGCACGTCCGGTGCGCGGGACCCCGGAAGAAGCTTCGCTCGACGTCACGCCCCCGACGACCTGAGGGCGATCGACACTACTCCTTGAGCAGCTTGAAGGCGTGGGATCAACTCTTGCTCAGGAGGCCGGAGATGCAACAGAGCCTGCCGGGATCCCGGGACGCCCGCTCAGCTTGGCGGGAGCGGTCACGACACGCTTGCTCGAAGCGCCACGGCTACCCCCGCTCAAAGCCCCTCGAGGTCCACTCCCAGGTGTCCGAAGAGCTCCTCTTCCCAGCCCTCCTCGGGAAGACCCATCTCGGCGCGCTGCTCAGGGGTCATGGCACGCCAGTAGGCGAGGCTCCTTCGCAGGCCTTCCAGGGCGATGGCCTCCATCTCCCGGGATAACTTCCCGCCCATGGGCGGACTGGAGAGCCAGCCCTCCAACCATGCGCTCAGACTGTCGGCCTGGATCCTGAAGGACCGCTCCCACACGTCGTCGCCTGGTCCATCGGCAAGGGACTCCTCATCCCAATAGAGGATCCGGCCCGAGACCCGGTCGTAGCAGTCCGAGCCGGGCTCGCTGAGATTGATGGGCAGCAGGTGTCCCGGCCATTCTTGACCTCCTTCGCCCGGCGGATTGGCGAGCAGGTATCGATAGCGTTCGGCGACGCGCTCCAGCGAAGCGAGGCCTCCGCTCGGGCCGAATCCGCCATTGGCGACCTCCCGGTAGAGCTGTTTCAGCTCTTCGGGCAGGGCGAAGCCCAGCGTGCCCCGGATGATCGTGAAGGCGCCACCCAGGTAGCTCGTCTCCGGCGCCCGGCTCGGCGTATCCGTCCGCGTGTCGGGTGATGCCGCCCGGCTCTTCAGTCGGCTTATGAGGTCAGTGGAGAGCATTCTCACCATTCGCTCGCTCTGTGCCACAAGCCATTCGGGTGATTCCCACGAAGCCCCGGATTCAGGCCAGAAGGTACGCCGGCTTGTTGATCATCGACAACGACCGAAGCTGCACGGAAGGCGCCGTGGGCTCGCCTCGGTCGGTCTCGAGCTCAGCTCACGGGCGGCCCTCCAGGTCGCGGCACGATCACCGTCTCGTACCCCCGCTCCTGAAGCATGCGGTTGAGCTCCGCGAGCCGCGTCTGGTAGATGGTCTCGAGCCGACCGTCCAGATCGCTGAAGAGCGGGTCCAGGTCGTTCAGCCGCTCGTACGCCGACGCCGGCGGAGGGTGGTCCGAGCTGTTCAGCATGGTGTACACCCGGGCGTACTCCGTCGTCAGCTTGGGGTGCAGATGGGCGTGGTCGCCCTCCAGCTCGTGCTTGTACAGCTCGCTTCCTACGACTTCCAGATCTACGCCGATACTCTGGGCCATCCGGCGAATCTCCGCGTCATCCACCAGATCCTCCACCGCTTCCAACTCGTCCAGGACGTCGTTGAAGGCGGCGATCCGCCGCTGGATCTCGCTGATTCGGTCCCGCACCCGGATGGACAGGTCGAAGTTCTCCTGGAGCTCGGCGACTGTCGTAGGAATCCTGGGATCCTTGAGGACCTCGAAGGACTGCGTCTGGCTGAAGTCGTCGGCCCGTAGGGTCGCCTGGTACGTGCCGGGCACGGCCAGCGGGCCCCCGACGAAGCCCGTGATGACCGCGACTCGGACCCGGACGCCCGAGCGGACCTCGTTCACGCCCGGCGCGATGAACGCCGCGGGGTAGCGCAGGTCCCAGACGACGCGATTCATCCCCGCTTCCGCGGGTAGCGCCGCCGTCCCGGTCGCTTCACTGCTGAACGTGCGGACTACGTTGCCGGCCTGGTCGGTGATCTGGAGCGTGACCTCTCCGTCGGGCGCCTCGGCGACGGCGTAAT
>JBDHFN010000200.1:0-2793 GCA_039590375.1 Gemmatimonadota bacterium
GTGGACGACGACGCGCTCATGGTGGACATGTCACTCATGCGAGGGGTCTGGGTCGATCCGGGGGGTCGCGTCGCGCGGGCGCAGGCCGGCTGCGTGCTGGGCGACGTCGATCGTGAAACCCAGCTCCACGGGCTCAGCGCGGTCCTGGGCTTCGTCTCGAACACGGGGATTGCCGGGCTCACGTTGGGAGGCGGCTTCGGTTACCTGACCCAGAAGTACGGCTGGACCAGCGACAACGTCCGTGCGATGGAGGTGGTTACGGCAGACGGACAGCTGGCGCGGGCGAGTGAAGATGAGAACGCGGACCTGTTTTGGGGATTGCGTGGTGGAGGCGGCAACTTCGGCGTGGTGACCGGCTTCGACTACGAGCTCTACCCGGTGGGCCCGGAGATCGTCGGAGGGGCAGTGGCGTGGAGAGGCGAGGACGCACCGGCGGTCCTCGAACTGTATCGGAGCGTCCTGGAGGCAGCCCCGCCCGAGCTCACCTGCGTCGCAGCCCTCAGGATAGCGCCGACGGCGCCCTGGCTGCCGGCCGACGTTCATGGAAAGCCCATCGTCGCGCTCTTCGTCTGTCACACCGGGCCCCTCGATCGAGCGGAATTCGACGTCGCGCGCATCAAGTCCTTCGGGTCGCCGGTGGGCGACATCCTCCAACGGCGCACCTACGTCAGTCAGCAGTCCCTCATCGATGCCACCCAGCCCAATGGGCGACGGTACTATTGGAAGTCCGAGTACCTGGCTGGCCCCGAGCCGGGCCTTCTCGAGGCCGTGATCGAGCACGCCGGGCACATCCAATCCCCCCACTCGGCCATCCTGCTCTTCCCGTTGGGGGGCGCGTTGAACGCCCTCCCTCAGGACCATTCAGCCGTGGGTAACCGGGATGCCCGACTGGTCGTGAACATCGCCGGGGCCTGGGATTCCCCTGAAGATGACGAGAAGAACGTCGAGTGGGCCCGGGGTGCCTGGCGAGACATACGCCCGTACTCGACCGGTGGTACCTACCTCAACTTCCTGACCGAGGAGGAGGGCGACGAGCGCGTGCGGAGCGCTCTCGGCTCCAACTACGAGAGACTCACGCAGGTGAAGGCGCGGTGGGACCCGGACAACCTGTTCCGGACGAACAAGAACATCGCCCCGGCGAGAGCCGGGTAGGCGTCCCCTACCGCCCTCCGTCGACGCTGAGGGTCTGGCCCGTGATCCACGACGCGTAGTCCGACGCCAGGAACAGGACCGCATCGGCGATGTCCTCGGGCCGGCCGAGGCGCCGCATGGCGATCGACTCCACCAGGCGTCGCTGGCCTTCCTCGCCATAGGAGCGCCACTGCTCTTCCGTGGTGGGGTTGCTTCGGACGAACCCCGGTGCCACGCAGTTCACCGTGATGCCGGACGGCCCCAGCTCGTGCGCCAACTGCCGGGTGAGTCCGATGAGCCCCGCCTTCGCCGACGCATAGGCCTGGATGCCCGTCAAGCTGGGCCGAAGGCCGGCGCCGGACGAGATGTTGACGATTCGTCCCCAGCCGTTTCCCTTCATCCCGGCCACGACGGCCTGGGAGAAGTTGAACGCTGCCGTGAGATTGACGTCGAAGACGACCTGCCAGTCGTCGGGCGAGACGTTCTCCAGCGGCCTGCCAACCTGCCCGGCGACGCCACCCGCGTTGTTCACGAGGACGTCCACTGCACCGGTTTCCCTGCTCGCCTCCTGGACGAACTCCGCCACGCCTGATCGGTCCCGGACATCCAAGACCCGGGTCTCGCACCGGCCCGGTGCCAACCTGCCGGTTTCGGCCAGATTCTCGGCGTTCAGGTCGCACGTCCACGCTACGGCCCCGAGGTCGGAGAAGGCCCGGCACATCTCCCGGCCCAGACCGTGACCGCCGCCCGTGACGACGACGACCCGCCCACTGAAGTCGAGCTTCATCGGCTGGATCCTCGGGGCTCCGTGATCCTCGGAGCCAGCCCGGACGCTGCCAGCTCACCGAGATTTTCCCATCCCTGCTCGCGCTCTCCCGCTTCGATCTCGTGGATTTGACGGATCAACGCCTCCAGGAGTGGAGTCGGCACCCCCGATTCCCGCCCTGTTCGCACCACCGCACCGAGGTGGGCATCCACCTCCGTTTGTCGCTTCCGCACCGCGAGGTCCCTCCATATGCCGCTGTGGGTCTTGGCGGATCCTCGGTTGAAGACGACCAGGTCGTCCAGAGACCCAGAGGCAGCCCCGGGTGAGGCGCCGGAGGAGAAGGCGTGGGGATCGAAGCCGTCGAAGCCCTCCAACCGGACGTCTCGTGCCGCTGCCACGTCAACGACCTCTCGCGCCAGCGCTTTCATGAGGGAGCGATGGTCCCGGGCCTCGAGGGCGTCGGCGATCGAGGCGTCGGTCAGGGCGGTGGCGAACAGGAGGGCGGCGTAGGCCAGCTTCGCCCATAGATACCCGAAGACGTTGTCGGTGAGGACCGCGTCCGGCTCGAACATCCGCAGCAGACGGAAGACTTCCTTGACGCGTGGGGTCCGTCCGCCGTCCAGCTCGCCCACGACCACCGAACCCCGATTCCCCCGGTGGATGACCCCCGGACCCAGGTAGTCCGCCCCGAAGTTCACGAACGCCCCGATGGTGCGCTCGCGGCCCACGATCTCGGCGATCTCCAGCTCGCACAGGCCGTTCTGAACCGACACCACCGCGCCGTCCAGCGTCAGGTGGGGCGCCAACTGACGCGTCGCGGCCTGCGTATGGTGGGCCTTCACGCAAAGGAAGACGAGGGGAAAGGCGCCTGTGATCTCCTTCGCCTGGAGGGCTGC
>JBDHFN010000201.1:0-2774 GCA_039590375.1 Gemmatimonadota bacterium
GAGCCGTCCAGGAGATCCGTCGTCACCGCTACCGAGCTCTCGTAGGTCTGCTTCGCTACCCTCCGGCGTTCCACCTCGTTCGCGAACGGTGTTTCTCCATCCTCGGGGCTGCCGATCTTGATGTTCACGACCCCACATTCGACGAGGGCGCGCCGCAGCCCTTCTACGCCCTCCGGTCCCTCGGGCTCGTATTCGGGCGCGCCGAAACGGAGGACCTCCGAAATGAAGGTCTTCCACTCGCCGCCGCCGGCGGGTTTCCCGAGTCGTAGCCACGCCACGCCAGCGTCGGTGAGCGCAGCCACCACGAGGCTGAACGAGGCGAAGTTCTCCAGATCCAGGTACAACCGTGAAGCATTCAGGTAGAGCAGGCGCCCCCGGATGCGCATCTCGAACGCCGCGTCGAGGGAGAAGATGACCGATGCCGCCTCGGCCAGGTCTTCGAGGTTTTGCCTTACCTCGGCCGTTTCGACAGGGTGCAGCTTGACGGTCCGAATGGCCTCGTAGAGCGCGGGGAGGAAGCTTCCCCTCAGCTTGTATGCGGCAGCATCCGACCGAGCGGTCGTCTCGGAATCCGGAGTAGGACCGCCCCTATCGAGGTCGTGGCCCGAAACATCTGAGGGGCCCCGGACGTTTGCCTGTTCCGGACTGGTCGCCTGCTCGCTCATGCGACCTCCTGCCGGAGCGCGCGCGCCGCAGCCGTGCGTACCACCACATCACGATCCTCGGTCACCTTTTGAAGGATGAGCCTCGCCGACCGCGTTCCCACTCGTCCCAGAGCGAGCGTGGCGCACGCTCTCGTGTCGGAATCGCCCCGGCCCCTTCCCAGGCCCCCTCCGAAAATGAGGGTCTTGAGAGTCGGGACTGCGGACTCGCCGGCGATACTGCCGTACGCCTCGAAGAAGGCTCTCTGCTCCGTAAGGTCCAACGCACCCTCCCGATCGAGAACCACCGCTTCGATGACTTCGAGGGCGCCGAGATATGCGTGTGCGGACAATCCTTGTACGGCCGCGATTCTGATGTCCGCATCGGAATCCCGAAGGAGGGAGACCAACACCCTCAAGCCAGGTGCCGTGGGAACTCGTAGCAGCGCGGGAACGAGCGCAGAACGAATACGGACCTCGTCGTGGTCGGCCAGCCCCTCCAGCTGCTCGTTCAGCCCGCTCAGCCCCCGCTCCTCGATGATCCGGAGAGCCTCGATGATCACGACATCTTCTTCGGAATCGAGAGCCGTCATGATCATGCCGGGTCGGGCCTCCACCACCCTCCCGACGGCTCGGGCAAGGAGGTCGCGGGCATCCGGCTCCGCGAGTCGACGAATCCACTTGAGCGTGTTCGCGAAGCCCTCGGGACGCAACTCTCGGAGCACCTCCTCGAGTTCCTCTTCGGAGGGCTCCACCCCCGCCTGGTCGAGTGCGTGCATCAGCTGCGTCACCGCGCCCGGCGCGGACAGCGCTCCGGTGAGTTGGTTCAGCTGCGTCAGGTGGTCGGAGTCGATTTCGGGAGCCCTCTTCAGAATCAAGCGGGCCTCCGAGAGGAGGTAGGCGACCGACCGGAAATCGCCGCTGATGAGCAGTTGGGGCAGCAGATCCGTCAGGATGGAGATGATCTCCGAGCGGACCTCGGGGTCCATCTGCAACTCGAAGGCGTCGAAGAGGAGGGAAAGCACATTGCGACCGAGGTCCTGGGCGTATTCGCGTTCGACCTCCTCCTTCAGATATCGGATCTCCGTCGTATCGAGGAAGTAGAGGGTCGACTCGTATGATTCCAGATCGACGATGCTCGGGATGCCCGCCCCCGTATCGACCTCCTCCTCGACCCGCCTCCGGACTTCCTCGGCCTTCGGACCAGTGACCGAGGGGGTGGGCCGGACTGCTTCGGCCGCAGGCCGGGCTGCTGGCGTCGCTTGGCGAATCGCCGACTCGCCCTGCGACGACTTCCAGCGGATGTACTGAAAATCGGCGGTCCAGAGCAGCGTCTGGAGGTCGTCGAGATCCTCATGGGTCAGTGAACGCGCTCGGTGGATTGCCGCCAAGAACGTCCCTACCTCTCCTTCTTCCACCCCTGGAGAAAAAGCGAGGAACCGGATCCCGGCCTCGCATAAGGCCCAGGCCAATCCGGCGTGCTCTTCGTCGACGGGGAGGACGTCGTCGGCTTCCCATTGGAGTCCGTACTCCGTGACCGTGAGCGGCAGGCCACTCAGCCGTTCCCAAAGTCCCGCAAAACCCAGCCTGACCTTCTCCATCCCCTGCTCGTGCATGGACTGCCCGGCACTGTAAACCGGCATGGTGCGAAGGCCCGCATCGAGAAGTGTCAGGACTGCCCGGACACGAGAGACGTCATTGGACTTGGTCGGGCGCATGGGCTCGGCTGTTACGGGAGGGCCTACTTCAAAGGTACGCCCGCCGGCCGAGAAGACGGAAGAAATTCGTTAAGGCACGCGCAGACGGAACTCGGGGCGCGACTCGAGAAATTCCTGGACTCTGGTCTCCCGAGCCAGCGCGTCCGGAATGAAGTCCAGCGCCTGCTGTAACCGCTCGTCGGATGCCGCACAGCTGAACCGCAGGAAGCCGGCTCCCGCGTCACCGAAGCATTCGCCGCCCAGGCAGGCCACGCCGAACTCGTCGTCGGCTCCCTCCAGCAGATACATGGCCAGTCCGTGGCTGGTGATGCCCAGCCGATCGCACACGCTCGACACGTCGGAAAAGACGTAGAACGTGGCACGGGGCTCGAGCGTGTGGAAGCCGTCGAGGCGATTGAGGCCCTCGGTCAGCAGG
>JBDHFN010000202.1:0-2702 GCA_039590375.1 Gemmatimonadota bacterium
CAACTTCGGTCGGTATGCACAGAACCCGATCCTGATCAACAACTACCGAAATACGGGGATCGGAACGCCCCGGGAGGGCACCATCGACGGCCCGACCGTAGTCTCGTCGGCCTCAGCTCTCCACACGCCCCCCTTGCTGGGCAACCCGCATCTGCTGATCGAAACGGCGACCACGTACGAGGTCGGCTATTCCCAGGAGATCGACGACACCTGGGCCTTGCAGGCGGTGGTGTTCCTGAAAGACCAGAGTGGGCTTACGGGCCTTGCCCGGGTGGGTGCAGCTGACTGCTTCGTCCGCTGTCCGCGTCAGGACGTTCATGCTGTGTTCGATCCGGGAGTCACCTATGGCTCATCGACTCCTACCTACACCATCCTCACCAACCAGGATTTCGCGACCACGCGTGGTCTCGAGCTCCAGCTTCGCCGGCGTCTCCAAGACCACTGGGGCATGCAGGTGAACTATGGCTACAGCTCCTGTCGCACCAACGCGGCGTCTCCGGAGCGCGAGTTCGAGGCGGTCAACCTCGAGAGCGATCCCACGATCCGGGACGAGATCCACTGCGAGATCGACCAGCCGCACAAGTTCACGGGGGTGTGGACGGTGGCCTTCCGCGAGGACACGCCCGCTGGGGCCGGATGGCTCCGGCACTCCAACCTGTCGTTCGTGTTCAAGGCGGCGAGCGGCCTGCCCTACACGCCCACCCTCACGTTCCAGGGCGTGGGCGCCGCAGAGCAGTTCGAGCGCTACAGCGGACGGGCTCCGGCCACATGGCAGCTCGATATGCAGCTCCGGAAGGACTTCACCTGGCGGAACGTCAGGTACGGGTTCTTCGTCGACGTTTGGAACCTCACCGACCGGAAGAACTGCATCCAGGTGTTCGAGACGTCGGGGAGTTGTGTGCGGGGGGGTGAGGATGGGGACCGTCGCCAGCCGTCGTATCCGCTGGGTGACTGGGCTCCGTCCACCTGGTTCGACCGGCCCCAGTTCATGGGTCAACGCCGGACGATTACGGCCGGGATCCGGATCGTGTTCTGAGGACTCCGGTTGTCAGGACAAGGGGTCGGGGGGCATTGAGCCACATCCCGTCGGGTGGCTGAGCCGCCCGTAGGGAAAACCCCGACGGCGGCTTCATCCCGTTCCCGACGCCCCTGCCGCGCTCTGAGCATTAGTCTCAACCTGGGGTAGTCTTGCCCGGTTCGATCGCGTCGAGCCGAGCATCCATGCGCCGGGAGGCTGACGAGTGGACGCGTCAGCAACGCGCCTCCAAGCGGCACTGGCCGACCGCTACACGGTCGAGCGGGAGATCGGCGTGGGCGGGATGGCCAGGGTGTATCTGGCCGAGGACCTGAAACACCATCGCAAGGTCGCCCTCAAGCTCCTGAACCCCGACCTGGCGGAAGCCATTGGCCGCGACCGCTTCCTTCGCGAGATCGAGATCGCGGCCGGCCTGACCCACCCGCACATCCTGCCTGTCTACGATTCGGGCGAGGCCGACGGTCTGCTGTACTTCGTGATGCCCTACGTGGAGGGCGAGTCGCTTCGTCAACGGCTCGACCGTGACCAGCAGCTCCCCATCGACGAGGCGGTCCAGATCGCCCGTGAGGTCGCTGGAGCCCTGGAGTCGGCGCACAGGCACGGCGTCATACACCGGGACATCAAGCCCGCCAACATCCTGCTGGAGGAAGGCCACGCCGTGGTGGCCGACTTCGGCATCGCCAAGGCCCTGGCGGCAACGGAGCACGAGCGGTTGACGCTTACGGGAGTGAGCGTGGGCACACCCCAGTACATGAGCCCCGAGCAGGCCACCGGCGAGCGTACGGACGCCCGCAGTGACGTCTATTCCCTGGGCGCGGTGCTCTACGAGATGCTGGTGGGCGAGCCCCCGCACACCGGGCCGAACACGCACGCGATCGTCGCGAAGCTGCTCATGGAGCGGCCTGTCCGGCCGCGTGTGCTGCGAGAGACCGTGCCCGCGGGTGTCGATCAGGCGCTCATGAAGGCGCTCGCCAAGGCTCCGGCCGACCGATACGGGACGGTGGCGGAGTTCTCGGATGCCATGGGCGGCGCTGCCACGGAGGTCACGGCGGTAGGACGAGGAGCGTCGGCCCCGGCAACAACTGCGGGTCGCTGGATCGCCGGGGCCGGAGTCGTCGCGTTGGCCGCGCTGGTGCTCACCGTCCCGTTCCGGCGGGGGCCGGACGAGACGCTGCCGTCCCTTTCAGCCGTGCCCGACGAGGAGCGGCCGTCCGTCGCCGCGCTCCCGTTCGACAACCTGAGCCCCGACCCCGAGGACGCCTACCTCGCCGCCGGCGTCCACGGGGAGATCCTCACCCACCTGGCCCGGATCGCAGCGCTGAAGGTCATCTCGCGCACGTCGGTGCTGGAGTACCAGGACCAGGACAGGAACCTGCGGCAGATCGCCGACGAGCTGGACGTGAACAACATCCTCGAGGGGAGCGTGAGAAGGGACGGGGACCGCCTGCGCATCGCGGTCCAGCTCATCGACGCCCGGACCGACGAGCACCTGTGGGGCGAGTCCTACGACCGGGACCTGAGCGACATCTTCGCAGTCCAGAGCGACGTGGCCCGGAGCGTGGCCGAGCGGCTCGAGGCGTCTCTGGCTCCGGACGAGCTGGCCCGCATCGACGCACGCCCGACCCAGAGCCCGGAAGCCTACGCCTTCTACCTACGGGCGCTGGAG
>JBDHFN010000203.1:0-2679 GCA_039590375.1 Gemmatimonadota bacterium
CACCGGATCCGGAAGAATCGTCACCGTGATTGGGTCGGTCCCTGCGACCGGATCTTCCCTCTCACGATCTCTCCTCCTGCCCTGGGCCTCCCTTCGGCGCACACCTACTCTAGCTTTAGTGTCGCAATTAGCCGCGTAAATCCGCTTGCGGTCGGCCTTCTCTACCAGATCGAAGGGGTCTTCGGGGAGCTCTCAGGCCGCTGTAACGGAATCCGCGGAAGAACGGGGCTTTCCCCCTGAGCGTGAAATACCTCACACGGACTGCCTTCGGACCAGCTCGGGTGGTGTGGGAGAAACGCAAACCACGGTTTTATGATGGAGGTAAACGAGTTACAGCGGGGCCTTCAGACGCGAAACGCGCTAGAAGGAGATCGGGAAGGGAGTTCTCGAGAGTTGCAGTCCCGAGGGGCCGACTGAGGAATGCGGGGCGAATTCCCCATGAAATCCGACGCCTTTCTCGCCAAGTGGCCACTGCGGTCGTCTATCGGCGTGACCTAGTGAGAAATACGGGTTACGGGGAATCTCGGAGGTCACTCTCGGATGAGGAACCTGAAGTGGGTGTGTCCGATCTCGATCTCGTCCTCGTGCTGGAGGTCCACGGAGCGCACGCGCTTGCCGTTGATCTTGGTGCCGTTCGTGGACTGGAGATCTTCGATCGAGTAGGTCCCGGTCTCGGAATCCCGAAGGATGATCGAGTGCTCCCGGCTGATGTTCTCATCGAGGAGCGTGATGTCGGTCGTCGGATTCCGACCGATGATCGTCTCCTCGCTGGAGAGCTCGTACTCCATCCCCTCGAAGCCGCCGTTGCAGATGACGAGAACGGCACGTGCGAATTCCTGGGCGCCGGTCATCGGTCCCCCTCGTGCCCAGAGTCTCAGGCACTCGTCGTATCGGCGAAAACCCGCGCTGCCTTGAGCGGTTGCCCGCGCTTCTTCCTAACCCGCACCTGCTTTTCCGATTCGCCATGCCGCGGAAGCCCGCATCGGGTAGGCGCGTCGAGGCCGGGTGGAGTCCCCGTTCTTCCGGAGGGCCTGGTAATCCTTTGACCTCGGAGCTTCGCACTCCCACGACATTGCGCGGCACTGCGAGCTGCGCCCCGCTACCCAAGCCACAGGCCCTCCGGAAGAACGGGGTCTACCCGGCCCTGGCAACCGACCCCGCAAAGCTCCCACCACCACGGCGGAGCGAATCGGATGAGCAGATGCGGGCTAGAGGCGCCGGTGGCGGAGGGAGGGCAGGGCGGCGCGGATGCCCTCGAGAGCGTCCAGGTCGCAGTCGGCGACCACCGCGCTGGGCCGGTCGCCGGCCCGGGCCAGCACGAGCCCCCAGGGATCGACGATCAGCGAGCGCCCGTAGCTGCGGCGGTCCTCGTTGTGGCGCCCGCACTGGGCGGGCGCGAGGACGAAGGCCTGGTTCTCGATGGCCCGGGCCCGCAGCAGGACCTCCCAGTGGTCCTTTCCCGTCTCGGGGGTGAAGGCGCTCGGCACCGCGATCCAACGCGCCCCTCTCTCTGCCATGGCGCGGTAGAGCTCGGGGAAGCGGACGTCGTAGCAGACGGAGAGCCCGACGGCGCCGAAGGGCGTCTGGGCGACGACCACCTCCTCTCCGGGCGCCACGACGGCGGACTCGTTGTAGGCGTCGCCGCCTCTCTTCTGGAGGTCGATGTCGAAGAGGTGGATCTTGCGGTAGACCGCCTCGATCTCGCCGTCCGCGGAGACGAGCACGCTCGTGTTGTGGATCCGGGAGTCTTCGGGGATCGTCTCCGGAAAGGTGCCGCCCAGGAGCCACACGCCGTGCTCCTTCGCGAGTGAGCGGACGGCGCCGACGATCTCGCCGTCGAGACCCTGGGCACAGGGAACGGGCTCGTCTTCACGGCGGAGAAAGGCGAAGTTCTCGGGCAGTGCAACGAACTCGGCGCCCTGTCGGACCGCGGCACCGATGAGCGAACGGGCGGCTGCGAGGTTGGCCGGAAGGTCGGCGGTGGAAGTCATCTGGATGACGCCAACGCGGATGGCAGCCAATGAACGAACCTCGCCACGTACCTCTGCAAATCGTGCGAGCTAGCGGAATTCGGCGGGATTGACTCCGGTGCGGCGGATGACGTCGTAGAAGTCCTTGCGATCCTTCTTGGCGAGACGCGCCGCACGGCTGATGTTGCCGCCGCAGCGCCGCAGCAACCCGACAACGTAGCGTGTCTCGAAGGCGCGCTTCGCCTCCTTGAACGACGGGATGTTCTCGCTGTCTGCCGCCAGCAGCAGGGCCTCGGCGGATATGGAGCCACTGCTCGCGAGCTTGATCGCCTGGCGGATGCGTTCCGCGAGCTCGCCCACGTTGCCCGGCCAATCCTCGGCGAGCAAGGCGTTGCGCGCGTCGGACGTGAAGCCCACGGGCTTGGTTCCTTCTTCGTCCGCGTACAAGCGCAGGAAGTGGGCCGCGAGCGGAAGGATGTCCTCTCGTCGCTCTGAGAGTGAAACCATCCGGATCGTGTGCTGCGGGATTTCCCCGAGCGGCGAGGTCTCGGGCTGCACGATCGACGTCACGACGACGCGAGCCCGCAGTGAAGTGTTGGCGCTGTCGCCTTCGCGCCGGAAGCTCCTCGTCTTGATGGCGTCGAAGAGCGCCTGGAGAACCACGTCGGGTATGCGATCGATGCGGTCGACGACCAGAGTGCCCGCTGCC
>JBDHFN010000204.1:0-2633 GCA_039590375.1 Gemmatimonadota bacterium
GGTGAATCAAGAGGGTACGTCCGGATCAGTGAGGGGCGCCATTCTGGCGGGCGGTGCAGCAAGCCGCTTCGGTGGAAGGCCGAAGGGCCTGGAGAAGCTGGACGGCGAGCGCATCCTGGATCGTGTCGTGCGGACGATGCGCGACGCCGTGGGCGAAGCACCCCTCCTGGTGGCCAACGTCGACGAAGCGAATGCATGGGTTCCGGGACGCGTCGTGGCCAAGGATCTCGTTCCCGATGGTGGCAGCCTGGGCGGTATTCACTCCGTCGTTGCCAGGAGTCCCGATCCGGTGCTCATCGTGGCGTGGGACATGCCGTTTCTCAATGCCGAGGTGCTCAAGGCCTTGATCGAAAACGCCGAGGATTTCGACGTCTTCCTCCCAGAGAGCAATGGCCCGTTGGGACATGAACCACTCTGCGGGGTTTACCGACCCACGTGCGCCCAGCCGATCAAGGCTGCCCTGGACCAAGAGGACTTCCGAACATCGAGCTTCCACGATCAGGTCAGGGTCGGAATGCTCCCGCGGGCCAAGGTGGCCAAGTTTGGAGATCCCGACATCCTGTTCTTCAATGTGAATTCCCCGGACGACGTGAAAAAGGCTGAGCAACTGTGGAAAAGCCAATTCGCTTGATATCGGTTGTTGGCAAGAAGAACTCGGGAAAGACCACGCTCGTCGTGGCGTTGGCGGCCGAGTACGCCAGACGCGGCAAGGTCGTCGGCACCCTCAAGCACGGCACGCACCCGGCCCGGCTCGATACCGAAGGTACCGACACGTGGCGTCATCTGAACGAGGGGTTGGCCGAACGCGTGCTGCTCGAGTCCTCCGGGTCACGCGTCATGATCCAGCGGCTGGAAGAGGAGGCCGACCCCATCACGCTCGCCCGCCAGTACATGAGTGGTACGGACATTGTGATCGCCGAGGGCTTCACGAGCCACCCCATTCCCAAGATCGAGGTGTTCCGGCGGCAGGAACACGATGAGCCGCACTTCTACCCGGCCCACCCCCACGCAGCCCATTGGATCGCGATGGTCACCGACCACAGTGCCATCGACTATCCATTTCCGGCCTTTCAGTTTTCTGACACTGCCTGGTTGGTGACGTTGTCGAAAATGGCGCGGAGCAAGGCCATGATCGTGGAGGAGTAATCGGTGCAGACACCCGACTCCGCGGCGATCACCATCCTCAATCACATCTCTCGGCTTCCCAGCGAACGGGTGCAGGTGCGCGACGCGTTGGACCGTGTGCTCGCGGACGACATCGTGAGTCCGGTGAACCTCCCCCACTGGGACAACTCGGCGATGGATGGCTACGCCGTACGGTCGTCCGATCTGACCGGGACTCCGCCGCGCGAGTTGGAGATCATCGAGGAGATCGCCGCCGGGGCCTTTCCGGCCAAGGTGGTTGGCGCCGGGGAGTGCGCCAGGATCTTCACCGGGGCACCGATCCCCCAGGGTTCGGACGGCGTCGTGCGGCAGGAGGATACCACTCGCCTGAGCGACACCCGTGTCCGCATCGACGACGTGCGCGACGTGGGCCGGAACGTTCGCCCCATGGGAGAAGACGTCAGGGTCGGCGACACAGCCTTGCGCGCCGGGACACCACTCGGTCCGGCCCAGCTCGGGATCCTCGTATCGGTCGCATGTTTCGATGCACCCGTGCACCGAAAGCCGCTCGTGGCGATTCTCGGGTCGGGAGACGAGATCGCCGACGTGGACGAGCGCGACGCCATCCTCAGCGGACAAAAGATCGCCTCCTCGAACACGTACACGTTGACGGCGCTCATCGAGAAAGCCGGCGGAGACGTCGTGAGCCTCGGCATCGCCAAGGACGATCCTGACGACCTCCGGTCCCGCCTCCTCCACGCCGAGTCCGCCGACTTGGTCGTAACCACCGCCGGCATCAGCGTCGGCGAACACGACTACCTCCACCAGGTACTGGAGGACCTCCGGCTCGACAAGAAGTTCTGGCGCATTAAGATGCGGCCAGGTGCTCCCGTGGGCTTTGGCTTGATAGGTGACGTCGGCGGGCGCCCGTGGATCGGGTTGCCGGGAAACCCGGTGAGCACCATGGTGACATTCGAGCTCTTCGTGCGACCGGCGATCCGCAAGATGCTGGGCCACACAGCGGTGTTCCGCGGTCTCACGCCCGTCGTGGTTGGTGAGCCCATCACCCTGGGCCCATCCCTACGTCACTTCCTGCGAGTCACATTGACGGGAGAGCCTGGCAAGCCCACCGCACATCTCACCGGCCCCCAGGGCTCCGGTATTCTCACCTCGATGGCGCGAGCCGACGCCCTCCTGATCGTTCCCGAGGACAGGCCGGAGGTCGCCGCCGGCGAGGTCCTGAGCGCAATCGTGCTGGACAGCAACCGGCACGTGGAGGAGTGTCCGTGGTGACGGGGAGCGCGGAGCGGGGAGCGGGGAGCAGGGAGAAGGGAGTGGGGAGAGGGGAGTGGGGAGTAGTGTCCCCAAGGTGAGACGGCACGCGTTGGCTGGTGGAAGCGGAGCGCACCGTTTGTCCCTGCAGCGCGCGTTGGTTTGCAAACCCGTCTATCCTACCACCTCGCACTGAAGCAAACCGCAGCGCGCGGAAGGGACAAATGGTGCGCTCCGCTTCCGCGCAACCCAACAGA
>JBDHFN010000205.1:0-2615 GCA_039590375.1 Gemmatimonadota bacterium
TTGCACGGACGCAAGACTCGGGACCACGAGACGCTGCTCGCCTTCGACTTCGGGGGCGGGACCCTCGATCTGACCGTACTCCGGGTCGTCGGCGAAACGTTCGACATCCTGGCCACCCACGGTGTCCCGCTTGGAGGGAACGCGATCGACCGGCAGGTCTACGAATCCAGGCTCTTTCCGGAGCTCGGTCGCAACGCGCCCGTGCAGCGCCCGTTCGGCCCCGAGCTGCAGACGGTCCCTTTCGACTTCCACCCCTTCGCGGATCGGCTGCTGAACTGGGCCCTCGCGTATGAGCTCAACCGGCCGGAGCTCCGCGAGCGGATCGTTCAGGGCATGCGCATGGGTGGCGAGACCCGGCGCAAGCTCGAGCGCCTCTACGAGCTGGTCACGCGCAATCACGCGTATCGCGCGTTCCAGGCGATCGAGAGGGCCAAGGTGGAGCTCTCGTCACGGCCGCGCGCCGTGATCGAGGTGCCGGAGCTGGAGCTCGCGGTCGCGCTGGAGCGTGACGAGTTCGAGATCCTGATCGAGCCGTTGCTCGACCAGATGGATGCGGCCGTCGCACGAGTCCTCGACCTGGCCGGCCAAGCAGCTCGCGATGTCGACGTCGTGGTCCGCACGGGCGGCTCGTCGAAGATCCCGGCCGTGATCCGACGGCTCGACGCGCGCTTTCCCGACCGCGTCGTCGAGCACGACCCCTTTACCAGTATCGCAGCGGGCCTCGCGCTCGCGAGCTTCCACGGCTACTCGGCCTAGAAAACTCCGATCTCGATCACGCGGAGCCGAGATCGAGCTCCGTGAATGGGCCGAAGAGGCGCATCAGTAGATTCGGATCAGCTGGTTCACCCACTTGTGGAGAGTGTGGTACGTGAAGCCCGGCGTGACGTACATGACGGCGCAGGTTCCGGTGAGAACGTTGAGCCCGCGCTCCTTCGCCACAGAGAGGGCCTCGGGTGTCTCGCGGGTCATGTGGATCCAGACGTTGTTGATGCCGGCGTCGGCGGCCCTCCGGACCCAGTCCGCGGTCTCCTCCTTCGGAACTTCGAGCACGGCGGCGTGGACCGGCTCGGGTAGCGAGGCGAGATCAGGATAGGTCTTGTCCCCGCTGATCTCTTCCACCGACGGGTCGACCGGAAAGATCTTACGCCCCTGCTTCTTGAGCCCGGCGTAGGTCAGCCTGGGGAAGCCCTTCCTGGCGGTGTGGCCGACGACAGCGAAGCTCGGGTGCGTCCAGAAGCGCTCGTAGTCACTCGGCATGTGAGTCCTCCTTCACTCGCTAGTGTAGGTGCTCCCGCCGGTGATTCCAATGGCGCGGCGCCGCAGCCCGAGGCGTTCTCCCAAATCGGGGGCACGGTGAATCCCTCACGTGCGGCCTCCTTTGACAGGACTTTGACGGAGGAGGCCCCGACCAAGAGGGTCGCATCCGCTAGGCTCCCGGCATGTCCGCTGAGCCCGTGCGAACCCTGAACTCCGCGATCGAGGTCGTCCCGTCGGAGTGCTACGAAAACCCCACCTGGAAGGGCCTCCTCTACGTGGGCCGTGATCTGGCCGTCTACGGTGCGACGCTCACGGCGCTGTTCTGGGCCGAGGAGTGGTGGTTGGTGCTGCCTCTCTGGATTCTCTCGGCACTCTGTCTGACCGCGCTCTTTATCCTGGCGCACGACGCGGCACACGGAGCGCTGTTTAAGAGCAAGCGGCTGTGCTACGGGGTAGGGCAGCTCCTCATGCTGCCCATGCTCCATGTGTACGAGGCGTGGGTGCTGGGGCACAACCGGCTCCACCACGGGCACACCGTCCGCGCCGGCGGGGACTTCGTGTGGCATCCCTTGACGCGGGAGCAGTACCAGGAGCTCTCGCCCCTTCGGAGGCTCCGGCACCGCATCGAGTGGTCCTGGATCGGCGCCGGCCCCTACTACCTGCGCGAGGTCTGGTGGGAGAAGATGATCCGGCTCACCCCGCCCAAGAACTGGACCTCCGCGATCCACCGGGACTGGTGGATCGTGCTGGCCTTCTTTGTCGCGGCGACCGGTGGGCTCGGGACGTTGGGGATCCTGCACTACGGAACTCTCGCGGGCGGCCTCTGGATGTGGGTCAAGCTCCTGATCGTTCCTTGGCTGCTGTTCAACTACTCGATCGGGATCGCCGTCTACATCCACCACATTGCCGAGGACATCTCCTGGCACCCGCGTCACCAGTGGACCAAATTCAAGGGGCAGCTCGAGGGGACCACGATTTTGAGGGCCCCTCGTTGGCTCAACTTCTTCCTTCATCACATTTTCCTGCACGTGCCCCACCACGTGGACATGCGGATCCCCTTCTATGGGCTTCCCGCCGCCACGGAGGCGATCGTGGAGCGCTTCGGGGACGTGGTCCGGGAGCGCCCGCTGAGCCTACGCGACTACTTCCGGACCGTGCGACGCTGCAAACTCTACGACTTCGACCAGAAGACGTGGAGCCCCTACCGCGCCGAGATCGCGAAGACCCGTTTCTCAGTGGGATAGTGGTGGAGGCGGCGGGAATCGAACCCGCGTCCGAATGGCTTCGCCCGAGCGCGTCTACGTGTGTAGTCCCGAGTTTGTTCTCGCGACGAGTTCCCCGACGGGACCCGGTGAATC
>JBDHFN010000206.1:0-2607 GCA_039590375.1 Gemmatimonadota bacterium
GACGTTCGCGTTCGACGGAGTACCCGACCGTCTCCAGCGTCAACGCATAGCGAAGCGGCCCGAACTTCTCGCGCATCAGGCTCTGAATGAGGTCGAGCCCATGCATCACGTAGGAGTTCACGTAGAGAAAGGCCACGCCCTCCGCGCTGAGGAAGGCGTCCAGGCCATCGAGCAATCCCGGGATCTCCTCGAGTCCGCCGGACTCGAGGTCGCAGTAGTACGGGTTGGCGATGATGAGATCGAAGGGCGGGTCCAGGTTCTCGTAGAGATCGGAGTGGAGCAGGCGAACGTTGCTCCTGCCGTTGAGATCGGCGTTGACCCTGGAGAAGGTCAGCGCCCGCTCGTTGATATCGGTCCCCACGAACTCGTCGCAGTGCGGGGCCACGCAGAGCATGAGCGTACCGCTTCCGACGCCGATCTCGAGGCCGCGTCCGAACGATTCCCGGCGCACCCTGGCGGCCAGGCGACGGGCGCAGGCAGCCGTGTCGCTTCCGACCCAGACCCGTCCGCGAATGCCCTCGTGGGGCCGGTAGAGGTAGGCCGAGTCGCGGACGAGGATCATGTCCTCGAAGGGATAGAAGCTCGTCGTGAAGACGTATCGAGGCTCCTCCCTGCCGCCGGCCCCGAGCAGGAGCCTGTGCTCGACGAAGTAATCGACGTCTTCCGGCAGGAAATGGCGAAGGAGCCTGCTTCGCGAGCAGGGCTCGTTCAGGACCAGCATCTGGAAGAGGTCGAAGGCCTCGGGCTCGCGCCAGCGGAAGACCGGCCGAAGAAGCTCCGGGAAGGCGTCGTAGTTCAGGATCACGTTCTCTCGGCCCGAGAAGACGTTCAACAAACGGGACGGAAGCTTGGGGAAGGCGAAGCGATCCGTGAAGGCTGGCAGCCGGGCCACCTTCTCGAACTCCGCCTTCCGCAGCACGCGGTGAATGCGGCGTAGGCCCTGCTGGTAGTCCGCATTCGCGATCAGCTCGAGATAGGCAGCGCTCTCGATCGTCAGCGGGCCACGAGTCATGGGTGGCTCCAGGCGGGCAGAACGGCGATCCTCGCCGGCGCATTCGTCGGCTTGACAACGCCCGGGCAGGTGGGACGATTCCCGCCCGGCCCAGGTCACCCGTTAGATACCGCCGGAGGTCGGAATCCTTCGCGGAGCCCAAACGGGCCGCTACTCGCCCGCGGCTGTCCGTGGCAGAGCCGCGAGCAGCGTCAACGCACGCACGCCCGCGGTGGAGCTCCTACGGACAGCTCAGCGTGATGTCCTTTGTGGCGACCCCACACATGCCGGAGGGGGCCGTGTTGTGGCGCTCCGACCCCGAGCTGTCGACACCCCAGCTGCTCTCGTACACCCCGTTTTCTTCCACACCGACAACCAGGAAGAACAGATCCCCTGCGGGGACATCCATCCAGTCGAAGGTCCCGGCGGTGCCGATGGCGCATTCGCTTCCCTGCAGGCTGTAGGTGGACACGTCCGCGAGGTTCCCGAAGATCAGGTTGTAACTGAAGGCAGGGCAGGAATCCGTATCCCAGTTCACCTCGATGCGATCACCGGTGGGGGACGTCGCCGAGCATGTCAACGGGTCGGTGGCGGCCGTGCCGTCCGGAACCGGGAGTGGCCTGGTGAAGAGCTCGATCGGGCCGCCGGGGGTGAGGTCCCTGCCGACCAACCCGGGGAAGCCGGGTCCGTAACGATAGGCCCGGAAGACACGGTTGGCAATTGCAGGATCTCCCTGCGAGACCGGCCCGGCCGCCCTGACCGGGTTGACGTACCTCCACACCATCGCCCCACCCGGTGTCACCTCGAAGATCGCGCCCTTGGGCGTCTCACACACGAGTGTGTTTCCGTTCGGAAGGCGGTTGGCGCCGGACGCGTTCTGAGCATAGAAGCTGCTGGGCGGTTGCGCGGCATAGCTCCACGACAACTGGTCGGGCCCCCAGGCGGACCCGGGGGTCAACGGGTAGTCCCCGTTCCCGTCCACCGGCGGGACGATCTCGTCCACGGAAGAGTAGTCACCCTCCGGTCGGCCCTGGCCGTTGTTGAAGATCAGGATGTTACCGGCACCGGACAGACCCGCCTCGATCCACTGCGCGTCGTGTTGCAGGAACAGCTTCTGGTCCGCCGCGGCGCCCGCCCGATAGGCAAGCGGATTCCCCCAGCGGTAGAGAAGATCACCCCCCTTGCCGGAATTCCCGCCGGTGTGGCCGGCGGCCTCCGCCGTGGTCGTGCTGTGATCTATGATCCATATCTCGCTGAACCGGTGGACGCTCAGGATGATCTGATCGAACGTCGCGTTGTAGTCGACCGAGTTCATGTGGTTCCAGTCCGCGTTGCCGCGGTTGGCTCCGGTCGAGGGATCGAAGTTGAGATCGATCAGCTCGGGGTGGTCACCCACCGTTCCGTAATTGGCCTTGGTCGGATCCATGTCCTGGATCAGATGGTCCCAGACGTGCCACTCCCAGACGATGTTTCCGCCCGAAGGGAAGACCGGCTCCACCTCGATGATGTGATCCGGCCACAATTCGCCGTCGGTCAACAGGAGAGGATCCCTCCCCGCGGCGATCGCCTCCGCGGACGTCTTGTACTCCCAGGCGATCATCAACACGTTGCCGTTC
>JBDHFN010000207.1:0-2987 GCA_039590375.1 Gemmatimonadota bacterium
AAAATCTGATCGGCACTGGTGGGGATCGCAACACAGGCCGAAGCGCTCGTCGCTCTTGGGTCCCCACGCTGTTTTTCATCCCGCCATCCCGCCTTTTCTAGCGCACTCGAATAGTCGAGAAGGAGTTTGATGATGAGGTGTCGAATTACAGTGCTTGGTGTGGGAGTCGGGCTTCTCTTGTTGGGGCCTTTGCCCGCACTCGAGGCACAGGTGACCGGGCCGGGGCCGGACGGCCGTTGGCCCCTGCAGCCCGATTCCCCCGGAGGCAGGGTCCTGGCCCCCTTCATGGAGGGGTGGTATGAGAACGAGGATGGGTCGTTCAGCATCTCGTTCGGATACCTCAATCTCAACGACGACACGTTGGAGATTCCCATCGGGGACGGTAACAACCTCGATCCGGCCGAGTTCAACGGGATGCAGCCCGGGACACCAACGCGGCGTCTTCACCGCGAACTTTCCGGCGTCAATGAGGGACCAGGACGTCTGGTGGACCCTTACCAAACCCAACGGGGACGTCACGAAAGTGCCGGGCCGGATCGGGGCCGTTGCGTACCAGTTGGATTGGAACGTCCGCCCCCACGGGACCGTGCCCCCCCGTGTCTCCTTCGAAGGGCAACGCGACGAGGGCCGTGGACCTCCGGGCATTCTCTCGGATCGCACGCTCACCACGTCGGTCGGGTCCCCGCTCACCGTATCGGTCAACGTCAGGGAGGTTTCGGAGAGGGATCGGAGCGATTTCCGCTTCTTTGAGCCTCTTACGCTTCGTGTCGTGTGGAGCAAGCACCAGGGCCCCGTGGGATCCGAGGTCGAATTCACGCGGCACGAATCCACGCCGATCCCCGAGGAGCCCGAAGAGGGGCGTGGCGGTGGGGGTGGCGGCGGTGGCGGTGGATTCGGCGGAACCCCGCCGGGGGACGAGACGATCACGGTTCCGGACGATGCGCAACGCACGGTCCGTGTGGTAGCGACGTTTTCCGAGCCGGGTGAGTACATGTTGCGAGCCGCGGTGGACAACCACCGCGCGCCGGATAGTTCCTACGGGGACCAGTGCTGCTGGACCAACGGGTACGTTCGGGTGACCGTGACGCCGTAGATACGAATTCAGGCGCCCGGCCGTTACGGCCGGGCGTCTTCTTTTTCGCGTTCGAGAGAGTGCTCGAGAAGGAGGCTGTTATGAGGGTGCGTGTGACGGTGGGTCGAGTGGCCTTCGCGCTGCTTCTCTGGAGCGGTATGGCCAATCCCATGGTGCTGGCCGCGCAGGGGCCGGATGGTCGTTGGCCACTGCAGCCACGATCTGGCATAGAACGAATCGTCGCTCCCTTCATGGAAGGGTGGTACGCGAACGAAGACGGAACATACTCGTTCTCCTTCGGATACCTCAACCGAAACGAGCATACGGTGGAAATTCCCTTGGGGGATGCGAATTCCATCGAGCCGGCCCAGTTCCAGGGAACTCAGCCAACGACATTTCTTCCCGGCCGCCACCGAGGGGTGTTCGCTGTGACGGTCCCGGCGGATCTGAGGGATCAGGACGTCTGGTGGATCATTCGCAACCCAAACGGTGAAGTCACCAGGGTACCCGGCCGAACCGGGGCCGCGGCCTATCAACTCGACTGGTATCCACGACCCCACGGGACGGTCCCACCCAGCGTCTCCTTCGACTCCGGCACCGAGGAGGGGCGGGGGCCCCCGGGCATCATCGCCGAACGCACACTCACCGTTTCGGCAGGATCTCCCTTAACGGTTTCGATCAACACACGGGACACTTCGGAGCGAGATCTGGAAGATTTTCGATTCCGGGAGGCGATTTCGCTCCGCGTAGTGTGGTCCAAGTACCAGGGCCCCGTGGACGGCATGGTCGAGTTCACACGCCACGAGTCCACTCCGATCCCCGAGGAGGAAGCCACCGACCCCGACGGTGGCGGTGGTGATCAGGAAGATGGTCCTGCCGGAGCCGAGACGATCATGCTTCCCGATGGAGAAGGAGTGGCCCGCGTGGTGGCGACGTTCTCCGAGCCGGGTGAATACATCCTGCATGCCCAAGTGGACAACTGGCGTGCGACGGACAGCTCCTCGGGGAACCAGTGCTGTTGGACCAATGGGTATGTCCGGGTGACGGTCAGGTAGGATCGAGATGAGATTCGCCGCCTACTGTCCTCCCTTCGGATCGTCACCTAGATTCGAAAATGACTCATTCCCCAGGGGAAGAGGCCTGGGCCGCTTTTGACGTGCAGGTGTAGTCCATCCACTCGAGCATGAGGGAGGGAACAATGAAACTGCCCAATCGCACTCAAACTCCACGCTTGTGGACGCCTTGGATCGGAGCCGCCACTCTCGCGTTCGTCGCGGTTTTCGCCCTCCAGAGCACAGCACAGGCCCAGGCCAGCTTCGCGTCGACCGACGCGGCGTTGACCTACTCCGCGGATGTGGCGTCGATCATCCAGGAGAACTGCACGGTCTGCCACAATCCCGAAGGCATCGGGCCGTTTGCACTCATGACGTACGAAGATGCCCGCCGGTATTCGCGGCGCATCAAGGAAGCGGTCCAAGACCGCATCATGCCGCCGTACTACTACGACAACGACATCGGCATCCAGGACCTCAAGGAGGACTGGCGTCTTTCCCAGGAAGACATCAACACGATCGTTTCCTGGGTCGACCAGGGCACTCCGCTCGGCAATCGGGACGAGATTCCGCCGTTGAACATTCCCGACAGCAATGATTGGTCGCTGGCGTCTCTGTTCGGTCCGCCGACCGTCACGGCTCCTTCGACTCCGATCGACGTGCCGGCTGCCGGAAACGACATGTGGCACAGTCCGATCGTCGAGATCAAAGGCCTGCCTCAGGGTGAAGAGCGCTGCATCAAGGCCCTTCAGGTGAAGCCCCGCGACCGCGCCGCGAAGACGGTGGTGCACCACGCCAACTCCACCTTCCAGCTCATGCAGGAAGACGGCAGCTTCGAGGGCTCGGGAGACCGTGCGACGGAG
>JBDHFN010000208.1:0-2541 GCA_039590375.1 Gemmatimonadota bacterium
GTAGATGTTCATGATGTGCCAGAGGATCGGCTTCCCCCCCACTTCCACCATGGGCTTGGGCTTGAGGACCGTCTCTTCGGAGAGGCGGGTGCCATATCCACCCGCCAGGATGATCGCCTTCATGAATGTCCTCCGGACTCTCGGCGGCACGGGCCGGAGCCCTTCCCGTCGAGTGGTTCGTTTGCGGCCTCGTGTGGGGTCATGGTCGCGTGGCGGGCTCCCGACTCGCCGACTCCCACTCGAGTGATGGACGGATGAAGCCCGAGCGATGTTTGGCCGTTTCGGAGCCGACCGCGCCGGTGTCCACGATGTCGATGGCCGCCACGTTTTGGAACGTGGCCAGGCTTCGCTGACCGGGGATGTCCGCGTTGAACGTCAAGAAGTAACGGCCCGGGCTCAGGAGGTTGGGTGGGATCGTGCACCGGGACAAATACTCTCCTGGCTCCAACGGATCGGTGTAGCGCGGGTCATCACTCCCGTAGGCGTCGAAGACGATCATTCCGTCGGCTGTCAGTAGGAGGAAGCCGACCCTGGCCTGCCTGAGGCGCTCCGTCACGCGATACTCGATCTCTACCGAGAAGGGCTCGTCGACCGCCAACTGGCTGCTGACGGCGCCCGCCGAGCTTCGCGTCCGAATTGCATCCAGCTTGAACTCGTCGACGCCCTTCTGACTGAACCCCTCGTCGAATACCCGCTCTCCCTCCACGCTGGTGTCGCTCGCCAGGTAGGCGGCGATGACGTCGCGAGGAGAGCCGGACATGCGCACGCGGCCCTCGTCCAGCCAGATCACCCGGCTGCACAAGCGCCCCACGGCGGCCATGTTGTGACTGACGAAGAGGATCGTCCGACCGCCGTCCGCCACCTCGCTCATCTTGCCGAGGCACTTCCGCTGGAAGCGGGCGTCCCCGACGGAGAGCACTTCGTCCACCAGTAGGATCTCGGGCTCCAGGTGTGCTGCGACCGCGAAGGCGAGGCGCACGTACATGCCGCTCGAGAAGTGTTTCACCGGTGTCTCGATGAAGCGCCCGACCTCGGAGAACTCCACGATTTCGTCGTACTTCTGCTCGATCTCCGCCCGGTGCATCCCCAGGATCGCGCCGTTCAGGAACACGTTCTCCCGGCCGGTGAGCTCCGGATGGAACCCCGTGCCTACCTCCAGCAGGGAGCCGACCCGGCCGTGGATCTCCGCCCATCCCTCGGTGGGCTCGGTGATGCGGGAAATGACCTTGAGCAGCGTCGTCTTCCCCGCCCCGTTCTTCCCGATCACGCCCACCACCTCGCCCCGTGCCACCTCGAAGGACAAGCCCCTCAGGGCCCACATCTCCTCGTGTAGCTCAGCCGCTCCCGTCGCATGCCCCCTGAGAATGCTGGCGCCGCGGCGAATCGGCGTCTTCACCGCTTCGACGAGCGCCTCTCGGAAGGTCCGATATCCGCGAGCACGGTGGGCGCCGATGAAGAAGCGCTTGCCGAGGCCGTCGACGCGGATCGCGGCATCGCTCCCGACGTTGCCGTCGCTGGCGATCTCGGTACCGGCGCGCTGCACCGACGTGGGCATGCTCCGATCAGACGACGTCGGCAAAGGTCTTCTCCATTCGACGGAAGTAGAACAACCCGCTTATGAGGATCGCCACCGATGCCAGTATGGAAACCAGCGTCATGGGACCGGGTCCCCTGAACTGGTCCGAGGCTCCCCCCAGCAAGGCCCAACGGAAACCCTCCACGACACTCGCCATGGGGTTGATGCCGTACAGCGTCCGAAGGATGTCGTTCTCGATCAGATTGCTGGAGTAGACTACCGGGCTGGCGAAGAGCCAGAATTGGACGATGAAGGGGATCGTGTGCCGGACGTCGCGGAACTGGACGTTCAGGGCACTGAACCAGAGTCCTACCCCCAGGGCGGTAGCGAAGGCCAGGAGTAGAAAGAACGGCAGCCACACGATCTTGGTCGTCGGCGCGATCCCGAAGTACATCATCATCGGGATCAAGATCACGAACGCCAAGCAGAAGTCCACCAGCCCGGCCAACGTGCTACCGATCGGGATCACGAGTCTGGGAAAGTAGATCTTTTTCAGGAGATTGGACGAGCCGACCAGGCTGTTGGATGACGCGGTGAGCGCATTGGCGAAGTACGTCCAGACGACCATGGCCGCGAAGTTGAAGATCGGATACGGCACGCCATCGGACGGGATCCCGGCCAGCCTCCCAAAGAACAGAGTGAAGACCACCATCGACATGAACGGCTGGATGATGGCCCACGCCGCGCCCAGAACGGTCTGCTTGTACCGGACCTTGATGTCCCGCCACGTGAGGAAATAGAGGAGCTCCCGGTACGACCAAAGCTCCCCCAAACGAAGCTCCACCCACCCGGTGGAGGGCGTGATCCGGATGACGGGCACCTCGCCCGCCGGTACCGCATCGCTCGGCACGGCCGCGGCCCGCCCGTCCGGGCTCACGGCACATTCCTTTGCCCGGCGGTCGGCGCCGGCCGGTCCGACGCGGGCACGTAGGTCCGCTCGTGTGCCTCTCGCTCGGCCAGCTCGA
>JBDHFN010000209.1:0-2540 GCA_039590375.1 Gemmatimonadota bacterium
CTCCTTTCCGGTTCCGGTCCTGCTCACGCAGGCCTCGGACTCCCGGGTTCATGTGACGATGAACAAGGAGCTTCCTCTTTCTCTTCCGGGCTGTCCACCCCTCCGGACGCCCTCTGGTCGCCACAGTTCGCTTGGCGAGACTCGGCCAAGCGAGGCAGACGCCGGGGTGTGTCAGTCTGCGGGTTGGACCAGGGGTGAAGGCGACGGGGCGGCCAAGGTCTCGCCCCGACCGCCCGCGTCACTCAACCTGCGGTGCCTGCTATGCGACGCTGACCGTGATCTGCCGCGGCTTGGCTGCCTCAACCTTCGGCAGCAGGACCGTCAACAGACCCGAATCGAACTTCGCGACGATGTCGTTTGCATCAATCGTCGCCGGCAAGGTGAACGAGCGTTCGAACATACCGTAGGTGCGCTCGAACCGGTACACGTTGTCGTCCTGCCGCTCCTCTTCCTTCTTCTCGCCCCGGAGCGTGAGCACGTTGTTCTCCAGCGAGATGCTCACGTCTTCCGGCTTCACTCCCGGCAGCTCGGCCACGAGGCGGATCGTATCCCGCTCTTCTATGACGTCCACCGGAGGTATCCCGTGCCCGAACAGCGAGCGGTCTTCATCCCGCTGGACCGCGGACTCGAGCATGTGCTCGTAGAGCTGGCCGAGGCGGTTCGGACGACGTGCGTCCAGAACCGGCCACGTGGGATTGAATCTCGTGATTTGCATGGTCTTACCCTCCCTGGGGTGGGCCGCGCTTACCTGCGCGCGGCCGCTATGTTGTGGAATGTCGAGTTGGACACTTGGTAGGCACTGAGCTTGGGAGTCCCCTCGACCATGTTGCCCAGACTCTTCAGCACCTGAGGATACGTGTCGCGGCCATACGCATCCGCGTCTTCCTTCCTATCCCACAGGCTGATGGCCACCGCTTCGTTGCGGTCGGCGTCGACGAACGTGATCTCGTCCTTGAAACCGCTCTGCTTGCGCAGCACGGGCAGGACGTCTGTTTCGACCCTGCGGGTGAAGTCAGCACCCGTTGCGGACCTGAGGTGCATCGTGACGTTTCGAGCGTACATGTGCGACTCCCGTGTGAAACCTACAAGAACCCTGCGATGCCTACTGGTGATTTCCAGCTTGCCTAACCTAAGTGACTTTACTAAATTTGTCAAGTGCAATCCCAGGAAGATTACGCGTCTTTACATCATGAGTTAAGCATAGTGAATCCCTTGGTGAGGACCTCCCATGGACGTCTCATTCGCGATTCGAAAGCGGCTCGAGCTGCTGGGCTTCGGGCAAAAGGACCTCGCCCAGGCGGCTTGTGTGACCGAGTCATACATCTCCCAGTTGCTGACGCGGAAGAAGGCACCTCCGGCGCCGGACCGCACGGACATATATGACCGGATGGACAGCTTCCTGAAGCTGCCGCCCGGAGAGCTGGCGAGGCTCGCAGACTCCCAGCGGAAGGCCGAATTGAAGCGCCAGCTGGGGGACGAGCCGGCCCCCCTATTCTCCGACGTCCGCGCGTTGATCCTGCGTAAATGCCGTCCCGAACGTGAACGAGAGGTCCGCGCGGTGTTCGAGAAGCAGCCCTTCGGCGAGCTCGAGCGCCTCGTGACCCAGAAGCTGCTGGACGTCGTGAAGCGCGTGGCTGGCGTGGAGCTGCAGAATGAGCATTGGCTCCGTGACGTGGCGCGCCTGTTCGGCCGCAGCTTCGAAGAGATGCGCGTGATCGTGCTGGAGTTCCTCGATACCGACATCTTCCACCTGTCGGAGGAGCACTGCGTGTCCTTCCTGGAGCCGCTGATCGTGTCCTGGGACATCGACCTCGAGACGTTCGGACTCGAAATCGTCCTAGACCATCAGGTCGCTGCAGAACACATGCGACGGTTCGAGTTCCTCGAGCGTGGGCCCGAAGGCCCGGCCGAAGAGCCAGGGCTCCGCGAATTCCTGCAGGACCCGGCACTGAGCGGCGACGCCACGGCGGAGGAAGTGGAGTTTCTCGAGAAGCTGCGCTTCCAAGACAAGCGGCCCACGGCGCTCTATTATTACCGCGAGCTCCAGAGTTTGAGGGATCCACTCCACTTCCGAACTGCGTAACGGCCCGTCATCAGCTTCGGGTTCGCCGGGGACCCCGCCGTACCGGCGGTGCTGTTCCGCACGTCGCTCGAAGACGATGGTTTCGGGCCGGAGGCGACCACGTCCTTCGACGTTCGAGAATGAGGGCAGGAGGTCTCCGGCCAGGCGAAGAGGCCGGCCGGGGGTCAGCCGTACCGGGACCAAGGTCGAGATCAACGGCCCATCGATCTCCTTGGTCCTCGACCGGGAGAACGGAGGGGGCGGGATTGAGCTGCGGGCGGGCTTCGCCCGTCCTCGCTCGTCTCGCGGAGAACCCGACGGACCGCTTGCGCGGACGCCATTTGGGCCGCTCGGCTCGAACCCGCTCCCGCGATCTTCTGCTAAGATCGCGCGCGGGTTCGAACGTCTTGATCTCGTGCTCGCCCAAGACCTCGGAACGGCTTGGGTCATAATAACGGAGGGGGGTGGGATTCGAACC
>JBDHFN010000210.1:0-2510 GCA_039590375.1 Gemmatimonadota bacterium
CGCGGGCCTCGGCGAGTCCGTCGGCCTGCTGACGGACGGGCGCTTTTCAGGCGCGACGCACGGCCTGATGGCCGGGCACGTCGCACCCGAGGCTGTCGACGGGGGGCCCATCGCGGGGGTGCGGGACGGAGACGAGATCACTTTCGACATCGAGAACCGCTCCCTCACGGTGGATGTCGATGATGACGAACTGCGCCGGCGCGCGGCGGAGTGGACGCCCATCGATCGGGGGATCGAGCCGGGCGTGATGTCCAAGTACGCGAAGCTGGTGTCGTCGGCCGCGACCGGGGCGACCACGACCTAGCGGACCTAGTGCCACATCCGCTCGAGTCCAGCGGAATTAGCTGTTGTACGAAACGTCGTCCCGGAGGGGCATGATCACCCGATAGACTTCCACACGGGGTTCTCCCTCCGTCTGGTACGCCTCAGCGATGCTGGCACGAAGCTCCGAGTCACGGAACTCCGCCAACGCATCCGGTGACTCCCAGACATAGAGCCCCGCGTATTCGCCTGATGTGGTGTCCTGGAGGTAGTACTTCTGCTGCAGTCCGGCGAGCGCGCGAAATTCGGGCGCCCGCTCTTCCATGACGTTGGTCACCTCGTCCAGGGAGAGCCGTGACTTGAGTCGCACGAGCACGATCATAGCGGGATGGCTCATGGTCAGCTGCCCCGCGCTTCTTCGAACGCCTGAATCTCACTCTCGAGCGTGAGCGTGAGCCCGATGTCGTCCAGGCCGTTCAACAGGCAGTGACGTCGGAACGGGTCGATCGAAAAGCTGGCCGTCCAACCGCTCTGGTCCCCAACCTCCTGCGCTTCGAGGTCGACCGTGACTTCGTAGCCATCTCCGGCGAGCGCGCCCTCCATTACGTGCGCCAGGTCGACATCGTCGAGCTCGACGGGCAACAGACCGTTCTGGTAGCAGTTGTTCTCGAAGATATCGGCGAAGCCTGTCGAGATGACCACCCGAAATCCATAGTCCAACAAGGCCCAAGGCGCGTGTTCGCGAGAGGATCCGCAGCCAAAGTTCCGCCCTGCGACCAGAATCGTGCCTCCCTCGTATTCGGGCCGGTTGAGCGAGAACTCGGGGTCCGGGGAGCCGTCTTCCAGCCTTCGCCAGTCGTGGAAGAGGAACTCTCCATATCCAGTCCGCTCGATCCGCTTCAGAAACTGCTTGGGGATGATCTGGTCGGTGTCCACATCGAGGCGATCCAAGGGCGTGACTCTGCCCGTGTGTGATGTAAACGGATCCATGGTCACACCCACTCCCGTACGTCTACGAAATGTCCCGCGACTGCGGCCGCGGCCGCCATGGTGGGGCTCACGAGGTGTGTCCGGCCTCCGCGCCCTTGCCGTCCTTCGAAGTTACGGTTCGAGGTGGAGGCGCATCGCTCGCCGGGGTCCAGCGTGTCGGGGTTCATTCCGAGGCACATCGAGCATCCCGCTTCGCGCCAATCGAAGCCCGCTTCCCGGAAGATCTGGTCCAGGCCCTCCTCTTCGGCCATTCGTTTCACGGCGGCGGAGCCGGGAACGACCATCGCCCTCACCCCCTCATGCACCTTCTTGCCGTCCAGAACGCTCGCCGCAATCCGAAGGTCCTCGATTCGCGAATTCGTGCAGGACCCGACGAATACGCGGTCGATTTCGATGTCCTGGATGGGTGTCCCCGGCTCGAGGGCCATGTATTCCAGCGCTCGCTCGCCCGCCTCCCGGTCGTCCGGGGACGCTTCTCGTGAGGGGTCCGGCACCGAACCCGTGACTCCCACCGACATCCCCGGATTGGTGCCCCACGTCACGAAGGGTTCCAAGGACGCGGCGTCGATCTCCACCGTCTTGTCGAAAGCGGCCCCCGCGTCCGTTCGGAACTCGAGCCATCGGGCAGCCGCCTCGTCGAACGCCTTCCCTTGGGGGACCCTCGGCCGGCCTCGCAGATAACGCAGCGTCTCCT
This sequence comes from Gemmatimonadota bacterium, assembly GCA_039590375.1. GTDB lineage: Bacteria > Gemmatimonadota > Gemmatimonadetes > Longimicrobiales > Gaopeijiaceae > UBA822. The sequence goes on from JBDHFN010000210.1 coordinate 1,946, forward strand.
CGTCGGGGGCGATCATCCCGGCCCGCGCGCCGGCCTCGATCGACATGTTGCACACGGTCATGCGGCCTTCCATCGAAAGGGCGCGTACGGCTTCTCCCGTGTACTCGATCACGTGTCCGGTGCCCCCGCCCACCCCGATCTGGTTGATGATCGCCAGAACCAGGTCCTTGGCCGTGACTCCGTGAGGAAGATCGCCGTCCACCCGGATCTCCATCGATTTCGGGCGGGACATCGGCAGGCACTGCGTCGCCAACACGTGTTCCACCTGGGACGTGCCGATCCCGAAGGCGAGCGCCCCAAAGGCGCCGTGGGTGGAGGTATGGCTGTCCCCGCAGACGATGGTCATGCCGGGTTGCGTGAAACCCATCTCCGGTCCCATCACGTGCACGATGCCCTGATGGGGGCTCTGGATGTCGTAGAGCGTGATGCCAAACTCCTCGGCGTTCTGACACAGCACTTGGATCTGGGTGCGGGCCAGGTCGTCCACGATCGGGAGGGACCGGTCGGTGGTCGGCACGTTGTGGTCCACGGTCGCCACGCAAAGCTCCGGCCGGCGCACCCGGCG
>JBDHFN010000211.1:0-2503 GCA_039590375.1 Gemmatimonadota bacterium
GCAGCTTCTCGACAGATCCCCAGAACGCAGCGTGATCCGGCTTGAGCTCGTGGAAGGGCGCCGGCGGCAGATCCGCGAGATGCTGCATGCGGTTGGTCATCCGGTGCGCCGCCTGGTCCGGGTCGGTTTCGGACCGCTGAGCCTGGGTAATCTCCGCCCTGCGGAGTGGCGTGCCCTCCGCGCCGGGGAGGCCCGTGCTATTCAACGCATGGTAGCTCAGGGCCAAGTGCAGGGATCCGGCAGCTCTGCGCGTAACCGGTCGTCAAAAAAAGCTTAGCATTATCGTATACTTATTGTCCATTCCTCGCGTATAATCCGAACATGATTCAGCGTTTCGGGGTGGCTCTGATAGTGGGCTTGTGCGCCGCGGCAGCCGGGCCGGTGCGCGCGGGAAGCATCGCGGGCGTATGCCCCGACGGCAGCGCATTCATCGTTCAACGTGTCTCGGACGTGCCCTGTCGACGGGCCAAGCTCGTGGAGCCGTCCGAGCTTCCTCCCCTACGACCCGAGCTGCTGCCCAACCCGTATACCTGGGCCATCGATCAGCAGGCTCGCGATCCGCACAACCCCTACAACCTGATCGAGCCCGCGGAGAAGATCCGCGCCCTACGCGCCGGTGAGTCTGCGGGCCAGAGCGAAGGGGCGACCGAGCGGCCTCTCCCAGCGCCGGTTCCCGAACTTGCTCCACCCATTGCCTTCAACGATTCCGAGCTTCGGGACGTAGCTCGCCTGGTCGAGCTGCGCCAACGGGTCGCCCCGGCCAGGCTGAGCGTCGAAGACGTACGGGGTCGGCCGCGACTCGAAATCGGGATGGCTTACTCCCCCGCCTTCGAGGCGGAGGTGCTGAGCATGCTGGGCGAGAACTCCGCAGAGCGCCGCGTTCTTCTCTTTGCGGCAAGCAGTCTGGGTGCCACCGAGTTCCATCCGAACTTCTTCATCGTGCAGGGCGCCTTGACCTTTCGGCCGGATCCGACCCGCAAGGACGAGGTCGGCTTCCTCATGGGAACGCCGGGGCCCGTGACTCCGGGTGAGACCCTGCTCGGCTACCTCGTGATCCCTGTGCGGTTCGATCCCACGCAGTCCATGGATCTGTGGTGGAACGATCTGAGCTTCTCCGCTGTACTCGCCCCTGAAATCCAACCAGACTAGAACGTAGCGTAGAGCTGGACCGCAAGCGTTTTACCGTCTGCGGTCTCCACGATTGCGACTCCGGTGGTGTTGAAGGCGGGATTGAGAACGTTCTCACGGTGGACGGGCGAGGCGAGCCATTCTTGAATGATCGACGCAATGCGGTCGCCCGACTTTGAGGAGGATCCGATGTTCTCCGCCAAGAGCTTGACGCCTTCGATGCCCGCTGCGCGGACCCGGGCCAGGGGATCCTCGCCCTTGGGGTTGACGTGGCTCAGATAGTCCTGCTGCGCCATATCCCGAGCATGGGCCTGGGCGACCCGCGCGAGTTCGGGGCTGGAGGACAGAGGCTTCAGATGTCTCTCGCGCCGGACCTCGTTCACCCCCTTCATGAGCTCCGCCTCGGATCCGACGAGCGACCAAAGCGGTCCGGCCGCCGCCGAAATGACGAGAGCCATTCCACACAGGAAGCCCACTGCGCTGTACAGGCTCGGAGGCGGCGTCAGGGATCGTCGTTTGTCCATTGGCCCAGCGACTCTGCGGAGCTCAGCTCACGGCGAACGAGCTTGCCGCTTTCATAAAAGGATGCGACATCCGGGGTTCCGTCGTAGTCGATGTCCTCGTGCCGCTCCGCGAGCTCGCCGTTTTGGTAGCGGGTCACGATGTCTGGACGTCCGTCTCCATCACGGTCCTCCTCTTCGCGTACGAGTTGACCGGATTGATAAACCAGGACCATATCGCGGAACCCGTCGCCGTTCCGGTCAAGCTCGTGGCGAGCCAGATCACCCCCACGGTAGAAGCTCCAGCTATCGGACTGTCCGTCCCCGTTGGAGTCCGAACGCTTACGGATCAGCTCGCCCTCGCGGTAGATCGAGAACGTCTCCATCCCACCATCCCCATCCAGGTCCTCTTCGGAACGAGCGAGCTTGACCCCCTCGTTGTAGTGAAGGATCCGGTCGGCCCTGCCATCGTGGTTCTCGTCGAAAACCTCACGTGAAAGCTGCGAGCCTTCGTAGTAGACCCAGAGGTCCGGTTGGCCATCCGCGTTGCGGTCGACCGTTTCACGGGGCAACCCGAGCGGCCCTGGACGCGGGCTCGGTGTGGATTCGGGAGCTCGGGCCACCTGGCTTTCGAGCCGGGCGAGTTCTTCCGCGATCGAGCCTCGCCCGCCCACCGCTATTCGGCTGGGCGGCGCGTGGCTTTGGGAACGTTCCAGGAGCTCCTGCTCCATCGCTTCGTTCTCTCGCCTCAGGCGCTCCTGCTCCGCACGATCGCCGCGCAGCTCCCCGGTCGGCGGCGGCCCATTCGAGGTCTGACTCTCGCCGCCCTCCGTGGCCTTTTCTTGCACCGACTTCCCGAAGATCCAGAACGGGTA
>JBDHFN010000212.1:0-2475 GCA_039590375.1 Gemmatimonadota bacterium
ATTGCGATTAGGCTCAGGAGGTCTCGGGTACGGCGGGCCGGGAAGAGGTTGACCAGGAGCAGGGTGAGGGCCGATCCCAGGACGGCGGGAACCACGAGGTAGGGCACGATCGCCGCCATGGCCACGAACGGAAAGAGCAGGCCGCCATCGAACACGAAGCCGTAGGCTGTGAAGATGGGGACGGCCACGAGGATCACCATCCACGAGGAATGCACCAACGTCTCGCCTAGCTTGGATAGGTAGAATCGGAACCAATCCACCGGCGCACCCACCATGAGATCCAGGTCCTTGGCCAGGAAGAACGTCGACAGCGCCGTGATCAGATTCGAGAGCAGGAGGATCGCGAGAAACGCGAGCAAGAGGATCCCGAGGATCTTCGCCGCGACCAGGTTGCCGATGTCGGCAACGCCGCGGAAGTACCGCAGCACCCGGAACGCGATGCCGAAGATGGCGGACCAGAATCCGAGCCCCACGAGGGCGAGGAGGAGAATTCTGGTACTCGTGCCCGAGTCTCGCTGACGGAGGCGCGCCAAGGCGCTCCGCCACTTCGGCGTGAGGATCGTCGCCAGGCTGGGCTGGCGCGTCGGTTCGTGCGCGGCGGCTATGATGGCGCCCACGCTATTCTCCGAGAATCACGTCGAGTTCTCGCGCGGTGGGCCCACCCGTCAATCGGAGGAACAGCTCCTCGAGGCTCAACCGACCCTCGGCCGTCCGATGGCGGAGCTCGTCTAAGGTTCCGGACGCAATGATGTGCCCGCCTTGGATGATGGCGATCCGATCGCACACGGCTTCGGCGACCTCGAGGGTATGGGTGCTGACCAACACCGTTCCGCCGCGATCTACGAACTGACGGAATAGGTCCTTGAGCAAGCGCGCGCTCCGCGGATCGAGGCCGACCATGGGCTCATCCACCACGATCACGTCCGGCTTGTGGACCAGGGCGCTCGAGATGATGAGCTTCTGACGCATCCCGTGGCTGTACGATTCGGTCAGCTCGTCCTTCCACGGGGCCAGCTCGAAGAGTTCGAGCAGCTCGTCCACCCGCCGCTCGACCACGTCACCGTCCTGACCGTAGAGCGCGGCGACGAACCGGAGGAACTCACCCCCCGTCAGCTTGTCGTAGACGAACGGACGGTCGGGAATGAACCCGAGCTTGGCCTTGGCCACCATAGGCTCGCGATGGATGTCGTGCCCTCCGATGGTCACCGTCCCACTGGTCGGTCGGAGAATGCCGGCGATCATCCGGAGCGTCGTTGTCTTTCCGGCGCCGTTGGGGCCGAGGAATCCGAAAAGGCCACCGCCCGGGACGTGCAGGTCAATATGATCGACGGCGGTGAAGTCGCCGTACTTCTTCGTGAGAGCGTGCAGCTGGATCATGGCTGATGACTCCCCGCTGTCAATTCGGGCCTGACGCGGGCTAAGAGAGGAACAAGCTCGAGCGGCCGACTGAGGCCGTCAACCGCCGCGCGGACGTGACGCGCGTCGGCGGGGAATTGGCCGTAGACGGGGTCGACCGGGATCCAACGACCCAGATAGACCTCGGACCACGCGTGATAATGAAAGCGTCCCTCGGCTTGGAGAAACCCTGCCACCGGACGCGCCGGGATACCCGAGGCGCGTGCCAGCGCGACAAAGGCGAGGACGATGTCACTCGCGCTTCCCCGGCGCAGCTCCAGTGTCAAGCTGGCGCTCTGCGGCACGCCGTCTGACTCCAAGCGCAGGTTCCGGGCGACCCAATCGATCAGCGCCTCGACGCCCGCGCGGGGATCCCGGATCCGCCGGATGATCTGCCTGGCCTGGGCCTCCACCCTGGGGTCGGCGGTGGCGAGGACGGAAGTGGCGAGGCTGTCCCACATCGTTTGGTCGGTGAAGGGTAGCCGGTAGGGCAACCCGCCGGGAACCAGGTCGGACATGCGCAGTATCAGAGTATCGCCGCGTTGAGTCTGTCCGGTTCCTTCGAGACTAAGGCGCTTCCAATCCGGGTCCTCTCGATCGACTCCAATCAACGTGAACGAGAGTTCGGCGGCGGGTGACGGGCCGATGTCATCCCGGCGCGGGGGTTCTCCGAGAGGGGTCTTCGTGGTGGGCGATGGCGCGGGCCTGTCGCGTCCCCGGTAGTTGCCCCGGACGATCTCGAAGGCCGACCGCTCCACCCGGACTCCCAACGGGCTCTTCGACAGGATGACGTAGCCTGCCTGATCCACCCAGAGATGTGCCGGGAGCCCCCGATCCCAGGTATCCAAGCGCCACGCGCGGAGCGTGTCCAGCTGGGCCGGCACCCACAACCCGCTGACCGAATCCAGGTCCGCGCTATCCGGGACGACTAAGATCGACTCGGCGGCCACGGTGAGGTGTTGGCGATGAAGGGCCAGACGCACGGGATCGAATACGTGGAGGTCCTCTTCACGACCGATCGTCATCGGAGCGCTGAGTGCGACGGAGAGCGGGACTGCTTCCGGCAAGAGGATGGCTCCG
>JBDHFN010000213.1:0-2448 GCA_039590375.1 Gemmatimonadota bacterium
CACCGATTGGGTCCCAGCGGCGGAGTATCCCTTGGACGCGTTCCAGGTCGGGAGTGGGATTTCGGACGCGTCTTGCGAGAAGGAGCCGAATCAGATCCAGCACCGGATTCTCTTCAGTCGGTATAACGTTTAGTCTCTTGTGTCGGTAAGATCTTACACTGCGAGGGAGGTCTGGCCGATCGGGGAACCAAACTCCTCTGGTCCCATTTCGTCAGTTGTGCTGCATCCGCGTTGCGGCTGCGATTACACGGCGAGATCGCTGCGTAACCGGGACAAAACGTGGTGGTGTCGGGCGTGTAATCTGGGCTTTCTTGGTTACTCGTCGAGGGGGCTGGGGATGCCTCGGCCGCCTTGTCCCATGACGTGGGTGTAGATCATCGTGGTCCGGATGTCGGTGTGGCCCAGGAGTTCCTGGATCCTGCGCATGTCGCGTCCCGACTCGAGCAGGTGGGCCGCGAACGAGTGGCGCTTATCCCGGACGCGGGATAATAGACATTATCCCGAGCGCCAGATTATCCCGAGTCTAGACCTGAGATCGGTCAGGAGCGCGTGCTTGGGGCCCTGAGGGTGCTGGCCGACTCGGGATAATCCTGGTCCCGTCTCTTCCTTCCGGCACATCTGCCGGGGAAGGAGGAGACGGATGCTTGAAGACTTTGTATCGACCCTCGTGGCAGAGCGGCGACGGTCTCTCTGCCCCAACGCTGATCTCGACGGATACTGCGACCGCCTCGTCGAGCTCGGCTATAGCCGAGCGACGATCCGGCACAAACTGTGGATCGTAGGCACCTTCCTGGCCTGGATGGCCGGCCGGAAGTTGAGCATCGAGGACCTCGACGACGGGCATGTCGCCGCCTGCATCAGCAGCAGGAGCAAGCTCGGCGGCACGTGTCATGATTTCCGCTTGACGCTGTTTCAGCTTCTCGAGCATCTCCGCGAGTCGTGTGTTGTCCCGGTGCCCGAGGCCATCCCTGCGGACGACTCTCCGCTGTCCGTTCTCCTGAGCCGGCACGCGGAGTACTTACGCCGGGAGAGAGCCGTCGCCGAGTGTACCGTCACCGGGTACTCGGTTTACGCGAGGGCATTCGTCACGGAGCACCTCGACGGAGGAGCCAAGTCCACGGCCCTCCTGACCGCCGAGGACACGCGTGAGTTCCTCCTGAGACACGTTCGCAAGCTATCGCCAAAGCGCGCGCAGTACATGGCCACGGCCCTACGCTCGTTCCTTCGGTTCCTCTTCTTGCGGGGCGAGACCGAAACGGACCTCTCTCTCGCCGTGCCCACGGTCCGCCGGTGGCGCTTGGCGACTCTTCCTCGGGGCCTGCCGGAGCAGGATGTCGAGCGTCTCCTGACGGCTTGCGATCGCAGCTCGCCGGCCGGACTTCGTAACCACGCCATCCTGCTCATGTTGGCTCGACTCGGCTTGCGCGCCGGCGAGATCGTCAGACTCGAGCTGGGTGACGTGCACTGGCGCCAAGGTGAGATCGTCGTGCGCGGCAAGGGATCCAGCCTGGACCGTCTCCCACTGCCCGAGGACGTCGGGGAGGCCCTCGCCGCGTACCTGAGGAACGGGAGGCCACGAAGCTCCTCGCGACACGTCTTCCTGCGTGCGCGCGCGCCGCATCGCGGGCTGGGACATCCATCGAGCGTCACGACCATCGTGCGGCGCGCGTTCGCCCGCGCGGGGCTCAGCCCGCCGACGCGCGGAGCTCACGTGCTCCGCCACAGCCTAGCTTCCTCGATGCTGCGCCGCGGCGCCTCGCTCGCCGAGATCGGACAGGTGCTCCGCCACCGTTCGCCCAACACCACGGAGATCTACGCCAAGCTGGACTTCGATGCCCTCCGCGATGTCGCCTTGCCCTGGCCCACGAGCGGAGGTGCGCGATGAGCGCCCTGCGCCAGTCCGTCGACAGCTACCTGGCCTTGCGCCGTGGACTAGGGGCCGAGCTCCGCGATCCGGGCTTCCAGTTGCACCGCTTCGTCGAGTTTCTCGAAGCCGAAGGGGCGGCGGTCATCACAACCGACCTCGCGCTCCGGTGGGCCCAATCGACTCGCGCGACGCCGGCCACGTGCGCCAGCCGCCTGGCTGACGTGCGTCGCTTCGCCACCTGGCACAGCGCCACCGACCCTCGCACCGAGGTCCCTCCCGAAGGCCTCTTGCCCCACCGCTATCGTCGCCGACCACCGTACATCTACACCGACGAGGAAATCCGGCGCCTCGTCACCGAGGCCGCTCACCTCCCCTCGACCTCCGGACTCCGGGGATGCACCTACCCCGCGTTCTTCGGATTGCTCGCCGCCACCGGCTTACGGGTCAGCGAGGCGATCGCGCTGGATCGCGACGACGTCGATCTGCGCGAGGGACTCCTCACGGTCCGGCGCAGCAAGTTCGGGAAGTCGCGCTTCGTACCCCTCCACGACTCGACGAGCGAAGCGCTGCATCAGTACGGC
>JBDHFN010000214.1:0-2427 GCA_039590375.1 Gemmatimonadota bacterium
CGCTCCACGCGGTCAATCTTGCCCCTCCCGAGGACCAGGAAATCCACGTCATCATGGGTGCGGGGATCATTGGCCTGGGTGTCTTGCAGTGCATCAAGTCCCGGTCCTCGGCAAAGACCGTCGTGGTGGACATCTCGGACAAGCGGCTCGCGATGGCGACCGAGCTCGGTGCCGACATGACGATCAACGCCAGAGAGACGGATGCCGTGCTGGAGATGATGGTCTCCGGACACCTCGGTCTGGAGGAGCCCCTCGCCGGAAACGTGGACACGGTGTTCGACTGTGCCGGCATCACGAAGAGCTTCGAAGGGACCAGCGTCCTGGAACAGGCGCTCTCCGTGGTCAAGCAAGATGGCAAGGTCGTCATCGTTGCCGTGTTCGAAAAGCAGCCGGAAATCGAGTGGAACCTCGTCGTTCGCAAGGGCATACGGATATTCGGCTCGTGGGCCTGGACGCCGGAGGAGTTCGTTCAGGCTTCACGACTGATCAGCTCGGGTGAGATCGATCGCAAGCCTCTCGTCAGCCACACCTTCTCCCTGGAAGAGGCCAGCGAGGCGTACGAGACCCAGTTGCAGGCAGAGGAAGCCATCAAGGTGGTGCTGACCCCGTAGGCGAGCATCACCTGAATACGAAAGGGTTGAGACATGGAGGCAGTATCAGGCGGCACTCTCGCCGCGCGGGTCATGAAGAAGCACGGCATCGACCACCTCTTCGGAATCGTGGGGGGGCACGTCTACCCCATCTTCGAGGGATGCGCCGCCGAGGGCATCCGCGTCATCGCCGTCCGCCACGAAGAGTCCGGCGCCCACATGGCCGAGGGATGGGCCCTGACCACCGGCCGGATCGCAGCCTGCATCGGCACCGCGGGACCCGGATTCACCAACATGCTCACCGGCGTCGCGAACGCTCATGCCGGCTCCTCCCCACTCCTCGCGATCGGCGGCCGCGCGGGGATCCGCGAGTTCGATACCCGCGCCCTGCAGGACTTCAACCAGATCGACATCATCAAACCGATGACCAAGTTCGCCCGCTCGATCCTCCAGACCACGCGCATTCCCGAGTACTTCGACATGGCCATCCGGGAGGCCACCAGCGGACGCCCGGGTCCCGTCTACCTCGAGACACCCCAGGACCGTCTGTTCACCGAGCTCGACCCCGCCGAGGTGCAGATGCCCGGCTCGACCGGCCCGACGCCCCTGCCCGCGGGCGATCCCCGGGACGTCGAGAAGGCGATCGCACTCATCGACCAGGCCGAAAGACCCGTCGTCATCGCGGGCGGCGGCGTCTGGTGGGCCCAGGCCCAGGAGGATTTGAAGGCCTTCGTCGAAAGGGCCGGCCTCCCCCTCTTCACCCGTGCCGCGGCGAGAGGATGCGTCCCCGACGACCATCCCCTCGTGATCGCTCCCGGACTCGCCGCCCACCCGGCCACCCAGGTCGCCCTCTCCCAGGCTGACCTCATCATCCTGCTCGGCACCCGTTTCGGGTTCACATTCGAAGCGCGAGCAGTGCCGCCCACGACGAAGATCGTGCGCGTGGACATCGAACCGTCGGCCCTTTTTAACGGCAGGGAATCCGAGATCGGAATCGTCGGCGACGCCGCCGTCGTCATCCGCCAGCTCACGGACGGTGTCAAGAAAGCTTCGCGCAGGGAGTGGATTGAACGGCTCCAGGAGAGCGCTCAGCTGCTGGTCCAGGCCGTGGAGCCGGCCCTCAACTCCGACCAGAGCCCCATACACCCCCTGAGACTCTTCAACGAAGTCTCCAAGTTCGTCGACGCCGACACGGTGGTCACCGTGGGCGGCGGTGACGTGTGCGCGTGGGGCAACATCATCCTTCCCGCCCCCGGCCCGGGCCAGTTCCTGTCGATCATCTCCTCCATATTCGGCTGCCTTGGCGTCGCGGTGCCCTACGGCATTGCCGCGAAGCTCGCGCACCCCAAGAAGAAGGTCATCGTCACCACGGGAGACGGGAGCTTCGGCCTCACCGGCATGGAGATGGAGACGGCAGTGCGCCACGACATCCCGATCGTCACCATCGTCGGAAACGATCAGGCCTGGGGCATGATCAAGCGCGATGTCATGAAGCAGAGAGGCGAGGCCCACCCGGCCTGCGACCTCGCTCCCACGCGCTACGACAAGATCGTCGAGGGCATGGGCGGCCACGGCGAGCTCGTCGAGAAGCCCGAAGACATCGGCCCCGCGATCCAGCGCGCCATCGACTCCGGGCTCCCCGCCTGCGTCAACGTCATGACGGATCCCGAAGTCGGACCCGGACTGGGGTAGCCTCTGGCAGCTCGCACGATAGGCAAGACCGACATCCGAGTGACCACGCTGGGGTTCGGCGGTGGCCCGTAGATTCGCCGTCCGGGCGTGTAAGATGCCTGGCCATGCGTAAGAACCGATTGCGGGAGCTGCTCGACGCGGATCA
>JBDHFN010000215.1:0-2661 GCA_039590375.1 Gemmatimonadota bacterium
ATACTTGCTTGCCCATCTCGCCGAAGCGTGCATCCTCCGTCGTATCGTCCACGTCCGAAGCTCTGCAGTCGAGAACCCCGCGAGGACCGAACATAGCGTGGAACTCCGGGTTCTTCGGATACTCGGGATCCTCCGGCTCCTCCTCGGCGTTCATGTGGTAGAGATTGCCGAAGAACTCGTCGAATCCGTGGACTGTCGGTAGAAACTCGCGGCAAACTGCGATCTTGCGGCCAATCGTGCCTCCTTTCTAGGGATCGTTCGGGTCATCGGACGTCTCAATCTCGCCCCCAGGTCCGCCGGCTGCTGTGGGGCGGCGGGAGGAAACCGGCGTGGGGAATCGCCCTATCCGTCGCCTCTTTCAGACAGGGTGAATCTCATGTGTTCAGAATCCTAGCGTGCCGCTCAAGCACACGATCGAGAGCCGGTCCACAAGTCGACCGAGCGTGCGCCCTCAGTCATTCCCCGGCACCGGAAAGAGTACCTGCACCTGCACCCGGAACTGCCAGTCTGGACCCACGTCCGGCTTGACCGCGTTGTAGTAGACCTGGGACTGCATGTTCACCGGCAGCTTGCCGAGGAACACGAGCTTCCCACCCCCCGCGCCGAAGGGCACCACCCACCGCTGGTCCGAATCTTGTTTCCAGTTGACGGTGATGACCGGGGCGCTGTTCACGTACCAGCCGTCGCCCAACTGTCGGACGATGAAGTACTGGAGAAGTCCTTTGTTCACTGACGACCGGTCGGCGTCGCCCGCGATCGACCAGAGGTGGTTCGTCAGCAACCCCAGCGTCCACGGACCGGACTGCTTCAACGCGACGAAGGACGGACCGACACTCCATTTCTGCGTGCCTCGTTCGGCGCCGCCGGTGGGGAACTCCGCCACGGGCCCTACGCCCCAAGTAAGTCCCCCGCCGGCCGGCACATAGAAGGCCGTGAGGACGATGTCGCTCAAACCGGAGGTCGAAGTGCCGGACTCGGCCGTGAGGTCCGGGAGCCACACGAACGGAACGATGGTCCGGGTGATGATGCGGCCGCCGAGCAGGGGAATGACCGGTTGAATGTTCAGCACGTTTCGGGTGCGGTCATATTCACCCAGTCCCAGGTCGTTGTTCAGCTGGAATGGCACACTTACGAGGTCGGCGATGGGGTTCGCGGCCTCCTGCGCCAGTGCGTCGGCGGACTGTTGGGCCTGGGTTGTCACCGGGCAGAGAATGGCTAACACGACCACTCCGATTCCCATACGCTTCATCATCGAGTTCCTCGGCATCGAGGAGGCAAGTCCGGACCATGGGCAAACCGGATTCAACTCCCGTTGGCTCATGGCTCGTCGGCATCGTTGCCATTTTTTTGACTGACAAGAAGGTAGCGGATCAAGCGACCCCCCGGTTGTCAGGACCTGCCCCCTGAATCATGTGGGGTCTCTTCCCGACCGCTCTCCGGGCGTCCACCCGCTAGCCGAAGCACCTCGTGTAGCGCATGTTGTCGGCGCTGATCGAACCTCAACAGGCCTCCAAATGGACAAATGTTTGCCTGCCCGCGCCCTGCTCGTGGCGAGTGTCTTCTGTGCGCTTTCCGTGATCGCCTGCCGGGAAGACGACCTCTCGGAGTCCGCCTTGGAGACGGCGGACACGATCTATGTGAGCTTCGAGACGGAGCAGGACATCGAGGCCTTCTTCGAGGAAGTGAACTACGGCCCCGCGGCATGGGCCGAGGGCGTGAGAGAGATCCCGCGTATGTACGTCACGGAGGTCGGTGCCCGCTGGAGGGAACGCGCGGCGACCGACCTGACGGTCGAATCCAAGAAGCGCATCTTCTTTCGGGCGATGGGGCCCTTGGCGCTCCGCTCCAATGAGCTGATACGCTCGGAGCGCGAGCGGCTCCTGGCCCTCCCCACTCATGACCGGCTGGGAGAGGATGATCTCAGGTGGCTGGCGGATCTGGCTGCGGACTACGGGGTCGAGGCACCGGCCTCGGACGGTGAGCCGGGGGACGCCGCCTCCGCCCAAGCTTGGGGTGAGGTCAGGGCGGAGCTTTCGATCCGAGTGGACGAAGTCCCTGTTTCTCTCGTGTTGGCCCAGGGGGCCAACGAGAGCGGTTGGGGCACCTCCCGCTTCGCGAACGAGGGGAACGCCCTCTTCGGCCAGTGGAGCTTCGGAGGATCGGGCATGCTCCCACAGGCCCAGCGCGCTTCGCTCGGCGACTACCGCGTCGCTTCGTTCGAGACCCCGCTCCTGTCGGTGATCGCGTATATGCGGAACCTCAATACACACGCCGCATACGCACGCCTACGAGAGATTCGGGCCGAGTCCAGGGCGGGAGGCAGGCCCGTGAGCGGTTACGAGCTGGCTGGGGGCCTGGACCGCTACTCCGAGCGCGGACAGGAGTATGTGGACGAACTCCGTGACGTAGAGGGCCAGTTCAACGACGGCATCCTCGCCCGAACTCATGGCGCACGATTATCCTGCACTTGAAAAGCGAAGAGTTGGCGGCGTTGTCGACGTCGCGACGTAACGGTCCGGAATCGTCGACTCGAGCGAGTTTCGTATTGCGTTCACGCTCGGCGTCATGATCTCGACGCCAGCCCCGTTGAACGCGTCCAGCACGTTGCGACGAAGGGCGGACTGCGTGTGCACCATCTGGAGGGGGTCGTCCGTCCAGGCG
>JBDHFN010000216.1:0-2395 GCA_039590375.1 Gemmatimonadota bacterium
GGATCGATGTTGTTGCTGTTGAGGCTGATCAGGAGCATCCGGTCACCGCCCTCGTAGGCCGTCTCCAGGGATTCGGGTTGGAGGAAGTCGCCAAACCGGGTGCTGGCCCCGAGATCTGCGTATCGTTCGAGTCGCTCGGGCGATCGGCTCACCAGGATGAGGTCTTCGGGTTGAACTCCGCGAGCGAGCAGCTCCTCCACTACCATGCCGCCGACCTGACCGGAGGCTCCCGAGACAATGATCCGTGGCGCCGCGTCTATTTGCGGTGCACATCCGCCAGCTGCGACGCTCGTAATGAGGGCGATCCCGACCCCCATGTTACGTATAGCAGCCCGTCGTGAGAGCGGTTGCCCGGTGCTAATTTTCATCGTTTTGGCTCCCTGTCTGTTGGACGTTCGCAATTTGATCCGGCGTCTTCCCTCGCCGATGACCCTTCACCAAGCTCTCGCTCGAGGTGTAGCGTCCCCAACGGGAGGACGGCCACCTCCGAACGATGGGGGTGGCCGCCTGGTAGGACGGTTCAGGTCAAACCGATTTCCGTCAACCGATTTCCGTCACTGGTCCGTGGGCCAGAGCACGCCCTGATCCGAGCCGCTCGCGACCCTGCCCATCCCTTGGTAGACGAACTTTTGGAGGCGCTTCCCTTCCCAGGTCTCGGTGGTGTATAGGTTGCCTTGCGAGTCCGTCTCGATGCTATGCACGCCGTAAAACTGTCCTGGCTGGCGGCCACCATCACCGAAGGTGTACAGCACTTCGAGGCTCTCCCGGTCCATCACGTGGATCTTCCGGTTCTGGCCGTCGGCCAGGTACATGAAGCGCTGGTCATCGTCTCGCGAGAAGGCAATCTCCCAGGTGGAGCCGGCGCCTAGCGTCCTGGGCTCGATGAAGACCTCCTCGACGAAGGTTCCGTCCTGCTGGAAGACCTGGAGACGATTGGCGGTGCGGTCGCAGACGTAGACGAGGCCGTCATTGGAGGGCTCCGCGCAGTGGACCGGTCCACGGAACTGCTGGGCCGGCGGCGCATCCGGATCGAAGGAGCCCAGACTCGCGTCGTCCGGCCTATTGCCATAGGCACCCCAGTAACGCAGGAATTCGCCGGTGTTGGAGTCCACGACGACGACTCGCTTGTTTCCGTATCCGTCCCCGACGAAGGCCTCGTCGCCATTCTGGTCGAAGGAGATCTTCGTCACCTGAGAGAAGTGCGTCCTGCTGTTGGAGTCAGCTCCCTGTCCGGGTTCCCCCACCTGCATCAGGAAACGGCCGTCCCGCGTGAACTTGAGAATGTGGGAATCGCCCTGGCCGTTCCCGCCGATCCAGATGTTGTCCATGGGGTCCACCTGAAGACCGTGATTCGATGCCGGCCAGGTGTACTGGCCGCTCGGCCCACCGAAGGAATTCACCAGATTCCCCTCCACATCGAACTCCAGCACGTTGGGAGCCCCTTCACAACACATGGCGTCCGGCTGATCTGGCCCCACGTTTCCCTCGTTCCCAGGATTCAGCGCGTCCCGGCGGTGGACGATGAAGACGTGGTCACGCGAATCGATGCCCACACCAATAACGTTGCCCAGGATCCAGTGGTTCGGAAGCGGTTTGGGCCAGAAGGGATCGACCTCGAACAGGGGCACTTCGACCATGGCCTGCTCCACCGCCTCGACTCTCTCCTGGAGGAGGATCTGGCCCACGGCGAACGCCAGTATGAGTGCGAGCAGAGTGACCGCGAAAACGGGCTTGCCTTTCATCAGTTTCCTCCATCGGGCATGAGGCCGTGCGGCGGCCCCGATGAACGGTGCAGAGCTTGGAGCGTCATAATGTTGCCCAGGCCGACCCACGTCCAGGGTACGTCCCTGGGTCCGGTCAGTGTCGGGGCTGCTTGCAGCGCCAAATGCCACCCGCGGGCCAAGGAAGACTATCGCTGCAGGCCTTGCCGGTGGGGTCCGTTCGGGACGTCGCGGCCTTCGAGGGCTGCGTTCAGGCGGGTGACTGGATGGTCCCAATCCTGCCACCTCCGAACGATGGGGGTGGCCGTCTTAATTCAGTGTAGCGTTCCTGCCGAGCCCCGCACGCGCTCGCCGGGCTGGAGGCTCAGCCCCCGAGCGGGATGTTGATGCCGGCCAGGATCCCAAAGAACTGCGTGTTCGCGTCCGAGATGCTCGCCTGCATGAACTTTCCTTCCACCCACCCATCGACTCCGCCAAGCGGGAATTCGTAGCCCACTGCGCCGCCGTAGGCGAAGCCGGACTCCGAACCGTCCGACGCCGGAAGCGTCTCTGAGCTGAACTTGTGCCAGAGGACACCCAACTGTCCAAGCACGTAGATCCCGCTGTCTGCGTCGGGACCGGAAAGGCCATACCCGACCTGGCCCAGAAAGCCCCACGGGGTGGTCTTGTCCCCG
>JBDHFN010000217.1:0-2371 GCA_039590375.1 Gemmatimonadota bacterium
CCGCCCATCATCCCCGGTCCCTGAGGATCTGCTCGAGCCGGAAGCGTGCCCGCTCCGTTCGCCATCAGCTTGCTTCTGGTTGTCGTTTCTCTGAACGTCGCGATTCTGATTCTTCGCACGAACAGCCACCAGGGGGTGAGATCGCGATCCGGAGCGCCTTGGGCGCCAGTCGGCGGCGGGTGGTCGCCCAGCTGTTCGCTGAGGCCCTCGTGTTGTCCCTCATTGCGGCGGCGATCGGGGTGACGATTGCGGCGGCGGTACTGCAGGGGGTCGAGGAGTTCCAGGTCCGTACCCAGGAGGAGCTTCTCTTTTGGCTGGACCTGGGGCTCTCTCCCGGCTTGGTCGCGTACGTGGTGGGCTTGGCACCCCTGGCGGGTGTGATCGTGGGTATTCTGCCCGCGATCAAGGCGACCGGACGCCAGGTCCGGAGCGGAGTGCGGCGACTGCCGTCCCGGGGATCACAGATGCGGGGGCGCGGCGTTCTGACGCTGACCGCCGTCGTGACGCTGTTGCCGGGCTCCCTGATCGCACAGCAAGGTGGAACGGTGCCGGCCACGACGGCGGATGTAGGCTTCGCGTCGCCCGACCCCCTCGTAATCCCTCCCCTGACAGGAACGCTAGCGATCGACGGCGTGGTTGATGAGCCTGCCTGGGACGAGATCGAGCCGTTCCCGGTCACCCTGCACTTTCCCGTCTTCCGGGGCGAGCAGACGGAGGAGACCGAGCTGCGGGTCACGTACGACGACCGCTACCTGTATGTCTCTGCCCGCATGTACGACTCGGAGCCGGACCTGATCCGGCTGAACACCTTCTACCGCGACCAGTACAGCGGCGATGACATCATCGGCATCGTCATCGACAGCTACAACGACTACGAGACGGCATTGTGGTTCACCACGAATCCCTCCGGAGCCCGGACTGACCGGACGATCTCGAACGACGGCCAATTCACCGGAGGGACCTTGGTATTGAACTCCGACTGGAACTCCCACTGGGATGTGGCGACGTCCCGGGACGAGCGAGGGTGGTACGCCGAGTTCCGGATCCCGTTTTCGACCCTTGGCTTCCAGACGGTGGGCAGAGAGGTGACGATGGGCCTCGTGGTCTACCGGCATATAGCCCGGAAGAACGAGCGCCACACCTATCCGGCGATGGATCCCGAGTGGGGCGGATTGGCGTTCGCCAAGCCCTCCGGGGCGCAGCGGATCACGCTACGCAACGTGCAGCAGTCCACGCCGGTGTACGTCACGCCGTATGCACTGGGGGGATTGACCCAGACGCCCGAGCTGCGGACCCCCCCGGACGTGCCGGTCGCGAGTTGGGAGAACGTGCGGGACCCCACGACCGAGATCGGGGCGGACCTGAAGTACTCGCCCACGTCGAACCTGGCGCTCGATCTCACGCTCAATACCGACTTCGCTCAGGTCGAGGCCGATCAGCAGCAGGTCAACCTGACGCGTTTTCCCCTCTTCTTTCCCGAGAAACGGCAGTTCTTCCAGGAGCGGTCCTCCACGTTCGAGTTCAACACGGGTGGCTTCACCAACCGGCTCTTCCACAGCCGTCAGATCGGCCTGCACCGGGGGGAGATCGTCCGTCTCTACGGCGGCGTCCGAGCGGTGGGCCGCCTCGGCGGGACCGACTACGGGTTCCTCAACATGCAAACCGCCTCCCAGGGGGGAAGCTCGGGAGAGAACTTCGGCGTTCTGCGGCTCCGCCAGCAGGTGCTGAACGCGAACTCGACCGTGGGGGCCATGCTCACGACTAGACTGGGGTCCAACGGCCAGAACAACCTGGCGTACGGACTCGACAGTCAGCTGCGGCTCATCGGCGACGAGTACCTGATCGTGAAGTGGGCGCAGACCTTCGACGAGGCCATAGACGAGGAGAACGCCCTCGAGTCGGGTCTGGTGCAGGCGCGGTGGGAGCGCCGACGCGACGGCGGGCTGTCTTATTTCGCCGACTTCATCCGGGTGGGTGTGGACTACACGCCGCGGCTGGGCTTCCAGTCCCGCCGCGACTTCACGCTCGCATCGGGGCAGCTCCAGTACAAGTTCTTCCCCGAGGCTTCCTCGTTCCGCAATTACGGCGCCGCGCTCCACACCGCCCACTACTTCCGCAACGAGGACGGATCCGCCGAGTCCCGCAGCATCACGCCGCAGCTCGTGGCGGAGACCCTGAGCGGGACGACGATCACGCTGAGCGGCATATCGTCGTTCGAAAGCGTAACGGACTCGTTTCCGATCGCTGATGTCTTCGTCCCGCCGGGCGAGTACTGGTTCCATGAGGGCCGTCTGAACGTCGAGCTGCCGTTCAGCGCCAACTTCCGCGGTGACTACACGGCGAGCGCCGGGACCTTCTACGACGGCACCCG
>JBDHFN010000218.1:0-2270 GCA_039590375.1 Gemmatimonadota bacterium
AACGTTACGCGGACGCATGTCATCTCTGCTGCGAAGCCCGACGCGCATTGCGTCCCCGCTTCCCGGAGATCCTCGGGCCGGATCAGATGTACGGTGTTAGGAGTTAGGAGTCAGGAGTTAGGGGAATACCCCCTCACCCTAGCCCTCTCCCCCTGAAAGGGGAGAGGGGATTGGCGCATGCGTTGTCGGTGCTCGG
Source organism: Gemmatimonadota bacterium (assembly GCA_039590375.1). Taxonomy (GTDB): domain Bacteria; phylum Gemmatimonadota; class Gemmatimonadetes; order Longimicrobiales; family Gaopeijiaceae; genus UBA822. The sequence goes on from JBDHFN010000218.1 coordinate 197, forward strand.
TCTTCGGTTTTCGGTTCTGCCAAACCGAGAACCGAGAACTGAAAACCGATAACCCGAAGCCATCCGTGGCCCTCCGTGTTCAGTCCGCCGCTTCCGCCTCCAGCTCCTGATCAAACAGGGCGCGCGTCCGCCGGCGGAAGTCGGCCAGATCGATCTCGCCCCCGTCCACCTTCTTCAGTAACGCCCGCTGCGCCAGGTACTCGCGGTTCACAATCCCCGCCCGGCTCTGGAGCAGACGCCAGGCCTTGCGCCGTTCAACGCAAAAGAGCACCATCTGGCGTGAGAGCGCGAGGTAAGCGACCCAGCCGCGGCTGCCCTCGATGTCGATGTACACACCGAAATCGGGCGTGTAGGCACGATGATCCGGATCCAGGAACCGCCGATGGACGACATCGTCCTGCGTCAACCGCAGCAGCATGTCATCCAGATGCGTCATCTCCGCCGCCTCCTCCGCGCTGATCGTCTTGAAGTGGCGACGGAAGCGAGCCTCCGTCGAGGCCCAATGTGCCACCGTGAAGCGGAACGGCTCCTTCGTGCTCGAGAACCGGGCCGTCCACCAATCGTCATTCAGGGACGGGTTCCCTCGGAGGTCGAGGGCATCGTCGTAGCTCTCACTCACGGTCGAGTCGAAGACGAACTCCGGCATGCCCCGCGAGTCGCGGACGCGCTGAGCCTGCACGGTTGCCATGTCGTCGGCCACGCCGTGCTCGGGCTGGCAGGCGGTGAAACACTGGAGGAAGGCCGTCCCCCGATAGGCGAGCGCGTCGAGAACGACCTTGTACAACTTCGGGGCGTTGGCCATCGACACCTGGGCCACGTATGGCGAGCCGTGCCCCACCGTGAAGCTCTCCGCCACGCTCTTCTTCTCCGTCAACTTGCCTTCCGTCGCGGCCCCGAACTGGTTCATGTCGAAGCCGCCCGGCAGGGGCGAAGAGTCGGAATTCTGACCACCGGTGTTCGAGTACACCTGCGTGTCGAGCATGACGAGCTTCACGTTGGGCCGGTTCTGGAGAATGACTTTCGAGACGTTCTGGAAGCCGATGTCGCCCATGCCCCCGTCGCCCCCCACCGCCCAGACCTTCGGCAGCTCCAGCACCTCCTGGTCGCTCATGCGGGCGTCGTCCAGGTGGCAGAGGTCGAAATACTCCCGCTCACTGATGACGCCGCGCTCGCGCTGCAGCAACGCGTCAGCCAGGCGCTCGGGCACGACCGACCGCCGGGCGTGATCGAGGATGAAGCTCTCGCCCATGATCCAGGAAATGGTCGCGCCATCCTGAAAGAGCGAGTTCATCCAGGGATAGGGGTGGGGGTTGTTGGGCGGGGTGGACCCGTACACGGTGTTGCAGCCGGTACAGGCCCCCATCGCCATCACGGCCATGCCGTTGCTGAGCCGCCCGTCGACCGCCTGCAGGTCCCGGTGGTTATGCGCGTCCTGCCGCATGATCCTGACGAGGGCGTCGATGATCTCGGCTTCGGAGATCCAACCGTGGTCCTTCAGCCGCCTATCGATGTCCCGGGCCGACTCACCCCCGAGACCCATCAGCAAGTGGGCCACCGCACGACGGAACGTCTTGTATTCCCCCGGGGCGCGCCCGGCCAAGTCCTTCAGGCGAGCGTTACCATCCTGCTCCAGGCGATCAGCCTTGGCCTTCAGGCGATCCGCCTTCGCGTGGAAGATGGGGCGCATGTAGGCTTCGGTGACGCTGGCGATGCCGTGCAGAACGCTCTTCTCGCCGCAGCCGGCACAGGCGCCGTCGCCGCTCACGAACGCTTCGTAGTTGCGGCGGGTCATCAGATGATTGCGCAGGGCCGCGGTCTTCGAATCCTCCGGATGGACCGAGTCGTAGAGACCCAAGTATCGCTCGGGCGTCTCCGGCAGTCGCTCCAGGAAGGCATCCGCGGACAGGTATTCGGTGTTCAACTCCTCGGTGTCCGGAACCATGCGGAGCGCATCGTGATCCCCACATTCAACGACGCACTCACCGCAGCCCTTGCATCGATCGGAGATGAAGATCGAGAACACTCCCCCCTCGCCGGCGGACTTCTTCTCTACCGACTTGAAGATCGCATGGCT
>JBDHFN010000219.1:0-2269 GCA_039590375.1 Gemmatimonadota bacterium
CAACGTGTCGGTGCCGCTTACCGAGCCGTATTCGTCCACCGCGCTTGCACCATCGTGGCAGCTCAGGCACAGAAGCGAGACCCCCGCCGTAACGATCGCACTGTCGAGGGTATCGCTGGTGTACTCGGTGAACGTGTCGGTGAGGGTATTGTGGTTCCAGAGCGGCTGCGGTGTAGCACTGTCAGGGTGGGGCGTGTGGCAGACGACACAGATCTGGTCTTCCGCCGTCGTAAACACCACCCCTCCGCTGCCGGTCGTGAAGTTGTGCGGATGGTTCGTGTCGTCCATGCTGATCGCGTAGGCAGCCGGCGCGAAGCAGATCACGACGGCCATTGCCGCCACCGCCACAGCCCCGCGGATCACGGTTCGCTTAAGCATCAGATCCCTCCTGTTTCGAGCCCGTGGAAGGCGACACAGCCCCTCAACCCTTGCGAGATGTGTCGTGCTCCCCTTCGCGTTTTTCTTGGCTCTGAGTTGTGGCCACGGACACGCCGTCCGTGATCGCCCCTCTTTCTTTGTGCTTCGCTTCGAGCAAGCTCCGTGCCAGGAGCCGCGAGACGAGCACTAGGTGGCAAACATTATTTAATTCAAGGATTTATGAGGGGAGGTGCAATAGGAGTGTACTCCACCGTACGACAATTCGTCCCACTCAGGGCCATCGGACAAACGACCTGTGGCAATAAGCCCCGCATCGGACCAAAAGGGGATCGGTGAGATCGTGAAGACCAAACGTTTACATGTGCACAAAGGCCACAGTGCATCTGTCCGCGCACGAGAGGCCTCCAGAGCGTGAGAACCGGCCTTTTTGGGGAACTACGGCGGGAAACGGGACTAACCAGAATGGGTGAGCAAGAAAGTCACATCCCGCGAGATTGGTGCAGATTGAGACGAGCCGACACACCCCCGATCAGACACCCACGTGACCCTGAAGGTCGGCTCGTAAGGGCCCATGCCATGAGCGTTCTCGGCGCATATCTTGCCGAAAATTCTGAAGTTGCGAGCTCCACGCCTGAGAGCGAACCGCGACCAGCAAAGCCTCCTACGATGACACCCTGGCTACCCAAAATGGGTGGGTAACAAAGTCACAGGACAGGAATCCTCTGCACGGATGAGTCTCGGCCCATCGCGGAGAGGGGACGGGCGCTCAAGCACGCGGGAAGTCCAAAGCGGAGCGAGCGCGGGTAGTTCGGACGGGCATCCTCCCTGGGAATCGGGTGCGGCTCGCAGGCACGCCCCGGCGACTAAAGGGCCTTACAGGCCCAGATCTTGCAGATCGGCACCACCGATGTCGGGGAACGAGCGACTCTGCTCACGGGGTTTGAGATGAAGCGTCCGGGGCTCTTTGCCGTACGGCTCGCCCTCGCGGGCTCGATCCTCCTAGCTCTGGACCTAGCCCCGCGCCCCGCCCAGGCCGACCACCTGAGCGACCAGAACAAGGACGGGTTGGTCGATCTCGAAGACCTCATCCTCTACAGCCAGAAGGTGCTGGGGGAAGACTGGAGCACGGTGGACTGGTGCGGATGGGCCCAGGACCCGGGCAAGCACGAGAAGCACGTGCAGAGCCTGGCCGAGTTCGTCCGCGGGTACTTCCAGTGCTACCAGCCGCCCGAAGACCCTCTCGCGATCCGTAACCCCAACAACTCCCCGACGCGGGTCGTCTGGAGCCAGGACGGACAGCGGCTCTACGTCACCGATGCCAAGGTCGGCTCGGTCTTCATCTACGACTCCGAGATCACCCTTACCGCGGAGATCACGGGGATCGGCAAGCCTCTCGGGATCGAGGTCGACTCGCTGGGGAACCTCTACGTCGGAAGCGACGAGCAGAACGAGGTGGAGGTCTACGGCCCGGACGGGCTCAAGACGGGGACGATCGGAGCGGGCTCGATCCAGATGCCGAGCGATCTGGCCCTGGGCCCGGACGGCCTCCTCTACGTGGTCGATAGCCGGACCGATCGGGTCGTCGTGTTCGAGCCGACCCTCGGCACCTTCCTCCGCACCATCGGTGAGGACCAGTTCCGGTTCCCGGCCGCGCTGGCGATCCAGGGCGACGAGCTCTTCGTCGCGGATCAGGGGAATTTCTCCGTCAAGGTCTTCGACCTCCAGGGAACCTTCCGTCGTTCCTTCATGAGTAAGTCCTCGGGGTCCTTCAGATACAAGTGGCAGGGACGCTGCATCCGGCTGCAGAGCCTGGCCTTCGATGGACAGGGTCGAATCCACACGCTCGACAGCCACTTCGGCATCATCCAGATCCTCGATCCAGCGAACGGCG
>JBDHFN010000220.1:0-2248 GCA_039590375.1 Gemmatimonadota bacterium
GACTATGACGCAGACGGCGACCTGGACATGTATCTCTTGAACCACTCCACCCACCAGGTGCGCGCGAGAGTCTTCAACCCAGAGCGGCGCGAACGGCACGCACAGGCAGGTGACCGGCTGTTCAGAAACGAGGGAAATCACTTCGTGGATGTCAGCACGGCCGCCGGCATTTTCGGGGGCGCCGAGGGCTACGGGCTCGGGGTCGTGGTGAGTGACCTGAATCTCGACGGCTGCCCTGATCTATACGTGGCCAATGACTTCGACGAGGGCGACTTCCTCTACATCAACAACTGCGACGGTTCGTTCACGGAATCGATCGCCGCATCGATGGGGCACACCAGCGGCGCCTCGATGGGGGTCGATGCCGCCGACTTCACGAACGACGGCCGACCGGACGTCGTCGTGCTCGACATGCTTCCGGAGCGACAGGAAATCCTCAATAGCTCGGCCAATGCGGATGACTTCAATGTGCATCAGCTGAAGCTGCGGGCGGGATACCACCCGCAGTTCGCCCGAAACACGCTGCAGCTCAACCGCGGCCGGGGCCGTTTCAGCGACATCGGTTATCTCGCCGGCGTGCACGCGACCGACTGGAGCTGGGCCCCGCTCTTCGCCGACGTGGACAACGATGGTCTCAAGGACCTCTTCGTCACGAACGGCATCTACCGGCGGCCGAACGACCTCGATTTCTTCGACTACGTGGCCGACCGCAGCATCCAGGCTGCGCTGGATGACGGACTCACCCAGGAGCTCCTCACGACACTCCTGGAGAAGATGCCCCAGGTCCCGATCCCCAGCTACGCGTATCGGAACAACGGGAACCTGACCTTCACGAACATGGCGGAGGTGTGGGGGTTGGCACAGCCAGGGTTCTCAACCGGAGCCGTGTATGTCGACCTGAACACCGACGGCGCACTCGATCTGGTGGTCAACAGTATCAACGCCCCTGCCGGGGTCTACCGGAACCATGCGCCCGAGATCAACGGGTACCATTACCTCAGCGTGCAACTTCAGGGCTCTGGAGCGAATACGGCTGGCATCGGCGCGAAGGTCATCGTCGGACATGACGGCACCGCTCAGTTGCTTGAACAGATGCCAACCCGAGGGTTCCAATCGTCCGTCGATCCCCGACTGCATTTCGGATTGGGAGATTCCCAGCGGATCGACTCCATGATCGTCATCTGGCCGGATCATCGCTATCAAGTCCTGAGGGACCTTGCGGCCGACCAGACGGTCACGCTCTCCCAAGAGGATGCCACGGGCCAGTATGCGTACGGGGAAGCGTCCGCAGATCCGCCGCTGTTCGCGGACGTCACGACCCGGCTGGCCGTCGACTTCGAGCACGACGAAAACACCTTCTTCGACTACAACCGCGAGCCGTTCATCCCCCACCAGCTCTCCACAGAAGGACCCGCCCTCGCCATCGGTGACGTGAACGGCGATGGCCTGGACGACGTCTATGTCGGCGGTGCCAAGTGGCAGGCCGGGCAGCTCCTGGTCCAGCAGCGTGACGGGACGTTACGCACCACCAATGCGTCCGTGTTTCAGGCCGACAGCCTGCACGAGGACGTGGACGCTGCCTTCTTCGATGCCGACGGCGACGGGAATCAGGATCTCTACGTCGTGAGCGGCGGAAACGAATTCTGGGGAGATCACGAGCCGCTGTTAGACCGCCTTTACGTCAACGACGGGCGCGGTCGGTTCCAGCGGTCCGAAGATCGGCTCCCCGCGTTCTTCGAGAATGGTTGCTGCGTCGTGCCCGGCGACTTCGACGCAGACGGCCGCCTCGATCTCTTCGTCGGCAGCCGGGTCGTGTCACGCCACTACGGACTCGTCCCCCGGAGCTACCTGTTGCAGAACGACGGCGCGGGCCGGTTCCGTGACGTGACGCTCGAGAAGGCGCCGGACCTGGCTGGGGCCGGGATGGTGTCTTCGGCCGCATGGGCGGACTATGACGGCGATGGCCAGCTCGACCTGATCGTCGTTGGAGAGTGGATGCCGGTGCGTGTCTTTGGACAACAGGACGGACAGCTCGTGGACCGTACCGCCGACGCTGGGCTGTCGGGAACCACCGGCTGGTGGAATAGCGTGACGGTAGCCGATCTCCAGGGAGACGGGCGCCCGGATCTCGTCCTGGGCAACCTGGGGCTGAACTCCTATGTCCGGGCATCACCCGAGGAACCCGCACGGCTGTACGTGCATGATTTCTCTCAGAACGGGGCGTTGGAGCAGATTCTCACGTTCTACA
>JBDHFN010000221.1:0-2239 GCA_039590375.1 Gemmatimonadota bacterium
GGAGTATCATAGTTGATGGTGGGCGGCGCGAAACCGTCGGTGATGCTGAGGACACATGCGGCCGCCTCGACCCCACCGGCGGCCGCGAGCAGATGCCCGATCATGGACTTCGTGGAGCTGACCGAAACGTTCGAAGCGTGCGTCCCCAAGACCTCGTGTAACGCTTGCGTCTCCAGCCGATCGTTCATCTCCGTGCCCGTTCCGTGCGCGTTCACGTAGTCGACGTCGGACCCCGCGGCCTCGGCCGATCGCAGGGCCCGACGCATGGCCGAGACGGCACCCGAGGCGTCCGGTCGTTCGTCGGTGATGCGGTAGGCGTCGCACGTGGCGGCGTACCCGCCGATCTCGGCCAGGATAGGCGCGCCCCGTGCTCTCGCGAAGCCCTCGCGCTCCAGCATGAGAATCCCAGCTCCCTCACCCAGAACGAAGCCGTCACGATCCAGGTCGAAGGGTCGCGACGCCGCGTCGGGGTGATCGTTGCGACGGGACAGGGTGCCCAGGAGTGAGAAGCCAAGCACACCGGCTGGATTGATCGGCGCGTCCGTTCCGCCTGCCAGCGCCACGTCCGCCTCGTCAGCCCGAAGCATCCGGACGGCGTCGCCAATAGCCTGGGTGCCGGACGTGCATGCGGTGGTGATCGTCGACGACGGGCCCCGAGCCCGCTGTTGGATGGCGACGTGGCTCGCGGCAATGTTCGGCAGACCTCTCAAGAGTGCCACGGGATTCGTACGGGCCGTAAACGCCTTGGCGAACGCCGGGACGTCGAAGTGCCGGGCCCCCGTCTCGTGAACCATGTCGATCATCGCGAGGGCTTCACCTCTGATCATGTCGTAATCGCTGGGTCCCATGCCGCTGGCGCCGAGGGAGACCGCCACGCGCTCCGGATCAACGTCATCATCCCCCAGACGGGCGTGCTCCCGGGCTTGGTCCGACGCCACGACCGCGAAGCCGGTGGCCCGGCTCATGAGCTTGACGAGTTTGGGCGGGGTCACGCAGTCGGAGAGCCGGACGGAGCCCTCGGCGACCTCGGCTGCGATGCGAGAGGCGAAGCCTGTGCAATCGAAGGCGCGGATGGCCGCTACGCCGGAGTCTCCACTCCTGAGGGCCGCGGTAAAGTCTCGGACGCCCACCCCGATGGGCGTGACGACCCCGACTCCCGTGACCATCACACGATCAGCGATCGCCCACCTCCTGAGACGCGGGTCCATCGGGCTCGAACAGCAGAGAAAGGGTGTGAGCCCAGGAGTCCCGGTAGATGGGCGGAATCATCTCACCGATCTCGAGCACCTGGAACGTGATCCGGGCCTGTGCGATCCTTCGATCGGAGACCATGGCCGTACCCCGGACCGTGGCCAACTTCGTGGTCCGTTCCTCAACCAAGACCGCATACTCCACAACGTCCCCGGGTCGCGCAAAGGACGAGAAGCGCGCCCTGTCGACGCTCACCATGAGAGCAAACTCCTTCCAGTCGGAAGCCTGCCCGATGAGCGCCCCCGCCGTCTGGGCCATTCCCTCCACGATATAGATACCGGGGAAGACGGGATTGCCGGGGAAGTGGTCGGCGAAGAAGTCCTCGGAAAGACCGACGGCCTTCCGGCCAGTGGCACTCACCCCCGGCTCGGTCACTGCGATGTGATCTACCCAATAGTGGCGCATGGTCAGAACAACCCGAAGCCACCGTCTGCCACGATGACCTGGCCACGGATCCACCGTGAGTCGGGGCTGAGCAGAAACGAAACGAGAGGCGCGATGTCCTCCGGCAGACCGATCCGTCCGGGAGGTCGGTGGCGGCTCTCCTCCACGAGGTCATCGAAGGTGGAAAAACTGCGGAGCGAGTCGGTGTCGACCGGCCCGGCGCGCACACAGTTCACGTTGACACCGTCGGGAGCCAATTCGACAGCCAGATAACGGACGAGCGTCTCGAGGGCACCCTTGGTGGCTCCGATGGGCGCATACCCCTCCATGACGCGATGGGCGCCAAGACTGCTGAACGCGACGACGCTGGCAGGATCTCGCAGCAGCCCACGGCCGACCTGAATCAGTCCGAGCAGCGCCGCAACGTGGGTGTCCCAGGCCATCTGCCATCGCGAAGGCCGCGCTCCCACGGCGGGTGCGGGGGCACCAAGACCCGCTGCATGGACGAGCCCCTCGAGACGGTCCGTAACCTCACCGACTCGGGCCATCAGCTCCTTGCGCTCGTCGATCTTGACCAGATTGTAAGGGCAGAGGAGGGTCTCCC
>JBDHFN010000222.1:0-2215 GCA_039590375.1 Gemmatimonadota bacterium
ATGATGTTCAAGTGCGATGGGTCTTCTCCAAATCGAGCACCCGCGGGGACGCTGGGGCCGGCCAGATGGGCCGGAGACTCGGACGCATTCCCAGGTGACCCGGGAGGAGAACCTCTGGAGGGGAGATCATGAAGAGGTTGGTTTCCATTATCGCAGGCGCGCTGCTCACGCTGGCTGTTGGCCTCGTGCTGGGCAGCGGCACGGCGTTCGCCGAGTCCGACGAAGAGATCGTGACCATCACGGGTCAGGTCGTTCTGTCGGAAGAGGATGCCGCGGGCGACGTGATCGTGACGATCGTGACCGAGACGGACACGTACGTCATCAGCGAGGACAGCAAGGCGGCGGACATCTCGTCCCATTCCGGCAAGAAGGTGACGGCAAAGGGCGCGATCAAGGCCACAGAGGTGGGCCAGGAGATCACGGTGCAGGAATTCGTGCTCGTGCCCGGCGAAACCCCGCCGGTGGGTGCGAAGGAGTAAACCGCCACCGCCGGGGAAGTTCTTGAATGTTCGCGTGGTTGGTCCAAGAACTTCCCTGGCGCCCCGGGGAGGAATCGAACCCTGCCGGTGCAGACTCCCTAGGACCGACGTCGCCCGTGGGTGTAGACTCGACGTCTCCGACGGCGGAGAGGAGGGCGATCAATGCACCACGAGCTTCGGGACTACCGGGCGCGGCTCACCACCGCCACGTCGGGGGCGCGCCGCGCACTCGCGCTGGCCGGCGTGGCGGCGGCCCTCTGGCTGCTGGGCTGCGTCGCCGAGGTGGTACCCGATGCCGCATCGAGCTCGACGTCCGCGATCGCCTGCGGCGACCAGTACCTGGAGGCCATCCAGGGCACCCTCAACAGCTTCGACGGGCCGCGTATCGCCGGCGAGACCACCTCCCTGGAGTTCCACATGGGCATCGGCACCGATCCCATCCTCCAGACCTACCAGGTCGTGATCACGGCTCCCTCCGAGTTCGGATTCCTCGGCTTCGACGCGCTGGGAAGCGGCGCCCGGATCGGGCAGTGGGACTTCGAGTTTGCGAACCCGGACGCCGAGTTCGACCCCAATATGATCGGCTACACGATCCCCCACTACGCGATCGACGCGAACAGCGCCTACTCGGACAGCCTGCTGAACGGGGTCTACGACGTGGGCGTCGATCCGATCGCGGTCCACAGCACGGGCGGCAGCGGCGAGCACGTCTTCACGCTTACGCTCCCCAACGGCGGCACCAACCAGGGCGGGAACTGCTCCTTCTTCGCGACCGACACCCGCTACACGCTGCTCGACGGGATCGTCCACTACCCGAATACACCCGGGGACTACCAGATCGCATTCTCGGCCGTCTCCGTGGATCCGGACACCGGCGACGCCGACGACGGAGCGGGGACCGCCCCCACGATCTGGAACTCTCCGGCGCTGCCGATTACCGTGCCGGAGCCGTCGAGTAGGGTGCTCCGGCTGGGGGCGTTGGTTGCGCTTGGCGCCCTCGCGTGCAGGCGCAGAGCGTTTCCGGTCCCGTAGACACAAGGGACATTCCGGGAACGGTCCCCCTGTGGGGAGCGCCCGTGGTGCGCGTGGACGGGGCAGTTGCACCGCCTTGCTAGGCCGCGGCCCGCTTCTCAACCGAGTCGAAGATGCACGCTGCGATATCGCAGAGGTGCCCCAAGTCTTCGCAGACTGAAGGAAGTATTGGCCTAAGCACTGGGTCTTCGCGGAACGAATGGGCAAAGACTGGTAGATACCTACCAAGGCGTCCCATTTCCTCCATGAGGCGATTGGCGCGTTCAGTGTCGAAGAACGAAATCGCAGCTTGAACCTCTTCAGAGACGCCTCTGTATTGATCCGCTTGCTCGCGGTTGAGAGCTTCTGGGGCTCAAGTGGGCAGACCTGGACTTCGAGCGTCGACGGATCCACGTGCGTAGAGCGTACGTCAAGGCGGAGATCACCACGCCGAAGAGCGGAAAGGGCCGGTACGTGGGGATGGCGCCGTCGTTGGCGTCCTTGCTCTTCGACCTGATCGCAGCTCGTCGCAACGAGGCGCTCTTGAGGGGGTGGCCAGAGCTACCGGAGTGGGTCTTCCCGAACCAGCTCGGTGGTCCGCTTGACCAGGACAACTTCGAGCGAACGTGGCGTCGTCTGCGGCGGCGGGCGCAGAAGGAAGGTGTGCGGCCCCTGAAGCTGCACTGCACGCGCCACACCTACGCCAGCATGGCGCTGGCGGCCGG
>JBDHFN010000223.1:0-2193 GCA_039590375.1 Gemmatimonadota bacterium
AGGAAACCGGCGCGAGGGCCTATGAACCCTTCATCCACGAGGAAAGGGCCGCGCTGGCACAGCTCCTCGGCGACAACGCCACGCGCGAGCGCGAGCTCCGCGAGGCCCACCGCCTGTTCACCGAGATGGAAGCGACGGGGCACGCGGCACGGCTGGTGAAGGAGCTGGGGTTGTGAACCATTTCTATCACTAGAAAGAAAGGCCTTCCATTGTCGACCGAATCATCTCGCTTGCGAAGGGGCGCTTGAGTGAGTTCCGAAGATTTCGACCGCAAGCTTGCCGCGATTCTCTCGGCAGACGTGGTTGGCTACAGCCGCCTCATGGCCGAGGATGAGGAGGCCACCGTCCGCACGCTCACGGCGTACCGCAGTGAGATCGCGCGCCTCGTAAAGGAACATCGCGGTCGGGTGGTGGACTCGCCGGGAGACAACCTCCTGGCCGAGTTCCCGAGCGCCGTGGAAGCTGTCCGTTGTGCCTCCGAGGTGCAGCGTGTCGTGAAGTCCCGCAATTCGGGCCTGCCTCCCGACCGCAAGATGGAGTTCCGGATCGGCGTTCACCTGGGCGAGGTGATGGTCGAAGGAGAACGGATCTATGGGGACGGGGTGAACATCGCGGCGCGTCTGGAGCGGCTGGCCGAGGCTGGTGGCGTCTGCATCTCCGGAGTGGTTCACAGCCAGGTGTGGAACAAGGTTGAGCTGACCTACGAGGACCTGGGCGAGCAGGCTGTCAAGAACATTCCCGATCCGGTTCGGGTGTATCGAGTGCAGTTGAATGGCGCCAAGGCGCAGCCCGCCAGGCCCCGGCGCCCCAGACCGCGACGCCTCAAGAGCGCATTGGCTTCCATCGCTGCCGGCATCGTGCTGGTCGCGGGCGGCCTCTGGCTGAGCTGGCCTGCACCGCTGGGATGGGCGCTGGATCTAGCGGGGCTGAGCGAGCTGCCGGTCAACCCGCCGCTGCCGGACAAACCTTCCCTCGTAGTCCTTCCATTCGACAACATGAGCGATGACCCCGAGCAGGGGTACTTCGCCGATGGGATGACCGAGGATCTGACGACGGCGCTCTCAAACGTCTCGGGTCTGTTCGTGATTGCCCGTAACACCGCCTTCTCGTACAAAGGTCGCCCGCTGAAGATCGAGGAGGTGGGTCGGGAGCTCGGGGTGCGCTACGTGATCGAGGGGAGCGTCCGACAGGCGGAGGGACGCGTCCGCATCACGGCGCAGCTCATCGAGGCCGCGAATGGGTTTCACCTTTGGAGTCAGAGGTACGACCGCGAACTCGCGGACGTCTTCTCGCTTCAGGCCGAGGTTGCCGAGGAGATTCTGTTAGCACTCTCGGTGCGGATCCGCGAAGCGGAGTCGCACCGAATCCGGAGAACGGCCACGCGCAATCTCACCGCCTACGAGGCTTACGTGAAGGGCTGGTCCCACGTGCGTCTGGTGACGCGGCGCGACAACGACGCGGCCCGGGAGCTATTCCAGCGCGCGATCGAACTGGACCCCGGCTTCGCCGACGCTCACGCCGCACTTGGATTCACGCTCTTGACGGCGTCCGCGGGCGGATGGACGACGGATCCACAGGCGGGTCTCGATCGCGCTGAAGATCTGGCTCGTCAGGCGATCTCTATCGATCGCCTGTGCGCGCTGGGCCACAGCGTTCTCGCAGGTGTTCAGACCTTCAGGGGACAGATATCGGAGGGCCGGGAGAATGCTGAACGAGCGGCCGAACTCGCTCCGGGCGACGATGTCGTTCGGGCCATCCTCGCGGGTGCGCAACTCCGGGACGGCTCCGTCCTCGCAGGATTGGAGGGTCTGCGAAAGGCGATCCGCCTCGATCCGAATCCTCCCCCGTCGTTGGTGGGATTCCTCGGCCTACTGAACTACCGCGCGGGCCGCGTCGCGAAGGCGGTCGAACTCTGGGAGCGCGCCCGGGCGGTCAGTCCAGACTGGATCCCGCCGCGCCTCCAGCTCGCCTACTACTACGAGACGGCGGGCCAGCATGACCAGGCGCGCGCGATGGCCAACGAGATTCTGCGCGTGAATCGCGAGTTCACACTTTATTACGCAGAGCCCTTCGCTCGGTACGTGATGCCCGACGACCCCACACCCTACTTGGAGGCACTCCGCCGGGCCGGGATCCCGGACACCCCGAAGCCCACCCGCTGAGTCACGCGAACTTTCTTAGTCATGTCGTCCC
>JBDHFN010000224.1:0-2183 GCA_039590375.1 Gemmatimonadota bacterium
CGCCCTCGTGGTCGAGCTGGACACGCCGGGTGGGCTGCTGGAGTCCACGAGGGAGATCGTCCAGGCATTCTTCGAATCCGAGGTTCCGGTCGTAGTCTATGTGACGCCGGGCGGGGCCCGGGCGGCGAGCGCGGGCACATTCATCACCATGGCCGCCCACGTCGCGGCCATGGCCCCCTCGACGACGATCGGCGCCGCGTCACCAGTCTCCTTGGGGCCGGGAGGGGCCGCGCAGATGGACACGGTAATGCAGTCCAAGGCCTTCAACTACGCGGAGAGCTTCATCGAGACTATCGCCGAGCGGCGGAATCGAAATGTGGATTGGGCGATTTCGGCCGTCCGGGAGGCCGAGGTGGCGACCGAGCGGGAAGCCCTCGAGCTCGACGTGATCGATCTGGTCGCCACCGACCGGGAGGAGCTGCTTCGAGAACTCGACGGCCGCGTCGTCGACGGGGACACCCTGCGGACGGCCGGCGCCACCGTCCAGGAGATCCCCAAGAACCTGGCCGAACGGTTCCTGGGCTTCCTCATCCGCCCGGAGCTGATGCTCGTCCTCACCCTGATCGCGATCTACGGCATCATCGGAGAGGTGACCAACCCCGGAGGCATCGTGCCCGGCGTCGCTGGCGTCATTGCGCTGATCCTCCTCCTCTACGCGTCCGCGTCCATGCCCGTCAACCTTGCTGGGTACGTCCTCCTCGCTCTGGCCATTCTCCTTTTCGTCTCCGAGGCGTTCACCCCGACCTTCGGGCTGCTGACCGCCGGGGGGGCGGTCGCCTTCTTCCTGGGAGGGCTGATGCTCTTCCAGGACTTTCCCGAGTCGCTCAAGCCCTCCTGGGCTTGGCTGCTTCCAGCCACGGTCCTGACGACGCTCTTCTTCGTCTGGATCGTCACCGCCGGGTTGAGGATCCAGCTTGCCGGCCCCAGGACCGGACCCCACTCGATGATCGGTCTAAACGCCGAGGTGATCGAGAGAGTCGACCGGGCGGGTGGGCGCGTGTTCGTGAGCGGCGAGTATTGGAACGCCGTGAGCGATGGAGAGATCGAAGCAGGCGAGATCTGCAAGATCGAGCAGCTAGACGGGCTCACAATGAAGGTGAGCCCGATCGAGAAGTCGGACGGTACGCCGTCCAGCACGTGATCCCAACCTGGAGTGACCCATGATCAACGCCGACGCCCTCTACTGGCTCATCACCATCGTGGTGCTGGCGGTCGTTCTTGTGCCGCAGATGGTCAAGATCCTGCGCGAATACGAGCGGGCCGTTGTCTTCCGGCTCGGAAAGTTCCTCAAGGTGAAAGGACCCGGTCTCGTCCTCCTCATCCCCTTCATCGACAAGATCGAACGGGTGGATATGCGGGTGCTTACCATCAACGTGGAGCGCCAGGAAGTCATCACCAAGGACAACGTCACGGTCGAGGTGGATGGCATCGTCTTCTTCCGGGTGGTCGACGCCGAGAAGGCGCTCATCCAGGTAGAGCGCTATGTCGACGCAACGACCTGGCTGAGTCAGACCACGCTCCGGAGCATCATCGGACAGGTGGAGCTGGACGAGCTGCTCGTCGAGCGGGAGTCGATCAACAAGAAGATCCAGGAGATCATCGACCGGCAGACCGATCCGTGGGGCATCAAGGTGGTCACCGTCGAAGTGCGCGATGTGGTGCTACCCGAGAACATGAAGCGGGCCATGGCCAATCAGGCCGAGACGGAGCGGGACCGCCGCGCGAAGGTCATCAACGCCGAAGGGGAGTTCCAGGCCGCTGCGCGTCTCGTCGAGGCCGGCGAGATGATGAAGAACACCCCGATCGCTCTCCAGCTCCGCTACTTGCAGACGATGAGCGAGGTGAGCGAAGAAAATGCGATTTTCGCGCTCCTGCCGGTTCCGATGGACCTTCTGGAGGCGTTCAAGGCCGTCGGCGGTAGGGACCAGACTGGCGAGGGCGGACAAGACCAAGACCGGCCCCAGTAAAAGAGGTCGGTTCGTTCAATCCCCAGATCGGGAGAGAGCCTAATCCACTTCTTCGACAAGTGTCTTGCGACCGTCTCGCAGCGGAAGAACGTGCGCTCCGCCCCGCGCGTATGTGCCGGAGCACAGGCGCTTGCGACTTGGAGAATCCGTTTTCGCCGGTGTCATCGTGCCTGTGGCGACCATCCCCCCTTACGCCAACAGCGCCTGGCTCGAAAC
>JBDHFN010000225.1:0-2173 GCA_039590375.1 Gemmatimonadota bacterium
GGCGCCATGCTCCTCGTTTCGTGCGCGGCGGCGCTCCTCATGCTCGTGAGTGGCCTCTATTACTTCCGTCGAATGGAAAAGACCTTTGCCGACGTTGCCTGAGATGCAGATGCCGGCAGCTGACCGGCTGCCCGCACCCGCACCGGCCGACCGGAACGAAACGCCGGGGGGCCAGCTCGCCATCGAGGTGCGAGGCATTGGCAAGCGGTTCTACATCGGTGCCCGTCAGTCCGCGCGGTATCGCACGTTCCGTGACGCGCTGACCCGTGCAGCGGCTGCGCCCTTCCGGCGGGCCAGGAGCCTGATCGGCGGCCACGCCACCGGGGCGGCCGAGCTGCATGAGGAGATGTGGGCGCTGAGGGAGCTCTCCTTCGAGGTCCAACAGGGCGAGGTCGTGGGGGTGATCGGAAGGAACGGGGCGGGCAAGACGACGCTCCTCAAGATCATCTCCCGGATCACGGAGCCGACCGAAGGGAGCGCCGTCATCCACGGGCGTGTCGGCTCGCTTCTGGAGGTTGGCACCGGGTTCCATCCGGAGCTGACGGGACGCGAGAACGTGTTCCTGAACGGCGCCATCCTGGGAATGCGCAAGGCTGAGATCGAAGCCAAGTTCGACGAGATCGTGGAGTTTTCGGAGGTGGACCGGTTTATCGACACGCCGGTCAAGCACTACTCCTCCGGGATGTACGTCCGCCTGGCTTTCGCCGTGGCAGCACACCTGGAGCCGGAGATTCTCCTGGTCGACGAAGTGCTTTCCGTGGGAGACGCGCGCTTCCAACGCAAGTGTCTCGGGAAGATGGGCGAAGTCGCGCGAGGTGGACGCACCATCCTCTTCGTCAGCCACAACATGGCGGCGGTGGGCCGCCTTTGCTCCCGCGCGATCTGGCTGGACGAGGGACGCGTCCGATTGACTGGGGCGCCACGCGACGTGATCGCCGAATACCTCGCGAGCGACAGCAGCCTCGCCGGCGAGCAGCGTTTCGAGGGCGGGCTCTCTCGTTCTGGCGTTGAGGACTTCAAGCTCGACGCCGTGCGCGTCCGCTCCGCGAGCGGCGAGCCGGCCGGTGAGCTCGAAGCCGACAAGCCGTTCAGCGTGGAGATCGAGTACCGCGTGCTGGAGCGTCTGCCCCAATCCCGCGTGGGGTTCCTCATCCAGACCGGGGACGGCATCATCGTCTTCGACGCCTACGACTCGGACGACCCGAGGTACCTTGAGTCTCGGGAACCTGGCTCGTACGTCGCGCGCTGTACGGTCCCCGGCCACCTCTTGGCGCCGGGCCGGTACTTCCTGTCATTCAACGCCGGGATCCCCAGGATCCGCAACTTGGCCTTCGCCGAGGCCGTGCTGGCCATCGACGTGGTAGACACGGGTGCGGTCGGCGCTCACTTCAAAGCCGGCCGAACCGGGCTCATCCGCCCGAGGCTGGCGTGGGAAGTCTCACGATGAGCGCTCTGGGCCGGGCCCTTCACATCCTCAGGGCACCGGGGCGGCGTGCATCCCGAGCCGTCGGCCACCGACGATTCGTCCGGTCACTGCGTGCCGATGACCGGTTCGTCGCGACCTATCCGAAATCCGGAACCAACTGGGTGGCGTTCTTTCTCGCCTGCGCGTTGACCCGGGAGGAGCCGGACGACGTTCGGAACGCCATCGACTTGATCACCTACCGAGAGTGGGTGCCGGACATCAACCGCGAGTACACCCGGGGGCTACCGCTGGACGCATACGCCGACCTCCCGTCTCCCCGATACTTCTCCTTCCACGCCCCATACGACCGGACGCTTTCCAGGGTCGTGAACGTGGTGCGCGATCCCCGGGACGTGATGGTGTCCTACTTCCACCATCGGCGACGGGTGGACGCCGACTTCGAGGATTCGTTGGGCGCGTTCGTGGCCGAGAATCGCATAGGGCCGTCGGACTGGGGCGAGCATGTCTCTGGGTGGCTCCGAGGGGCGAAGTCCGGTCGGGTACTGGTGACCCGCTACGAGGATCTGCAGGCGGAGCCACTAAGAGAGTTCTCGAGGATCGCGATGTTCTGCGGCCTCGACCTCAATGGGGATGAGCTCGAAGACTGCGTGCAGCGCGCGTCGTTCGACCAGATGCGCGCGAAGGAGCGCTGGGATCCGGAGTTCGAGCGGGCCCGGCCTATCGCGTTCATCCGAAAGGGCAAGGTGG
>JBDHFN010000226.1:0-2171 GCA_039590375.1 Gemmatimonadota bacterium
CTGGCTGGAGGCGACGGCCCGGCGGATCATGGGGTCCGTCACCGACTGCCGGATCAGGCCGGCGTTGCGCCCGGAGGCGTGCACGCCGGGCACCTTCTCGCGGTCGATCACCAGCATCGAGCCTCGATAGACCTCGCTCAGGTGAAAGGCGGTGGAGGCGCCAGCGAAGCCGCCTCCGATGATCAATACGTCAGGCGTGGGTGAAGGCATCCGGTCGCGTCATCCCGTCTGTGGCTGGCCTGGGTCCGCTCTTTGCACAGCGTACGCTAAGCCACGGGAGACTCATCCTTTCTCCGGGGATCCGACGACGCGTCCGTGCAGGAGCGAGTGGTAGCGCCAGTCCCCGGGCATGTGCGACCCGACGGCTCCAATCACCACCGCCAGGGTCAGGATTGGCACCCTCAGATCCCAGAACAGCGCGACGCTGGCGACCAGCACGATCTTCACCAGGGTGAGACCGCCGCGGACCTGGACCAACCAGATCGGTGCCCGGTAGGACTCCAGCGCTATGAATGCGCCTCCTGTGGCAAGGGTCGCGACCAGCGCCGGAATCAGGCGCTCCGCGCTGACGCCATACACGTGCCCGCCGTAGAGCGCTCCGACCGCGATCAGATGAAGGACGCGAACGGTGCTGCGAAGCGGCCGCACGAGGGCCAGCGGCCGCGGCTCCGCGTGGAACCACGCCCGCGCGCGGCTCAGGCGGCTCGTTTCGCTCTGGTCTGCGCTCTCGACTCGGTGTTCCAGCGTCTGCTTGCTCCACCCCTCCTAGCGCCGGGGGTTGTGGCGTCGCTGCAGACGGAGTATAGGCCACCCATGGGGCGCCCGATTCTGGCGCATATGATTCCAGGGGCTGTATGACCGCTGTCATATGGGATCGCGCTCGAACGTGGCAGCCTCCAAACCGCTGGGCGCAAAGCGGATGGCCCAGCAACAGCGTGGAGGAAGCAACATGCGCGCACGCTACGTAGCCGGACTCGATCTCGACAAGCTTCTCGATCCGGAGGCGGGACACTGGAGCCAGGCGCGATCCGAGCGGCTGAGTCTCGTGGAAACGCCGATCGATCTGCAGCCGACGGCCTCGGTTCGCGTAACCTGGCTGGGCAAGAAGTATGGTGCGGTCGATCGCGTGTCCGTGGCGGCTGTCCACAACGGAAGCACGCTTGCGTTCCGCCTCGAGTGGAAGGACGCCAGCGAGAACCGGACGCTCGATGACATCACGACCTTTCAGGATGCCGCTGCGGTCCTGCTCCCTTCCGTTCCCGGTGCGCCGGTGATCACGATGGGGATGCCCGGCATGGAAGTTAACGCTTGGTACTGGAGCGCGGACGAGGACGACGCAGGGCGGCACGTGGTGGCGGAAGGGGTCGGCACCTCGCGCGCAGTGGGCGAGAAGCTGGTCCGTGGCCGCGGACTTTGGAAGGGTGGACGCTGGCGGGTTGTGATCGCCCGTGCGCTGCAGGTGCAAACAAGCGAGCCCATCGCGCAGCTCAAGCCGGGCGGTAAGACTCAATTCGCCGTCGCGGTCTGGGAGGGGCAACACGGAGAGCGCGCCGGAATCAAGTCGTATTCCGCCGAATGGCGCGAGCTTGAGCTCGAGGCTGCGTAGGCGGCAAGGAGGTAGCGATGGCAGAGGTCAAGAGGCAGCTCGCAGTGGTCCTCGACCTGAACAAGTGCATCGGGTGCCAGACCTGCACCATTGCGTGTAAGCGACTTTGGACCCGCGATGAGGGCATGGACTACATGTGGTGGAACACGGTCAACACCAAGCCCGGACGTGGCACGCCGCGCGACTACGAGAAGATGGGCGGCGGCTTCCGCGAGGGGGTCGCGGTTCCGGGTAAGCTTCCCACGCGACGAGACTTTGGCGACGCCTGGAAGTTCAACCACGAAGAGGTCTTTTACGGCGGGAAGGCCGACCGCGTGCACCTCAAGATCGTCGGTGAAGAGCCCGACTGGGGTCCGAACTGGGACGAGGATCAGGGGGCCGGCGAGTACCCGAACGCGTACTACTTCTACCTCCCCCGCATCTGCAACCATTGCACGAATCCGGCTTGCGCCGAATCGTGTCCCCGTAAGGCGATCGTGAAGCGGGAGGAAGATGGAATCGTTCTGATCGATGAGGATCGCTGCCGGGGATACCGCTTCTGCATGGAGGCATGTCCTTACAAGAA
>JBDHFN010000227.1:0-2163 GCA_039590375.1 Gemmatimonadota bacterium
GGGGGTACCGCTGTTCGGGCGCGACGTCGACTCGCTGGCACCTGGCGACCCGGCCGTGATCGACGGGACCGACCTCGGCTCGCCGGTCGTGAGCCTGACCGAGATCCCACCCGGCGAGTACTACGTCCAAGGGTTCGTGAACGTGTACGAGCGCTACGAGCGTGCGGACGGACACGTGGTCTGGATGCCCGAGGATCACTGGGAGGGGCAGCGCTGGGAACGCTCGCCCGGCAACCTATACAGCGATGTGCTGCGCGTGCGGCTCGACGCCGATGCCGGTTATGTCGTGCAACTGGAGGCGAACCGCGTTGTTCCACCGGTCGAGGTCCCGCCCGACACTCGCTTCGTGAAGCGCTTCCGCTTCCAGAGCCCGATGCTGACCGAGTTCTGGGGGCGGCCCATATACCTGGGCGCTACGGTCCTACTTCCGCGTGACTACGACCGCGAGACCATCTCGTACCCGGTACTCTATCGCCAGGGACATTTCTCGCTTAGTCCGCCGCTCCGCTTCCAGGAGGGCTCGGACTTGTATCAGGCATGGATGCGCGACGATTTCCCGCGCATGATCGTCGTCACCTTCCAACACCCCAACCCCTATTTCGACGACTCGTACGCCGTCAACTCGGTGAACGTTGGTCCCTACGGTGACGCGATCATGGAGGAGTTGATCCCCGAGGTCGAACGTCGCTTCCGCGTGATCGGCGAGCCCTGGGCCCGGTCTCTGGACGGCGGCTCTACCGGCGGCTGGGAGGCGCTGGCGCTGCAGATTTTCCACCCCGACTTCTTCGGCGGCACGTGGTCCTATTGCCCGGACCCGGTGACGTTCACGAACGTCGAAGGCATCAACATCTACGAGGACGAGAACGCCTTCTACAAGCAGCACGAATGGCGGCGCGTGCCCACCCCGAACACGCGCGAGACCGACGGGCAGATCCGCATGACCTCGGAGCAGCGGAACCGCTGGGAGCTGGTGAACGGGACCAAGGGCCGCTCCGGCGAGCAGCTGGATATCTGGTCCGCCGTCCACGGCCCACTCGGTGATGACGGCTACTTCAAACCGCTCTTTGACAAGAGGACGGGCGTGATCGATCACAAGGTGGCGGCGTACTGGCGGGACAACTACGACCTGCTCGAGCACTTGAAGCGCAACTGGTCGACGTTGGGGCCGAAGCTGATCGACAAGCTACACATATACACCGGCACCATGGACAACTATTACCTGGACGTCGCGGTGCGCGAGCTGCAGGCCTGGATGGAGACAACGGAAGACCCGCACTACCCCGGCTTCTTCATGTACGGCGAGGGCAAGGGGCACTGCTGGTCCGGGCCGGTGAGTACCGCCGAGCGGCTGAAGGAGATCGCCTCGCACGCGCTGCGACACATGCCGAAGGTGCAGACCGCGCCCTGGTGGCGATACTAGCGTAAGGCGGGCTTGGAATTGCCGGTAGTATGAACTTTCGTTGACATCGAGCTTGAAAAGAAGAAGCATGAGGCACCACCCCAAACCTGGTAGAGAAAAGGGGGTGCCCCATGCTTCCAGTGGAGAGCGAGCTCCACCTGGCGATCAAAGTAGCCGCGCCGGGGATGGGGGTCAACGATCTGGCGGCCTGGCTGTTTGAGGCACGCAACGACATGGCGCAATTGATCCTGGCGCGCCTGCTGGAGGAGATTCAGGAGCGGCATCTCGAGCGGGCGCTGAGGGAAGAAGTGGAGATCGCCTGTCCGGGCTGTGGGGTGATTGGGCCACGGCCGCTGCTGCGACGGGGTTTCCGCGGGCGCAAAGTACGCACGAGTATCGGAGAAGTGGGTTTCCGCCTGCGGCAGGTGACGTGTGGCGAATGCCGGAGGACGTGGAGTCCTTTTCCGGCCTTGCTGGGCCTTGAGCCGCGGCAGCGGATCAGCGAGGAACTGGAGCGCCGCCTGCTTGATTGGGTGACGCGCTTGAGCTACGCGAAGACCGCGCGCGTGGGTGGGGAGTGGTTGGGTGCGACGCTGTCGCCGCGCGGGCTGCACCGGGCGGTGCAACGCCGCGGCGAGGCGGTGGAGTTCCGGCGGGCGGAGCGAGCGGACGTGGTCGTCGCGGACGGGACGAAGGTGCCGGCGGGAGCCAAGCACGGAGGCGAAGAAGTTCGGATGGCCTTCCATATCCAGGGACGGAGCCAG
>JBDHFN010000228.1:0-2151 GCA_039590375.1 Gemmatimonadota bacterium
GAGCCTTGCCTTCGCCCATCTGCACCATGATGGACTCCGACATCACGATCGCGTTGTCGCCCAGCATGCCGAGGGCGATGATCAATGCGGCGAGCGCGACCTGGTCGAGCCCTATGCCGAAGATGCCCATTACGAAGAACGCGCTGACGATCGCGCCGGGGACCAGCGTGGCCACGACGAGACCGGTTCGCAGACCCAGAAAGAGCAGCATCACGACCGTCACCACCACGACGGCCTGGATCAGGTTGCCCTGGAATGTCCGGACCTTTCTCTCGACTTCGAAGGGCTGGAAGGCGACGAACTCGAGCTCGACCCCGTAGGGGTAGAGCGACCGTAACCCCTCCACCGTCGTTTCGACCCGTTCGCCGAGCGTCAGGATGTTGCCACCCTCGCGCAACGAGATGGCCAGCACGATCGCGGGCTCGCCCGTCGCCGTGACCTTGCTCTCGGGCGGATCAATGTACCCGCGCGTCACGGTCGCGATGTCCTCCAGATACAGGACGTCCGGGCTCCCCGGCACCGTGATCACGCTGCGCCGCAGATCATCGACTGTCTCGAAGTTGCCCGAGGGTTCGAGGGCGATCTTCTCATCCGCGGTCGTCAGCTCGCCGCCGGGGATGATGATGTTGCGGCTCTCCATGAGTTGGATGAGCTGGAATGGCGAGAGCCCCACTTCGGCCAAGCGCGCGTTGTCGTACTCGACGAAGATCCGCTCCTCCTGGGTCCCGAACAGATCGACCTTGGCCACCTCGTCGATGAGGAGGAACTCGTCGCGCACGTCATCGGCGATGTCCTTCAGCTCGGCGTACGTGTACCCCTCGCCGGTGAGCGTCACCACGATGCCGAAGACGTCCCCGAACTCATCGTTCACGAACGGGCCGATGACATCCTCGGGCAGCTCGGCGCGCGCGTTAGCTACCTTCCGACGGAGATCGTCCCATATGGGGCGCATCTCCCGGTAGCTCTCCTGGATGCTCACATAGATGACGGAGACGCCGGTCTTGGACTCGCTGCTGATGAAGTCGAGCTCGGGCATCTCCTGAATCGACTTCTCGAGCTTGTCGGTGACGAGGAGCTCGACGCGCTCGGGGCTGGCGCCGGGGAAGATCGTCTGGACCATCGCCACGCGGATGATGAAGCCGGGATCCTCCGCCCGCGACATGGTGCGATATGCGCCCAGGCCTGCGAGGAAGACGACCACGAGGGCGGTGCCGGTAACGCGCTTCTTCTCGATGGCGAAACGGGTGATGTCCATGGCTCTCTCGCTAGCCGGGCCGTCGGAATTGCACGCGGAGGCCGTCCTCGATGCGGCTGACACCGGCGACCACCACGTGCTCGCCGTCAGCTAGCCCTTCCAGAATCTCGAAGCCCTGCGTGGTCATCTCGCCCACCCGGACCGGTCGCCGCCGGATCACGCCGATGCCCGACTCGGCGGCAGGGTCCTCCTCGGGCTCCACCACGTACACGAACCGCCCATCGCGATCCTCGCCCACCGCCACGGACGCGACGATGAACATCTCGCGTCCTTCTCCGGACTCGAATCGGAACGCGACGTCCGCGGCCATGCCGGAGCGCAGGTCGGGATCGGGATCGAGCAGGACGACCGTGACCGGGTAGGTCGTCGCCGTACCGGTGGTGGCCACTCCCACTTCGCTCACCCTCGCCAGGAATGCCCGGTCGGGGATGGCATCGAACGTGACTTCGGTCGGATCTCCTTCCGTGACCTGCGAGATCAGGCCTTCGGGGACTCCGACCTCCACCTCGAGGTCGGTGCCCGAGTTGAGGTAGACGACGACCTGCCCGGCCTGGACGTTCTCGTTCGCCTCGACGGGGACGGCAGCCACCGCGCCGGCGGTAGGCGCGTTCAGGCGCGTGTAGGATAGCTGCTGCCGCGCCAGTTGGAGTCGTTGCTGGGACGCCCGGACGCTCGCCTCGGTCGATTGGAAGCTCGCGAGCGCCGCATCCAGATCGGCCCGTGATGCGTTGTCTGCCTCGTACAGATCGCGTACGCGCTCGTAGCTGCTCTCCGCGTTCTGTGCCTGGGCGCGGGCCTGTGCCAGCCCGGCTTCCGCCTCGCGGACCCCCAGCCGGTAGTCCTCCGCGTCCAGTCGCGCGATGAGCTGCCCGACCCCCACGCTGTCACCGACCCGA
>JBDHFN010000229.1:0-2148 GCA_039590375.1 Gemmatimonadota bacterium
GTTGTCGGGCACGACGAGCTCGGGGACGCCTCCGAAGAACACGAACATGCGGATGTGGGAACCGGTCCAGTCGGGCAGCGTCCGGGTCCAGGTCACGTCGAGGAAGGTGTAGTTGGAAGCGGCCAGCACACCGACGAAGAGCTGGGCCTCGCGCACTTCCCCCGTCTCGGGATCAATGATCGGGATCGTGGGACCGGCGTAGTCGACGAACGCCTTCTCGCCTGCCCGGTACGGCTGACGCAGCGTCACGTCCAGCCGCTCCCGCCACTCCCGGTAGAGTTCGCAGAACCGGCTGTACTGGTACCCGTCGGGGTGGCTCCGCTTGTACTCGAGCCACAGCAGTTCCAGCGTCACGCCCTTCTGACGACTCAGCTCGCGCCGCACCTCCGCCCAGTCGGGAAGAGGCCGTGGTGTGCCGGTGGGGGGCGGCGCCGGGAACAGCTCCCTCGTGAGCCGGTCGTCGTCCCACCCCTCGGGCAGTGGCCACGGCACGCCGGCACGGTGAGCCCGGCGCACGTAGTCGCCCACCGTGCTGTGCGACGTCTTCAGGCTCCGGGCGATCTCCCGGTTGCTGCGTCCGAGCTCGTACTTGAGGCGCAGCACCTCGCGGATCTTGCGCATGGACAACCTTGGTTGGGCCAACCTCCTCCTCCTTGGGTGGGGTCACCGATGAGGAGTAAGGTGGCCTCGTGCTCAGGGTCTCCAGCGCGGAACCGCTCGCGTCGTCCAGGTGGACGGCATGTGCCGGAATGGCAGGACGGCATCCGTCGGAATCGATGGACGGCTTGCCTCGGAATGCGTGGACGGCTTACGTCGGAATCAGTGGTCGACTTCCGCCGGAATCAGCAGCTAGCTAGATCCCATCCGGAAACGGCGTGCCTGGGCCCGGGAACGGGGTGAGAACAAGCGAGGACAAGCACGAAAGACACTCGGTCTAGATCCACGGTGACCGAGAACTCGCTGAAAGGTAGTGCCGAGGCCCGGTATCGCTGGCGCAAGGCACACCGCACCCGACCCCCTGAAGCGGGGAGCCGACTACGTCTCAGAAGTAGGTGGAGTTCAGGCCAGCAGGTGGCGAGCCAGCGTGAGCAGGTTGGCCGTGAGGACCGACGCCTGCACGTAGGTTGCGAAGGACAGCTCCCCACGCCAGGTACAGCGCCTGAGTCCAAACGCTCGCTTGAGGAACGAGATCATGCCTTCGATCCCAGCGCGGAAGTCACGCAGCCGCCGATAGACCCAACTGCTCCTCGTCATCTCGCTGACCTTGAGGCCGCGCTTCTTGTGGAAGCAGACATCCTCCACGCCCAGCGCCTTGGCCTCCAGCAGGTTCTCCCTCGAGGCGAAACCACCGTCCATCGCCGCCTGCCGGGGAGGACGACCGTAGATCTCCTTCTGGCTTTCGAGCATCGGCAGCGCCATGGTCGAGTCTGCGGGGTTCCCCCTCTCGATCGTGCAGTCGAGGACCAGGCCCGAGGCTCCACCGGTCACGAACACCTTGTGCCCGTAGAACGTGTCGTGTCGGTCCTTCACGATGATGTCGGTATGCGGCTCGAAGAGCGATACCAACTTCTCTGAAGACGACACCTTCTCCCCGTGGATCACGCGTCGCTCCGTCTGCTCGATCACACGCTGCAGCAGCGCCACGTAATGGGCGAGTTCTCCTGCCAGTTCCCGTGCCTCGGAGTCGCCCAAGTGATGCCCCCGCAGGTGGCTGCCGGCCCGCTCGGCATAACCCACGACCTTGTGACTCACCTTCAGCAGGTCCCGGTACGCATCGGTCCGCTCGCGCTTGCTCCCCGTGTGCTGGATCGCCCGTTGGCGCCGCTTCGCTCTGCGTCTGTGGTCCGCCCAGAGCTCGAACCCGAAGCACCTATCCGCCCGCTTCAGTAGCCTCGTCAGAACCCGCACGCCGTCAAACAACAGGCTCGAGTCCGTAGGCGCGTGGATGTTCGCTTCCACGACCGTGGAGTCGATGCGTACCTTGCGGCCCCGCTCCACCCCGCTCTGGGCCGCATAATCGAGGACGATCCGCTGGATCCGCTCCAGCGTCTCGGGACGCACCTTCTTCAGGTTCTCGGCCAGCGTCGATCGCGAGGGTGTCGAACCCAGAGCGCCGAAGCGACAGAATGCCCGGTAACTCACCGAGTC
>JBDHFN010000230.1:0-2979 GCA_039590375.1 Gemmatimonadota bacterium
GAGGGTCGTGGGGTTATGCATCAATCGGACGGAACCTACTTCACCTATCGGGAGGAAAACCGGGTTTTCGAGGATGTGGGCCTGTGGGACAACGCGCAGGTAACGGTGACGGGCCTGGCCGAGCCAGAGCGAGTCGTGGCTCTCCTCGTGAGCGACGGATTCCTCCCCCTGCTCGGGGTCCGGCCCGCCTTGGGCCGCCTCTTCACTGCCGAGGATGACACCCGCGGAACTCCGCTCACTACCATCCTGAGCCACAGGTATTGGCAGCAACGTTTTGCGGGCGATCCCGATGTGATCGGTCGAACCATCACGATAAACGGAGCGTCCGTTGATGTCATCGGCGTCACGCCGGAGGGCTTCCGATTCATGGAGTGGGACCCGGCTTTTCTTTTTCCCGTTCGGCTGGACCCGTCCGCGGCGAGAGTCGGCCGCTTCAACTACCAGGCGATCGCCCGTCTCAGCCCCGGCGTGACGCAGGAGGAAGCGACCGCAGACCTCGAGCGCATGATTCCGATGACCGTCGAGAAGTTCCCGCGGGGATTGACGCTGGAGAGGCTGCGGGAGTACGAACTCGCACCGCTCGTACGTCCGCTCAAGGCCGACATCGTGGGGGAGGTGGATACCGTCCTGTGGCTCCTGTTGGGCGCGGTGGGGATCGTGCTACTGATCGCGTGTGCCAACGTCGCCAACCTGTTCCTGGTCCGGGTCGAGGCACGCCATCGCGAGGTGGCGGTTCGCACCGCCCTCGGCGCGGGTCGAGGGGGAGTCGCCCGCGAGTTCCTTCTAGAGGGTCTCGCACTGGGCATCCTCGGAGGCGCGGGCGGCCTGGGGCTCGCCTGGGCCGGTCTAGAGCTTCTCGAGGCCATTGGCCCTGAGAGCCTCCCGCGGTTGGAGCGCATAGGGCTCACGCCGACCGTGTTGTTATTCAGCCTCGGGATCACGTTGCTCGCCGCGCTCGCGTTCAGCCTGCTTCCCGCCCTGAAGTACACGCACCCAAACCTCATCACCTCGCTCAAGGAGGGAGGACGGGGCGCCGGCGAGGGCAGACAGCGCCACCTTTCGCGGAACGGACTCGCGGTCGCGCAGGTAAGCCTGGCGTTGGTGCTCCTGATCGGGTCGGGGTTGATGATCCGGAGCTTTCAGGCGCTGCGGCGGGTGCAACCCGGTTTCGAGCGTCCCGAGGAGGTTCTGACGTTTCAACTCTTTATCCCGAGCGCCGAGGTCGCGGACGACCGAGCCGTCGCCCGGACACAGGAAGAGATCCTGGAACACCTCAGCCGGATTCCCGGCGTCGCCTCGGCCGCCACCGCCACCTCCGTCCCCATGGATGGCCGTCACAACAACAACTCGACGTACGTGGCGGATTTCCCGGTACCCGAAGGCGACGCACCCCCTTCCCGTCGTCACAAGTTCGTCTCCCCTGGTTACTTCGAGACGATGGGCAATCCGTTGCTGGCCGGCCGATCCTTCACCTGGGCGGACGTGCACGACATGACCACGGTGGCCGTCGTGACGGAGAACTTCGCGCGAGAGTACTGGGACGATCCGGTGGAGGCCATCGGGAAGCGCATCCGCGAAGGGCGGGCTGGAGAGTGGAAGGCGATCGTCGGGGTAGTGGGCAACGTCCACGACGACGGCGTGGACCGCAGACCCACGAGCCTCGTGTACTGGCCGTTGCTGGTCGCGGACTTCTGGGGAACGGAGATCTTCGAGTGGCGCTCCACCGTATACGTTGTTCGCGCCGCTCCCGGCACCCCAGAGGACCTGCTCCCTCAGGTCCGAGAGGCCGTCTGGTCGGTGAATCCAAACCTCCCGTTGGCGAGCGTACGGACGCTGGAAACGATCCACCAGCGCTCGACGGCTCGTACCTCCTTCGCGCTGGTGTTGCTAACGATCGCGGCCGCCGTGGCACTACTCCTTGGCATCGTCGGGCTCTACGGAGTCGTCGCGTACTCCGTCTCGACGCGCACACGAGAGATTGGCATCCGCGTGGCGATCGGAGCGCGACGCCAGGACGTGACGGGCATGGTCATTCGGCAGGGACTGCTACTTGCCGGGATCGGGGTCGCCTGCGGTTTTGTCGCCGCGGTGGCGCTGACCCGCCTCATGGAGGCCTTGTTGTTCGGCACGGAACCTGTCGATCGATCTCACCGAACTCACGCCGCAGAGCATCTCGCCCAATGCGCTGAGCCCGATACTCAGGATCTTCGAGGACGGCCGGATCCCGAGGCACGACTCTATCCTCGACTGCACCGAAGTACAGAACTCCGTCCACGGCCTCACCCAGAGTCAGTTCCGAGCGTTCTTCGGTGAATCCGATGGTCTGGTAGAAGCTCCAGTTCGCGAGCGCCGTGCCGGCCAAGAGCACGAGGCTCGGATCCGGGCCGAGGCTCAGTGTGGACCGAAGCCGGCTGGTCGACTCCTCCGGCCGCAGCGATCCGATCAGGGCGCGCACACGACCGGGGTACTGCCGATCGAGCGATGTGACGAACGAATCGCCGGCCCCGTGCAGGACGTGCAGGCTGCCGTACACCAGCAGGCCCCTTCGCCCCTTCGCTGTCGCCGGCGATGACCCGGATCTTCTGCTCCGCGGGCAGGGCGGCGTTCGCCTCGCGCACGGCAGTTAGAAACGCCTCATAGATCGGCGAGTCCCACGTCTCGTATCCCGTGTCCCGCCAAATCCTGACCAGATCGGCTCTCGATACGGGTTCCCCGGTGATGTAGCGGTCCAGCACTTCTTGCCGGTGCGCGTTGGCGAATTCCACCACGATCACGTCGACGGTGGCCCCGAAGCTCGGATGCTTCACGAGCGCGATCCGGAAGTCGGAGTCGAGCTGGCTCCCGTGTCGTTCGCCGAGTGCCACCACATCCGCGTCCTCCCACAGGGCGAGGACGGCCTCGACCATGGATTCCGAGGCTTGGCGGCCGGGTGTACGCGTCGGGACGGGGGTCGCCTTCGAGGTCGCGGCTTGCGGCCAG
>JBDHFN010000231.1:0-2135 GCA_039590375.1 Gemmatimonadota bacterium
TGTTGCCGCTTGGCAGCCGGATCCGAACGCGGCTGATGATGGAGTACGTCGGCCGCGACGAGCTCCGCGCCTGTCTCGAGCACCTGCTCGAGACCGCAGGCAACAAGAAGCTCATGACGCCCGAGCTCGTCGACACGCTCTGCGATCACGCCGTCGGCAACTACCGCGTACTGACCACCATGGCCAGCGAGTTGCTCACCGCCGCCGCTGAGCGCGAGTGCACCCAGCTCGATGAGAAGCTCTACCTCGAACTCTTCGCACCGCCCGATAGCGATCGGCCTCGACGCACGCCACGAGGGCGACGCAACCGATGAGACCGTCCCCGGCGCGCCCGCCGCTCCCCACCGCCGCCGAGTTCGCTCACGCCCCGGAGATCGCCATCCTGATCGCGCTCGACACCCTCCTCGAGATGACCACTGTCACGATCCATCTCGCGCTTCCCGAGCTCGACCTCGTCCACGGCGACTGCGGGCTTCTCGGCCCCGAATATGAC
Organism: Gemmatimonadota bacterium; assembly: GCA_039590375.1. Taxonomy (GTDB): domain Bacteria; phylum Gemmatimonadota; class Gemmatimonadetes; order Longimicrobiales; family Gaopeijiaceae; genus UBA822. The sequence continues at coordinate 494 of JBDHFN010000231.1, forward strand.
TGCCGCGACCTGCTCGTTGCCCAAGACATCCTCCACCTCGTCGACGCCCTCCGGCACACCATCCAGATCTACCGAGACCTCGCGCTTCAGCCCTGAACCATCACCTCGCGGATCGCCATCAAATACCGTGATTCCAACGCCATCGACCTACGTGATCACGCTCACGATCCGGAGATGGCCGGTAATCTCGACCGCCTGCTCCAGGCGTACGCGCGCCGTCGACCTGTGGTGGTGGGGGAGCCCGTGGAGCTGACCCCGGAGGAGCTGTCCGCCCTTCAGGCACTCGGGTACCTTGAGGAGGCGGAGAGCGGACCGCCCGCGCCCGAGGCGCGCACCCCGTGAACCCCTTCGGGCAGGAGGGCGTCACGTGGGGCAGGCCCTGAAGCGGGCCGGGCTCTTCCTCGCGAGCCTGCTCTTCTTTCTCGCCGTCGCCGAAGGAGCCATCCGGCTGCTCCTCCCCAACGACTACTACGTCTGGCCTCCGAACTTCCACCGGACCTTCCGCCCCGATCCCGACGTCGTCCACGGCGCCACGGTGCCGTCTCAGCTGACGATCAACGCCTTCGGGATGCGGGGGGATCCGCCCGGACCTCAGTACCAGTACCGGGTGCTCGCGATCGGCGGGAGCACGACAATCTGCGGCTACCTGGACGACCGCAAGGCCTGGCCGTACCTGGTGCAGGAGAGATCGAACGCGGCGCTGGGTCCGGACACCGTGTGGGTGGGGAACGTCGGGCGACCCGGCCACACCACCCACCAGCACCTGCTCCAGGTCGAGAAGCTCCTGGCGCGCCACCCCGAGATCGGGGGATAAGCATCATAAGCGGGTCCGCGCAACGTCCGATAAGCATAGTAGGGAGGTGGCGTCTGCCGGCCAAGGCGTGTTTCGGGAGGTAGTTGTGGGGTGGTGCCTCCCGAGCCCGTCGGAGATCCTCGAGTTGGACTTTCTCAAATCTCCAACGGGAGGAGGCACCGATGGAACGCTATATCGGACTGGACGTCCACGCGGCAAGCTCGACGCTCGCCGTGATCTCTCAGGCGGGCAAGCGCCTGCAGACGGCCGTGGTGGAAACCAACGGACGAGCCCTAGTCGAGGCAATCCGGATGATCCCTGGGCACAAGCACCTCTGCTTCGAGGAGGGGGCCCAGAGCGCCTGGCTCTACGAGATCCTGAGCCCGCACGTCGAGGAGTTCGTGGTCGCCGGGATCACTCGCAAGCGTGGTCAAAAGGACGACCGGCGGGATGCCTACGGCCTCGCCGAGAAGCTGCGCACGGGGACGCTGGAGAAGCGGATCTTCAAGGCCCCGCGTCAGTTCGCGATGCTCCGCGAGCTGGCACGGATCCACATGGCGCTTGCCCGCGACGTGGTCCGGGTACAGGCGCGGCTCAAAGGCGTCTACCGCTCCCGGGGCATCGGGACGGCCGGTCGCACCGTGTACACGAAGGCTGGGCGTGGAGCGTGGCAGCGGCAACTTCCGGCCAGTTCACGCAAGACGGCGGCGAGACTCTACGAGCAGCTCGACTTCCTGACCGGCATGAAGGAGCAGGCCGAGCAGGATCTGGTCCGAGAGTCGCGGAAGCACCCCATTGCGCGCGTGCTGGAAACGGCTCCGGGTCTTGGACCCATCCGGGTCGCCCGCC
>JBDHFN010000232.1:0-2103 GCA_039590375.1 Gemmatimonadota bacterium
AGAAGGCCGACCTCCGTTGTCGGGTTACCGTAGTGCGGTACCCAAACGGAATCACACGGGGTCAAGTTGCCCCAAGGAGGCCGGCCATGAGAAAGCATACCAGCGTTTCTACAGGGGGATGACCCATTCTCCGTTGAAAGCCAACGGTGGCGTCCATTGAACTCTATGCCGTTCTCCTCATCAACCTCGCCGAGGAGTTCGGAACTTGGGCCTCCAGCGCCGCGATGAGCTGAGGCATGTCCTTGAAGCCCTTCACTCGCCGGAAGTTCTTCTCGGCCTCGATCAGGGCGGCCACGGCCCAGCGCAGCGCCATCGCTCCGCCTCTCCACCGCTTCACGTTCCGCGACACGCGCTGGAGCGTTCCCTGGATGTTCTCGATCGGGTTCGTCGTGCTCAGAGTCCGGTGAAGCCATCCGCTGACGCCCAGTGCGATCAGCGTCAGCGTCTCTTCGAGCCCCTCACGGATGGAGCCGGCCGCCCCGGGATGCTCTCCGTCCAGCTGTCCAGCCAGGGCGTTGAGCTTGCCCCGGGCCTCCTCGACGCTGTCGGCCGCCCAGGCCTTCCTCATCGCCGCTCTCACCCACGCACGTTTTCTCTCCGGAAGGTGGTCGGCGACGTTGCGGAGCTTGTGCAGCTGGCATCGCTGCACCAACGCCCAGCCGGCGAACACCGTCCGGATCGCCTTGCGCAGCCCCTTGCCTCCGTCGATTACGAACAACCGGGCTCTGTCCACCGGCAGTCCTCGCTCGATGAGGCTCCTCAGCAGGCTCCGGCACACCTCCTCGCTCTCCGTGCTCCCCTCGACGACCCCGAGGACGTGCTTGCGGCCCGTAGAGTCCACCCCCAGCGCCGTCACCAGCACGTGATCGCCGAAGTTCTTCCCATCGACGAGGATCACCGGCAGGTCCAGCTCTCCGAGAGGGCGCGACAGGAACGCCTCGACCTGCCGGCCCGTTCTTGCCACCAGCGTGCGCGAGAAGCTCGACCGGGACGTGCTCCCCGAAGGGATCTCAGCCGGCATCGCCTCGAGGCTCCGCCCGTACTGCCGACTGCTCACCCCGACGAGCATCTGCTCGAAAACCCTCTCGTGGAGCGGATCTTCCTCCTTCGCCCGGCTCCAGCACGGAAGCTCCATCTCCTCGCCGGCCAGGCTCCTCACCCGGGGCTTGCGGACGATGACCTTCCGTCCCCCAAGAACGACCCGCCCCTCGTCGTGGCCGTGGCGGTACGCCGTCCGATCGGCTCGCGGCTGGCTCTTCTCGCCGCACAGCTCGGTGCGGTCCTCCTCCAGCATCTCGTGGAACGACTGCAAGCCGAACCAGACCATGACGTCCCTCAGGGCGATCCGGGCGTCGAGGAAGGCTCTGCGAAGGCCGGATCGTGTCGTGGAGGCCGGCCTCCCGGAGAAAGATCGTGGTTCCCGTGCGGTCTTCTTCGTGCGATGATGTCCCATGACGGTGGTCCTCCTGTGGTTACTCTCAACCCCCATGATTCCATGGGGATGAGGGCCACCGTCAACTTTCAACGCTCACTGAGACATCTCCCTGCGGGTCCGATTCATCGTTTATTCGTCACTTCACTCAACCTCAACCAAGTTCAGCGGCTAGGTAGAAGAAGCTGCATTCCAAGAGAAAGGCCGTGTGCTGATCGGCGTCCAACAACGGCGAATTACGTCAATCAGCTCTGATTGTAGACGATCTACGGATCCTGTGGCCCTTACGGCGGGCTATCTTCGAGCGGCGGATTCAAGAAGCCGCTCCTGGCTACGAGTCCCGAGAGATCATCCAACGCCCAGCTTTTGAACCGTCTGAACCCCAGGTGTCCAAATACGTATCCATAATGCTCGGACTGTAGAGCACTCCTCGTAACCCTCGTAAACGGTGAAAGGGCAACGAATTGATAACTTACTGATTTCGTTGCCTTCTTCACTCAGCCTTAGAATCCCCCGCCCTTAACCGGACTTGTGGGTTCGATCCCCACCCCCGGCACCATGTGCACTCGTTTGTCAGCGGTCGGACGCGGGTTCGACTCCCGCCGCCTCCACCACCGTAACCTATTCATAATAAATAGTTTACCGTCGGGAGCGGGAATCTGTCCCGCGTC
>JBDHFN010000233.1:0-2096 GCA_039590375.1 Gemmatimonadota bacterium
CGATGGAGTACGTCGAGGGGAGCACGCTGAAGCAGATTCTCGCCCGACGGGGAGCCATTCCCGTAACGGGCGTCGTTTACATCCTGCGCCAGATGGCGGATGCACTCGCGTACGCCCACCGTAAGAAGGTCGTCCATCGCGACATCAAGACCTCGAACACGATGTGGACCCCGGGCAAGAAGGTGAAGATCATGGACTTCGGGGTGGCCAAGCTCTTAGAGGAAGTCCGGAACCAGACCACCCTCGTGTCCGGGACTCCCTTCTACATGTCCCCGCAGCAAACGCTGGGTCAGGCCGTGGACCACCGCACGGATCTCTACTCGCTCGGTGTGACTGTCTTCGAGCTCGTCGCGGGCCAGCTTCCTTTCCACAGCGGAAACGTTCCCTACCACCACGTGCACACGGCTCCGCCCGACCCGCGACAGATCAACTCGGGGGTGCCGGACTTCCTGGCTCGGATCGTCCTTCGCTGTCTTCAGAAGGACCCGGATGCGCGTTACTCGCGCGCCGAGGAGATCATGGAAGAGCTCGACCACGAAATGCGTAGCGGCGGCGGGGAGTAGGCGATCCCCCGCGCTTCAGCCGCGAACGAGGTTGAACCCCTACGCGTCCCACGCCTCCTGTCGGCGCCTGCGCGCCTCCGCCAACGAAGTTCTGCGCCCCGATTTCTGTGATCTTGCGATCACGCCGTGACCTACGGGTCACGGCCACCGCGTGTCTGTGAGCTGAGTCACAATCTGTGACCGCGAGTCGCAGCCGCGAGCCAACGGACTAAAAGGCGAGAAATATTGCGGTCTTGTGACAGAAGCATGAACGCGGACTGCCGGCCCTCGAAATTGGGCACAGACGTTGCTTCCTAGCGGGGCTCCCTTGGGGGGGGGAGGACCTTTGCGCGCATCCAACAACGGCTTCTTTAATGGACTCGAGCATACGCTCGCCGGCACGGTGCGGTGTACGGGGATCGGTCTGCACAGCGGAAAGCCGGTGGAGCTCGTGCTTCGGCCCGCATCGCCGGGCACCGGGGTTCTGTTCGTGCGTACGGATCTGGAGCCCCCGGCTCGCTTTCCAGCTCGTCCCGAGTGGGTCGTAGACACGACGCTGGCGACCACGCTCGGAAACGGCCACGGACGCCTGAGCACCGTTGAAAACCTCCTGGCCGCTCTTCGCGGCCTGGGGATCGACAATTGTACGGCCGAAGTGTCCGGCCCGGAGCTGCCGATCATGGACGGAAGCTCGGCGCCGTTCGTCTACCTGATCCGCGAGGCCGGGATCCGCGCTCAGCGGAGGATGCGCCGCCGGCTGGTGGTGCGTCGTCCCATCGAGGTCCGCGACGGGAACCGCTCGGTGCGCGTGATTCCGTCCCGACACTTCAAGCTGTCGGTTCTGATCGATTATCCGCACCCGGCCATCGGCCGTCACGGTTTGGAGGCGGTGCGACTCTCGCCCGACCGTTTCGCGCGCGAGATCGCCCCGGCCCGCACGTTCGGATTTCTGGAGGACGTGCAACGGATGCAGGAGCACGGATTGGCCCTGGGGGGGTCGCTGCAGAACGCGGTCGTTCTCGACAAGCGGCGAGTGCTGAACCGGGAAGGGCTGCGGTTCCCGGATGAGTTCGTTCGCCACAAGCTGCTCGATCTGCTCGGCGACCTGGCGCTTATGGGGCTGCCGATTCAAGGGCACGTGAAAGCAACGCGAAGCGGCCACACACTCCATCACGCGCTCCTCGCCGAGATTCGAGCCAATCCCGGCTGCTGGACCGTCGAGACGCCGGAGTCGGCAAGGGAGGAGCCCGTGGGACAGGAGCGTCCCCTGGGGGCTCCTCAGCTCGAACTCGCCCGCTATTAGGGAGGGGTGGCTGAGGCGCAAGCCATTCCCCTTCGAGTGTCCGCTCTCGCCTCGTGCTCGGGCCGCCGCCGGCTTCCCTCCGGGCCTCCGCTCTCGTCGCCTCAGGTACACGCACCCAGCCACAAGCCGCTCCCTGACGGCCCGTCGGAAAAACCGGCCGCGGCCGTGGGCCCGGGCCTGTTCTAAACGGCCCGTCGGGGAATCGGCCTGCGCCTAGGCGGTGGGGGTAGGGCCGGGTCTTTGATCCTCGG
>JBDHFN010000234.1:0-2084 GCA_039590375.1 Gemmatimonadota bacterium
GTCTCGGGGAGCTCTCGAACTTCCACCAACTCCACCTGCGGCACCGGCATCACGATCATTTGTGCGATGCGCATGCCCCGGGTCACCGTGAAGGCCTCCGCGCCGTGGTTGATGACCGGGACTTTGACCTCCCCCCGGTAGTCGGAGTCGATCGTGCCGGGTGTGTTCACCAGGGAGATTCCGTGTTTGACGGCCAGGCCGGATCGCGGGCGGACCTGGGCTTCGTACCCGGGAGGGAGCGCGAGATGGAAGCCGCAGGGGATCAGGGCGCGCGCCCCCGGGTCGAGGACAACCGCGTCGTCCACGGCCGCCGCCAGATCCATGCCAACCGAGCCCGAGGTCTCATAACTCGGGAGCGGGATGTCGGCACAATCCGCGCGTCGCTTGATGGAGACGGGCACGTTGTCCATGGCGGGAGATAATAGGGATCGGGCTCGGCCAGAGGAAGGCCGTTGCTCCGCGGGGACCCCACCTACTACCCCCCGGTCGGACCGCGCCCTAGGTTTCCCCGATTGGCCCACAGGAGAATTCCATGTACCATCGCTCTCTCGTCCGAGCCGTGTTTTGTGCGGGCTTCCTCAGCGTTGCCCTCGTAGGTACGACGCAGGCGCAATCACTCCGCACCGATAGCGGGTCGAACGGCGACGACCCCAAGAAGCCCGTTACCCCCGCCGATTATGGGAAGTTCGAGAGCCTCGGCAGGGGCGTCCTCTCCTCCGACGGGCTGTGGCTCGCCGTGGAGATCAGACGGGTCAACGAGGAAAACGAGCTTCGCATCCGGCGCACGGACAGCGACTCGCTCGTCGTCATCCCGTTCGGCATCAGCGCACGCTTCACGGACGATGCCCGGTGGCTGGCATATCAGATCACGGTGTCGCAGAAGGAGCGGGAGAAACTGCAGGAGCAGAAGAAGCCCGTGCAGATGCGTCTCGGGATCATGAATCTCGCGACCGGGGATACGACGTCCGTCGATGCGGTGAGCAGTTTTCAGTTCAGTCACGACGGCGAACACATCGCCATGGGCCGATATCCTCCCCAAGGCAACCGGGACAGCAGGGGCACCGACTTGGTCGTGCGGGCCCTGAGCAGCGATGAGGACATGAACTTCGGCAACGTGTCCCAATACGCCTGGCAGGACGAGGGAGGACTGTTGGCGCTCGTTATCGACGCCGAGGGCGAAGCGGGCAACGGCCTCCAGGTGTACGACCCCTCCAACGGTGTGCTCAGATCTCTCGAGTCCAAGCGCGCCCGGTTCACGACCCTCACGTGGCGTGATGAATCCGATGACCTCGCCGTCCTCAGAATAGTCGCCGATTCGGGCTACGAGGATTCGACCCACGCCGTGATTGCCTGGCGTAACCTGGAGAATCGCAATCCCCAGCGGTTCGAATTCGATCCGGCGGAGTTCGACGGATTCCCGGAAGACACCCGGGTGGTGGATTACCGCGGCCTCCGGTGGTCGGAGAACGGCCGCACCGTGTTTTTCGGCATCAAGGACCGCGACAAGAAGCCCGTGGAGGAGGACGCCGACTCCACGGAGACTGACGAGGAAGCCGAGGAGGGCGAGGAGGCGGACGACGAGGAGACGGCGGCCGAGGAGGACGAAGACCCCTCCACCGTCGAGGTGTGGAACGCCAAGGACGTGGACATCGTCCCCGAGCAGAAGGTGTTTGCCGGCCGGGACCGCACCGAGAACTATCTGTCCGCCTGGCATCTGGATGACAACCGTTTCGTACAACTTGCCAACGAGCTGACGGAGACCGCCTCGCTCGTGGATGGCGAGCGATTCGCCATCGGCATGGACCAGACGCCGTATGAGCGCGAGCGCATGTTCGGCCCACGGTACAACGACGTGTATCGCATCGACGTCGCGAGTGGGGAACGGGAGGTACTTCACGAGCGGGTCGAGTTCAGTTACGGAGCCAGCCAGAGCGGACGATACTATCTCTATTTTCAGGACGACAATTTCTGGACCGTCGATCTGGAGAGCGGAGAGCGCGCCAATATCACCGACGGTATCCCCACGCAGTTCGTGAACGTCGATCGCGACATCACGGTCGACCAGAAGCCGCCGTGGGGCATGG
>JBDHFN010000235.1:0-2084 GCA_039590375.1 Gemmatimonadota bacterium
CGGGGCTGGGCACGTTGAAGTTCTCCCCCCGGGTGCAGAAGTCGTCGTCGTCCTTGCTCTCGGGGTCGAAGCCGGTTCCGAGCACGCGATAGACCTGGATCTGCGAGGCGCACTCCGGACAGTCGCCCGATGGCCTGTCGTCGGGGGTTCCGAGGACGCCGTCCAGGCCAGCCAGGCCCAGAGCGACCAGGTTCCCCTCGGGGTTCACGATCTCGCCGGTCAACGGGTCCTTCTTGGGCGCGAACGTCTTCCCGAGCAGCCGGACGTCCTGAGACAGCTCGACCAGGGGCGAGATCGGGAGATCGTCCGCCGTCTTTTCGATGCCGTCGGGTCCGAAGAAGGTGGGAAGCGTGGCCGCCTTCTCGAAGTCTCCCTCCGCCCCGGCGGGGAGAAGCACGAGGGTACCGTCGATGAGCTTCACCGCCCTATCCTGGCCCACGATCTGCATGTCCTGCGATAGCCCGTCTTCCGGGTCCTGGGTCAGGCCGAACGCCATCTCGCTGATGGTGTTCTGCGCGGCGGTGGTGAGATAGCCCTGAGGCTTGAGCGCCATGTTGATGGTCGCGAGCCAGGCAACGTTGACGTCCTTGAAGCCGCCTTGGGCGCCCCAGATCGCGGTGATGAGATCGGGCGCCTGGGCCCGAGCGAGGCCCTGCCGGGCGAGAACGCCGGTGGCCTCGCCCTTGGTGCCGCTGAAGCGGTCCGGATTGGGTCGAGTCTCGAGGACCTCCCGGATGATCGACTGCCGGGTGTCCCGGAGCAGCGCGTTGGCGTTGCGGCGCAGGGTGTCGATCCGGATGCACTGGGGATCGTTCGGGTTCGCCTCGCAGAAGTCGGAGCCGCCGGGGAGCCTCGATTCGGCCCGCTCAGCCTCGGCGTTGAAGGCGTGCGCCGCCGCGGTCTGGTCGGCGGTGAGGGTCGGCGCCGCGGCGAAGGTGGAGAGAAGGGTCAGGCCGAACTGCGCGAAGTAGGAGCGCCCGGCCCGGTAGTCGAACTCGTCGTACAGGTTGTTGATGCCTCCCGCTCGGCCGAGGCTGAAGATTGCTTCCTGACCACCTGCCCGGACCTGGTTGTTGAAGCCGATCGGAAGGGTCGGGTTGCCGATCGGGGTGCGGCTGTTGACGTTGCAGAACAAGGCGAGCGAGTTCGGGTTGACCAGCACTCCATCGGGGTTCACGCACGGCCGGTAGCGGTGGCCCGGCGTCAGGCGGTCGTGGGGGTCGCGCAGCGTGCCCGGGACCAATGGATTCGCCTTGAGCCCTGCGAGATCGAAGTCCTCGCGCTTGGCATGCGCGAAGTTGGCGGGCTCCCGCACCGCGTCTCGCTTGTCACCGCCGAAGGAGTCGGCGCTCGGGAAGATGCCGCAGGCTCGCTGATACACGCACTCGTAGCTGATCAGCCACCGCGTGAAGCCACTCAGGAAGTCGAAGGGACCGACACCTTCGGGGAACATCTCGATGTCGGTCTCGATGTTGAGGACGTGCCGGAACTGGGAGAGCGTGACGCCATGGGAATCGAAGGGACTGTCGTTGAAGAAGCCGCGCACCCGGAACTCGTAGAAGCCGTGGACCTCCATCTTCCGTTCGCCGGGAAGTGGAACATCGACCGCCCAGGCCGCCCGTGCGCCCGTGAGCGCGAGGCCCGCGAGAACGAAAGCCGCAGCTTTGCCCATAAAACGCTTTCCGTTCATGCGCTTTTCCCTCTCTCTTGCGTACCGCTCGCATATACCGTCCGCTAGACGGACGGTTCGAGTCCCATCATACGCTTCCCGTTGCCACGCGTGGCTCCGTCTGTTCGTTCAGTTGCGCGACCTCGTCACTTAGTGACGCGGCGAAGAACTTGGGCCGGAAGATCGAGAACAGCGCCGGCACCAGGACGATTCCCCCCAGCATGTTCACCACCATCAGAATCGACAGCAGCTGGGCCATCTCCGCCTGGAAACGCAGATTCGAGAAGGTCCAGGCCCCGATCCCGCCCACCAGCGTCGTGGCCGTGAACGCCACCGCCATCCCCGTGGTCCGGATCGCCCGCCGGATCCCCTCGTCCAGGTCCCCGCACCACGAGTACTCCTGCCGGATCCGGTC
>JBDHFN010000236.1:0-2083 GCA_039590375.1 Gemmatimonadota bacterium
ACGATGCCGGTGACCCGCTTGGCCGTCAGGGGAACGAAGCGGAGCAGGACGCCGGCGTGGATCGTGAAGTAGTCCACGCCCTGCTCGCACTGCTCGATGAGGGTGTCCCGGTAGCCAGCGCATTCTTGGGCCGAGACACGTTGGTCGGACCGATCTACACGGCCTACGGAGTCGCCGACGGCGGCTCGGGCTCGTGGTACCTCTTCTTGGGGCAGGTCCTCTGAGATCTAGCCGTGCCCCGGGTACACGCCGGCCAATGGTGGGGCTCTGCCCATGAGGACCACGTCTACCGTCGACGTGCCCAGCCGTTCTCCAAGGTGAAGAGGCCAAGGGAGGTCGTTCGGCTCTCTTCCTACGCTGCCTCCGGGCGATTACGGAGCGCGTTGCTGAAGGGCCCATGCGCGCCAGAGTGCCGCAGACCATGGCCTGGGTGACGGGCCGCCGATAGGCAGAAGGCCTCACCGCGGGTCAGGGATTCTCCTCCTTGCAGGCCCGATCCGCTCCGTCCCAGGTTGCCCTGCACGTCGGTACGCCACGTGAGCGCGGCGGCGCGGCGCCGATTCGAACGACCGGGCTCCTGATCCGGTTCAAGGCCCTGGATCGAACCAGGGATCTCTCGCGGCACGAAGGCCCCACGCCGTTGGCACGACACCCCACTCCGAGGGAGGCACTCCATGAACGCGATGTTGGATTGGTTGAACGATCCCGGACCGATCCAATGGATCGTAGACCTCGTCCTGGTTCCAGTGCTCTCCGCCTCCGTGGTCTATGGCCTCCGGTCGCTCTACCTCCGTTTTGCCCTGAAGGACCAACAATCCGACGCTGCCCGGCAGATCCGGCGACAGACGTCGAGGATGCTGGCCTTCCTGGTGACCGTCGCGGCCGTAACGTTGGTGTGGCGGTTCCGGCTGCAGAGTCTGGCGGGTCGAGCGGACGTAACGCCGCAGGAACGCGAGATTCTGGTGGACTCACTGGGCGGAGCGGCCAATGCGGTGACGGCGACTGCCGTCTTGGTGTTTCTCCTCGTCATACTGGCCCGGGCTCATCGCTGGGCGGTCCATCGGCTCGACGCGTGGAAGGAAGCCCGCAAGGGTGTGCAGGTCCAGGGAACAACGCTGATCACCCCGTCGCGCGTTCGCCAGTTCGCGGGCTTCAGCCTGAGGATCGTTCGCTTCGTGCTGGTCCTCACGCTGTTCTACATCTATGTGCCGATGCTCCTGAGCTTCATCCCCGTGACGCGACCGCTCGTCGGGCAGGTGGTGCCCGTCGCGCTCGGCCCGGTTCGGGATCTGGCGCTCGCGTTTCTGCGGTATCTCCCACGCCTCGTGTCCCTGCTGCTGATCGTCGCCGTCATGCGCTTCCTGAGTCGCGTCCTCCTCTTCTTCAGGGATGCGGTCGGCAAAGGAGACATCAAGATTCCCGGGTTCGATCCGGAGTGGGCGGAGCAGACGGAAAGACTGCTGCGGATCGTTCTGATCCTGGGCGCGATCATGGTCATCTACCCGTTCCTCCCCGGAGCCGGAAGTGAAGTGTTCCGGGGCTTCTCGCTGTTCGTTGGGGCGGTGTTCACGCTCGGCTCGAGCGGATCTGTGAACAACATGATCTCCGGAATGATCCTCACGTACACGGGTTCGTTCAGAATCGGCGAGAGAATCAGCGTCGGTGAAACCACCGGTGTCGTGACCACCCGTGGGCTGTTCGTCACTCGCCTTCCGTCGATGTACAACGAGGTGGTGACGGTCCCCAACATGGTCGCGCTCAGCGGCCGTGTCGTGAACGACTCGGCCGCCCAGGACGCAGGCGGGCTGGTGCTGAGCGTGACGGTGGGAATCGGATACGACGTCGACTGGCGTCAGATCCACGAGTTGATGAAGGGCGCCGCTCGGGAAACGGAGAGCATTCTCGAGGAGCCGGAGCCGATCGTGCTTCAGACGGAGCTCGCCGAGTTTGCGGTGGAGTACGAGCTCCGCGCCTGGACGGACGACCCCCTCCAGATGGTGCACACGCAGTCCGCCCTTCGTCGCAACGTGCTGGACGCGTTCAACGGGGCTGGCGTCGAGATCATGACGCCGAGCGTGAACGC
>JBDHFN010000237.1:0-2080 GCA_039590375.1 Gemmatimonadota bacterium
GGGAGCACTGGGTACGGGTGCGCGAGGAACTCCTCGGTGGAACGTACCGGCCCCAGCCGGTCAAACGACAGCTTATGCCGAAAACGGGCGGCGGTGAACGTGCGCTCGGTATCCCGACGGTGCTCGACCGTCTGATCCAGCAGGCCGTGTTGCAGGTCCTGTAGCCGCGATTCGACCCGACATTCTCGGAACACAGCCACGGATTCCGACCTGGGCGCCGTGCGCACGACGCTGTGCGCGCAGCACATCAGTACGTCCAGGCCGGACGCTGTTGGGTGGTGGACGTGGATTTGAAGAGTTTCTTCGATCGCGTCAACCACGATGTGTTGATGGGGATGTTGTCGAAACGAATCGTGGACAAGACGGTATTGGGGCTGATCCGCCAGTACCTCGAGGCCGGTGTCATGGCCAACGGGGTAGTGGTGGAACGGTACGAGGGGACGCCGCAGGGCGGCCCCCTGTCACCGTTACTTGCGAACGTGCTCCTCGACGTCGTGGACAAGGAGTTGGAGAGGCGCGGCCATGCGTTCTCGCGCTACGCAGACGATTGCAATGTCTACGTGCGGTCGGAGCGGGCCGGACAGCGGGTGATGCGGCTGCTTCGGCGGCTGTACGCCGGTCTCCGCCTTCAGGTCAACGAGAAGAAGAGCGCGGTGGCATGGTCGTTCACCCGTCAATTCCTGGGCTTCTCCTTGTGGGTGGCGCCGGGGCGACAGGTGAAACGGAAGGTGTCGCGCAAGGCCCTTGAGGTGCTGAGAAGACGGGTCCGGTGGCTGACACGCCGGACACGTGGACGGAGCCTCGCTCAGGTGATCGAGCGTCTCCGGGCGTATCTCGTTGGATGGAAAGCGTACTTCCGTCTGGCGGACACCCCGGGCGTCCTCTCCCGCCTGGACGAATGGATACGCCACAGGCTGCGCGCGATCCAGCTCAAGCACTGGCGGCGAGGTCGGACGATCTATCGGGAACTCTGTGCTCGGGGGATGTCCCACGAGACAGCTCGAAGGATCGCGGCCAACAGCCGTCGATGGTGGCGGAACTCGCGCTACCTGCTCAACGCCGCTCTTCCGATACGCTTCTTCGACGAGCTGGGCTTGCCTCGGCTTGCCGCGTGACCTCAACTTTCCGAACCGCCGGATGCGGACCCGCTTGTCCGGTGGTGTGGGAGGGGATCGGCCGGGAAACTCCGGCCGCCCCTATCCCGATTGTGCGCCCGGCACGGGCGCACTCTTGGAGGTGCAAGTCCTCCCGGGACCTGGCCACAGGGACCGAACGGAAGCGCAAGGGCGGAAGGGTGACCGACCGTCTGGAGGAAGCGTGGAAGGCAACCCATGGGCCGATGGACAAGAACCGGATACGAGGCGTCGCCGACCAGGGCGAGCGGGCATGAAACCGCGAAGCTCTCGTGGCCAACGGGATGCGACGTAAATCCGGCGGTCGTGTGGGGAAGGAGTGCGCTCTTACCCGGGGAGACCTCGCCTTGCGCTTGAAAGAGCGACGCACGGTCAGCGTGCGTAGCGAGGAGTCAGCAGAGGCCGTAGTAGGCGCCGTTGTGGCGGCGAAGGGCCAAACGGAAGAGAGAGCGAGGCGACCGAAGACCTCGAAAGGGCATGGCCCCAGATGACCAGGCAACTGGAGCTCCCGCTGGAGACCGAGGGTGAAGCCCGACAGTCGCAGCGGAGCGGGGAAGCCCCGACGGCGGTTCGCGGTATCGGACGCTCGGGAGCGAGCGACCTCATGGAGCGGGTGCTAGCGCGCCCGAACATGCTGGCCGCGCTGAAGCGAGTTCGGAAGAACAAGGGCAGTCCCGGTATCGATGGGATGACCGTGGACGAGTTGCCGGAATGGCTGCGGGAGCACTGGGTACGGGTGCGCGAGGAACTCCTCGGTGGAACGTACCGGCCCCAGCCGGTCAAACGACAGCTTATCCCGAAAACGGGCGGCGGTGAACGTGCGCTCGGTATCCCGACGGTGCTCGACCGTCTGATCCAGCAGGCCGTGTTGCAGGTCCTGCAGCCGCGATTCGACTCGACATTCTCGGAACACAGCCACGGATTCCGACCTGGGCGCCGTGCGCACG
>JBDHFN010000238.1:0-2079 GCA_039590375.1 Gemmatimonadota bacterium
AGCAGCCCGACTCCGATCCATATCGACGCCTCCCGGCTGAGGGGCGATTCACCGCTCCGAGCTACTAGCCAGACGGAGGCGGAGAGTCCCACGAACAACAGGAAGAAGTTGAGGCCGGGACCCGCGGACGCCCGAAGAAGCTGGTCTCCGGCGAAACCCATGCCGATGCTAGCCGCGAGGATGGCGGTCACAGGCAAAGCGCGGTCGTTCATGGTGTGGCCCTCCGTTCGCAGAGCGACGATTCCGTAGCTCGGCCTGGTCCTCGAGAGAGTCCTCCGTATCGCCGATCACGAGCGGCAAAAGCCTGAACGGCAGAAGCGAGATCGGCCTCGCGGAAGTCCGGCCACAGGAGGTCGGTGAAGAACAGCTCGGCATAGGCCGCCTCCCAAAGCAAGAAGTCACTCAACCGCTGTTCTCCGCCGGTGCGGATGAGCAAGTCCACGTCGCGCGTACCCCGCGGTGCGTGGATGGCCTGAGACAAGTGTCGCTCGAAGGCCTGGCGGGTCGGGCGTACCCCTTCTGCGAGACGGCCGGCCGCCGCCAACAGCGCATCGCGGGCCGAATAGTCGATCGCGACCCGGAGGTGGAGAGAGGTTCCTTCGCTCGTTCTCTCTTCGACCTGCGCGATCCTGCGTTTGAGAGAGCCCGGAATCCGGTCCCGACGCCCTATGACGCTCAGGCGCACACCACTGTCCGTCAGGCGGGCGCACTCGGAGTCCAGGTGTTTCTGGAACAGGCGCATCAGGTGACTCACTTCGCCCCGCGGCCGGCGCCAATTGTCCGAGGAGAAAGCGTAGAGCGTAAGCGTGGTGATGCCCAACTCCGGTGCGGACCCCACCGTTCGTCGGACCGCCGTAGCTCCGGCGACGTGGCCCGCAGCCCGGGGTCGACCTCGTTCGTGAGCCCAGCGGCCGTTCCCATCCATGATGATCGCGACATGGAATCGGTCCCGGCCTGCGCCCATCCGCTCGGAGGTTCCCGGCAAGGCTGGTTTCGGTTGTTCAGGCTCTCCCCATCGCGAATCCAAAGTACTTCGTATCATAAAGTGCCTCCCGAAAAAAAAACCGACGCCTATTCTCGTACGCGCTCGATCAAGGCTTCCATGTGGTCCAGATATCGCTGGAGCGCCTGTCGTCCGGTCTCTGTGAGGCGATAGTCCGTCCGCGGAATCCGACCCTCGAAGGACTTGCGTATCTCGACGTAGCCAGCCTCCTCCAGCCGCCTGGCATGAACGCTGAGGTTCCCGTCCGAAGTGTCGAGACGCTCCTTGAGCTCGTTGAAGGTGAGAGATTCCTCCACCGCGAGTGCGCTTACGATCCCAAGGCGGACGCGCACATGGATGATCGGGTCGAGTGCGACAGGATTGGTCTTCGCGGTTTGTACGTCGATGCTCACGGTCGATCCCTTGACCGGGGTCAGGTTCGGGGCCTTGCGGCGGGCCCGCGCACCCTCAGCCACCGTGCCTCCTCGCAATAGTCGTCCCGAAGAGGATGTGCAGCCCCCCGAATCCCACGGCCATCAAGAGATCACCGGCGGCAGGCATCGCGAGAAGCGCAAACACTCCGAGGACCATGAAACAGATCCCCATCACGGGGACGATCTTGACCGAAAAGGTGCCGGCCGTAACGACGGCGGCGCCGTAGAGGAGAAGCCATACCCCCGGAAGAAGTGACTCAGCTCCGCCCTGCCAAAGCGCTACCGTCAGTACCGCTCCAGCGAGAGCAGGCGGCAGGAAACTCAGTAGGAACTTGCGACCCGCTCCGGAAAAGACGGGAAGACCCGCTCGGCGCGCCTTCCGGTGGATTGCAACCGCCCCGATCGCCACGGCGAGCAACGCCTCGAGGGTCCAGACTAGAAGCCAGCCGTCAGCGGTCGGCTGGCCTGAAGCGAGCGCCGCGGCAGCCAGTGCGGTGAGTCCCATTCCGACGCCACCCCATCCCGGAACCGCCGTGAAGGCGGCGCCCCGCTCCATCGTCCGACGGATGAAGCGCAAATCCTCCATGGCTCGGTCGCCCAAGGCGATGGGCTCCGAGCTCTGATGGACTTGAGAGAGTCTCAGCATGATACAAATGTCGGCCG
>JBDHFN010000239.1:0-2475 GCA_039590375.1 Gemmatimonadota bacterium
ACACAACCTTGCTGGCCCTTCTGCCGGCTCCTGATGTTCACCATTGCCATAGCGGCGAAGCTGGCGAACGTGCGGAGTTCCCCGCGCTCAAGAACAATCCCGACCTGGGAGCGTAATTCCCTACAACTTTGCGACTAAGGATGGCATCATACGCCGCCTAGGAATGACCTAGCGTTCGCCTTCGTGCGGACTCATCAACATCGCCAGCTTGACGCTGCCCGCCCCGTTCGGAGCGGACCGCGCTCCTTTTGCCCGCCTCCCACTTCTCTCATGCGAGGTGGTGGTCTCAACGGATTCCCAAGGTCGAGCTTTGCTGACACGGTGCGCGGTGATGCCGCGCTTGCTCCTCACTGCGTGCACGATCTTCATCTCGGTCCTAGTGCTGGGGCTCGGATCGGCTGCGTCGGCCAAGAACGACCTGACCTCGTTTCGGTACCTCCGCAACGTGGAAGCCGGTGACGTCGGCCCGGAACTTGCACCCGGAGTGCCGTATGGAACCTACCGGCTCCTGCTACTCGACCACGCGTTGGGCGTTCTCAGGGATGTCCAGGTTCGGAGTCCCGGGGGGAAGCCCAAGTTCCGGTCCTTCAGCGTGGGGGGAGTAAGCCTGGTCGATCCCGCTGGCATGGCCTTGGATCCCGTGAGTGGCGACCTCTTCATCCTCGACGCGGACCGAGGCACGCTTGTGCGGCTGGAAGGTTCGCACTTCTCCGAGGCCACGAGCATCTCGCTTCCCGACCGGCTCGCCGCTTTCGCTGATTTGCGGGGGCTGGCGCACGATCCGGAGTCCGGGCACTTCTACCTCCTTTCGCCCTCGACGGGCGAGATCTACGAGGTCGACGAGGACTCGAACTTCCGAAATCTGCGGCCGCTCCCGGAGCTAGGCACGTTCCACGCCATCGCCATGACCTTCGCCACGAGCTGGGACACCACGGACGATCCAGAACGCGAGCACCTCTACCTTGCCACCACCCGTCTCGACACCGGACTCCCTCTCGTCACGGAATGGTCGTTCGTGCCGCGAGTAGACAACCAGCCGAAGGCGAAGGGTTCCTCTGCGGTGCGGCAGTCGTTGCAGCTGATGGCCGCCCCGGCCGCGGAGCCGCCTTCGAACCTGAACCAGACGATCGACTCATCGAGCTTCATTCCCCCTAGCCCCGACTCCGCCGGAATCGCTTACCAGCCCAGTACCAACTCGATGTTGATGTCCGACTCGGAAGTGAACGAGATGCCCATCTATCAAGGCGTCAACGTGTTCGAGCACGACCGCTTCGGGAACCTCATCGACACGTTCGACACGACCAGCTTCTCGACCGAGCCCACGGGGGTGGCCATCAACCCCGCGAACGGACACTGCTTCTTCTCCGACGACACGGGAACCCGCTCGGTATACGTAGTGGATCCCGGGCCGGACCAGCTCTGCCTCACCGGCGACGACAGCGTGTCGTCTTTTGAGACCGAAGTCTTTGGCTCCAACGATCCAGAAGGAGTGGCCTTCTGTCAGGGCTCGTTGTTTGTGGTCGATGGCGTCAACGAGGAATACTACGAGGTGAAGCCGGGCGGCAATGGCATCTTCGACGGTGCGCCCCCGGACGGTGACGACGAGGTCACGAGCTGCGACACGACCGTCATGGGTGTGGGAGACCCCGAAGGGATCACCTGCGACGACTCCAGTGCGTGGCTCTACATCGTCGGGAGCCCGGATTCGCTGGTCGCACAGGCGAATCGAGCCTGCCAGATCGTGGCCACGATCGACGTCTCCGCCGCGAACGCGGACAAGTCCTCTGGCCTCGGCCTGGGGCCGAGCAGCGTGAGTCCCGGCGAACAGAGCCTCTGGATCACCGCTCGCGGTGTGGACAACAACAGCGACCCAAACGAGAACGACGGGCGCGTCTTCGAAATGTCGCTTCCGTCGATCACTCCGGGAAACACGGCGCCAATCGTCTCGGCCGGCCCCGACCAGAGCGTCACTCTGCCGGATCTTGCCAGCCTCCAGGGCAGCGTCACGGACGACGGGATTCCGTCGCCCGTCTCCAGCCAGTGGACCAAGGTGAGCGGGACGGGCACCGTCAGCTTTGGCGACGCCAGCCAACCCGTCACGACGGCAGGATTCTCGCTGGCGGGCACGTACACCCTGCGTCTGACCGGGGATGACAGCGAGCTTTTGTCGAGCGACGAGCTCACAGTGGTCGTCGCCGCTGCAGACGGATCGATGGTCCTGGAGCGACGTGTCCAGAACCCGCTCGACGACGCGGAGGAGGCGGGAGACGGATCCGGAGACGTCGATCGCGGAAGCAGTGACCTCGAACTCCTGGAGTACCAGACGTGGCCCCAGACGGTCGGCGTCCGCTTCCCCGGGATCGGCATTCCGCCCGGTGCCACCATTCTCGAGGCATGGATCCAGTTCACGGCGGATGAGACGGACTCCGTGCAGACAGTGCTGACGATCGAGGGGGAGGCTGCGGTCAACGCGTC
>JBDHFN010000240.1:0-2045 GCA_039590375.1 Gemmatimonadota bacterium
CGTCGTCCCACTGCGCCCAGTCACCGTCCATCCAGGAACCGAGGCGGAAGTTCACGTTGTCCACCGTGGTGGAATCGCGGATGACCTCCTCGCTGTGGAAGCACTCACCACCCTCCGGCGCGCAGAAGTCGCGCATGAGCCGCAGCACGCCGCCCCAGGTGTCGAACCAGAAGTTGCTCGCGTAGTCCGGCCACTCAGCAAATTCTCCGTAGAATCCGCCAGGTGGGTCGGGGATCGGGATCTCGTTGCTCCACGCCCCGTCGCCGTTTTCGTCGGCGAACACCACCGTGCTCACCCAGGCTCCCGGAGGCAGATCGAGCAGTTGGGTCACCGGCACCTTCAGCCGGTAGGTCTCGTCAAACGAACCCTCGCCGACCGGGGTGAGTTCTGCTGCAGCCAGCGTCTCACGCGTCGTCTTCCACTCGGTTTGGCCTGTCCCCGAGTCTTCCACTTCCCCCCAGGTCTCGTAGAAGAAGGCGACCATGACCGGCACCGGGTTGCCGTCCGGGTCCGGCTGCTTGTGGAAGCTGAGGTCCGTACCCGTGACCGAACCCGTGATCGTCACCGTGGCGTCCGGATCGATGGGTTCGTCGACCCAGAACTCGGCGTGGCTGTTGCCACCCCGGCCGATCTCGCGACCCTCGCGGTCCTGGAACATCACGTCAACGTTCACGTGGTACATGCGGTAGTTGTCGATGGGTAGGTTAGCGGGAACCGTGAACGAGTTGGCGTAGATCACGCGGTCGTCTTCCCAGCTGCTCCACACTTGCTGCCACGTCCAGCACTGCTCGGCCGTGCCTTCAGGACCGGCGTCCGCGCACGGCACATCCTTGCCAATGCTTACCGCGTAGACCGTCTTCAGACCGTCAAGCAGCGCTACTTGGTCCTCCGGGAGAACGCTCAAGTTGGGCGGGTCCCAGGTGACCGTGATCTTCGCCGCGTCCATCTGCCCGTCGCCGTCGCTGTCGACGTTGGCGGGAAAGTGCGTGGCACCACCGGAACGCCAGTACTCTTCCCACGCTTCGTCGTGGGCCCTGATCTTGGCCTCGTAGTCCGGATCTTTCTCATTCGGCCAGTCGATGTGCGGAGCCCCGCGTGGAGTCGTGATGGCGACGCGCACCTCGTGCATGCCTCGCAGGACCCGCACGTCAGGGTAGCTCCTCTCGATGACGATGGCACCTTGGCTGTCGTAGGCCGTAACTCGGTACTCGCCGCTGGTGAAGTCGGACACGATGCGCGCGGGATCAGGCTGGTTGCACTCCCCGTCACAGTGGTTCGGATTGGCTTCCCACCACGGCTCCAGCATGAAGCACGTGTCAAAAGCGTCACTGCCGTCGTCAGGATCGATGAGGTTCTCGCTGATGAGTTGGATGGTACCCGTACCGCCCCCTACCGTGGGGTAGGTGAGTACGACTTCCAGGTCGGCGAGGGGGTTGGCCGCGGTCTGGTCTTCCAACCCCATCATCATGGCCGCGAGGTCGCCCATGCAGGATTCGGCCTTGAGCATGTCGACCGGGTGCCAGGGGCTGTTGTGCGGGTTTTCCGGGTCCTCGGGGAGCCAAGCTTGGTCCCCTCGGGCCTGGAAGTGGAAGATGTCGACGCCCTGGGAGTAACGCTCCCAGATCTTTTTGCCGTCGTTCTCCGGGTCGTCGTCGAAAAAGCCCAGAAGCGGCATCAGAGAGTCCGGCCGCATCGGGTCGAACTCGTAGATGTCGTGTTCGTCGTGGCGCTCCGCCATCTCCTCCTCGGTGAGCCCGCTGGCGGCCTGAGCGATTTCAGGACTGTCGTCCAGGTACTTGTCCATCACGAGGATGGTGAAGGCGATGGCGTGGGGCACGTCCAGGACGGTCGCGTCGCCCACGCTGGTCCAATCCTGATTCGGATCGTCTTGGGGGAACAGGCCGATGAAGATGGGCGGGATGTCCAGGAGCCCTTGCTTCGCATCTTCCAACTCCATGGCACTGCCTTCATCGTCGAGCGGCGCAGGGCTGTTCGTCGGGTCCTGTACGAAGTTGACCACGCCGTGAACGAACGCGACCGTGTCG
>JBDHFN010000241.1:0-2042 GCA_039590375.1 Gemmatimonadota bacterium
AAGGATGACCAGAAGGGGAAAAGATCTTGTTTTCATATTCTTGATCGATTTGCAAATACTAAGTTTAACGCGGTTCGGATTGGGGTTGTCCCTCTGAGCGTTGAAAGTTGACGGTGGTCCTCAGCCCAATGGCATCATTGGGTTGGACAAGAAAGGAGGAACCACCGTCATGGAGAAGCATCGCACGAAGTCGGCTCTGAGGGATCCCGCTTTCTCGAAGTTGGCCCCGGTCCCGGTGAGGCAGGTGCCGCTCCCGAGGTCGGCCCTGGACACCCGGATCGCCCTGCGCGAGTTTGTGCTGGCCGCGGGGACTCGGGCTCTGCTCGAGGAGCTGGAGGCGGACCGGATGCTGCTGTGCGGCCCGCGAAGCCAGTTCCAGAGCGACCGGCGAGCCTACCGGCATGGCCACGACGTCGGTGAACTGGTGCTCGGCGGCCGGAAGGTACGTGTTCCGAAGCCGCGGGTGCGCAGCGTCGGTGGCCGCGAGCTCGAACTGCCGCACTGGCGACACTTCAGCCTGGAGGATCCCTTGGATGAGCGGGTGCAGCAGCAGATCCTGTTGGGGGTGAGCGCGCGCGGGTATGCGCAGAGCCTGGAGCCACTGCCGGTGGAGCTGGAGGAGAGAGGGGTCCGCCGGTCCAGCGTGTCGCGACGGTTCGTGGCCCGCACGGCGCGCGCGGTGGGGGCGTTCCTCAGCCGGTGCCTTGGCGACATGGACTTTCCGGTGCTGCAGATCGACGGCGTCGTGGTCGACGAGCACGTGCTGCTGACGGCGCAAGGGATCGACGCGACGGGGCGCAAGCAGGTCCTAGGAGTCGCCGAAGGGAGCAGCGAGAGCGAAGAGGTGGCGAAGGGGCTGCTCCGGAACCTCATCGAGCGAGGTCTGGTGGTGGAGCGAGCCCGGCTGTTCGTGATCGACGGCGGCAAGGGGTCGCGGAAAGCCATCCGCAACGTGTTCGGGGCCTGGGCTCTGATCCAGCGCTGCCAGGTGCACAAGATGCGCAACGTGCTGGAACATCTGCCGGACCGCCAGAAGACGTGGGTGCGGGCCGCCATCCGCCGCGCCTGGTCGGCGACCACGGTCGCTCGGGCCAGAGAACAACTCCGGACGCTGGCCGCGCAGCTGCGTGCGGATCACCCCGGCGCGTCAGGGTCCATCGAGGAGGGACTCGACGAGACGCTCACTCTCATCGGTCTGGGGATCGTCGGTTCCCTTCACCAGACGTTGCGGTCAACCAATCCGATTGAGAACCTGCAGGGGACGATCCGGCGCGTGACCCGAAATGTGAAGCGTTGGCGGGACGGGTCGATGGTGTTGCGGTGGGTCGTGACGGCGCTTATCGACGCGGAGAAGAAGTTCCGTCGGGTGAAGGGCCATCGCGACATGCCGCAGCTGATCGCAGCATTGGACGCCACGGTCGGCGTCGAGACTGTGGACAGGAACGTCAGGATCGCGTAGAACGTGAACCAGGATCACCGCCGACTTTCAACGGCAGACGGGACATCCCCGGACCGGACCCATGAGGGGTAGGCCTACCGGATGTTGACGGTGATCGACGAGTACAGCCGGGAGTGCCTGGCGATCCGGACGGCCAGGCGGTTGAGCTCTGACGACGTGCTCGACACGTTGGCGGAGCTGATGACGGTTCGGAGAGTTCCCCGCTAAATCCGCTCGGCCTACGGCCCCGAGTTGACGGCTCGTAGCGTGAGGGAGTGGATCCAGAGAGTGGGAGCTCAGACGCTGTATATCGAGTCGGGAAGTCCTTGGAAGAGCGGTTACAATGAGAGTTTCAATGGGAAGCTCCGGGGCGAGCTGCTAAACGGGGAGATCTTCTACAGCCTGAAGGAGGCCCAGGTGCTCATCGAGGAATGGCGGCGTCACTACAACACGGTCCGCCCGCACAGCAGCCTGGGCTACAGGCCGGCGCCGGAATCCGTCATCCCGAAGCCTGGCATCTGGGCGGATCCTGTGAGGAGAGACACTGCGGAAGGAGCTACGCTACACTAACTCTGGATCTGGCACTGAGATGTAGGGCACGTCA
>JBDHFN010000242.1:0-2016 GCA_039590375.1 Gemmatimonadota bacterium
CCGGGCAGATGCTGCTGCACTACCGCATGGTCGAGAAGATTGGCCAGGGCGGAATGGGTGTCGTCTGGAAGGCGGTGGACACGACGCTCGATCGCGAAGTGGCGATCAAGATCCTTCCCGACGAGTTCGCGGCAGATGCCACGCGCCTCGCGCGCTTCGAGCGCGAGGCGAAGATTCTGGCCTCGCTGAACCACCCCGAGATCGCCTCGATCTACTCGCTGCACGAGGCCGAGGGTTTGCGGTTTCTCGCGATGGAGTTCGTCGTGGGGGAGGTTCTGACGCGGCGCATTTCGGAAGACGGGATGTCGTTCGATGAACTGCTGGCCATCGCGCTGCCGCTGTCGGACGCCGTGGCCCTGGCCCACCAGCGCGGCATCACCCACCGGGACCTCAAGCCGGACAACGTGATGATAACGACAAAGGGGCGGGTCAAGGTCCTGGACTTCGGATTGGCAAAGCTCGTCAACCGATCCGGGCTGAAGGAGGACACGCAGGCCGCCACGGCCACAGCGGTCACGGGGGAGGGGAAGATCCTCGGTTCCGTGGCCTACATGTCGCCCGAGCAAGGGGAGGGCAAGACCGTCGAACCCGGCTCGGACGTCTTCTCCCTCGGGATCCTGCTGTACGAGATGGCCACCGGGAAGCAACCGTTCCGCGGGAGCACACCGATTTCCACGCTCTCGGCCATATTGCGAGACTCACCGCCCTCCGTCAGCTCGGTCCGTGGCTCGCTTCCACCAAAGCTGGATGTGATCATCTCGCGCTGTCTGGAGAAAAGCCCTCAACAACGTTTCCGGGACGCCGGCGAGCTGCGCGACGAGCTGCGGAAGCTCCAGCGCGATCCAGGCACGGGGGTGTTGAACAGCCGACCGTTGCGGATTGGGGGCGCACTTTTCGCACTGTTGGTAGTGGCACTCGCCGCCATCGTCCTTTGGCCGTCGCCCGACCGAGAGGAGTCCCCCACACGGCCCGAAGCCGACAACGTGCTGTCGAGGGGACCGTCCATCGCCGTGCTGCCGTTCGCAAACGCCAGCGGCGACCCGGACCAGGAGTACTTCAGCAACGGGTTGACCGAGGAGATCATCACCGAGTTGACCCGGTTTCCCGATCTGTTCGTGATCGCCCGCTACTCGACCTCCCAGTACAAGGGAGACACCGCGGACGTCCGGCAGGTCAGCGCCGCCCTCGGTGGTGTGCGTTACGTGCTCCAGGGTAGCGTTCGCAAGGCGGGCGACACGATCCGGGTGACCGCCGAGTTGTCGGACACCCGTGACGGGGCGGAACTGTGGCGTGAGAATTACACGCGGGATCTGACCGCGAGCGACTTCTTCAGTTTGCAGGACGAGCTGACGCAGCAGGTTGCGAACGCGATCGCTGGGTCATACGGGGTCCTCTCTCGCGCCGCGCTGGCGGATGCTCGACGCAAAGCTCCCACCAGCCTGGACAGCTACGACTGCGTCCTGCGCGCGTACGAGTACGTCCAGATCCACTCCGTAGAGAACCATCTGGCGGCCCGCACTTGTCTGGAGCGCGCGGTCGAGCTGGACCCGGACTATCCGGACGCGTGGGCTTGGCTGGCCTACACCTACGCCGAGGAGCAACGCCATCAGCGGAACGTGCGGGCGGAGTTGTACGATGCCCTGGACCGGGCACTCGAGGTCGCCGAGCGCGCCGCCAGTCTCGATCCCGCGAACCAGGTCTCCCACGCCGCGCTGGCGCTGACCCACTACCAGCGCCTGGAATTCGACCGCTTCCGCGTCGAGGCTGACCGGGCGGTAGCCCTCAACCCGAACAACGCGTTGTGGCTGGCCTACTTCGGCTTGCGCTTCTGTACGCTCGGAGAATGTGACCGGGGGATTCCGATGGCACGGAAGGCGCTGGCGCTCACTCCGATCCCACCGTCCTGGTACTACAACGCGCTGTTCTACGATCATTACCGCAACGGTCGCTACGAGGCCGCGTTGGCGGAGGCGCAGAAGTTGGAGACAGACGACTACCGCTCGTTCCTGTCTCGCG
>JBDHFN010000243.1:0-2933 GCA_039590375.1 Gemmatimonadota bacterium
CTGCCCTACCTGTTCTGGGTTTCCTACGCGGCTGCGCTGAACGTCGCGATCTGGAATCTCAACCGGTGAGAGGGGATTTTGAGTTCTCCGAAACGATGATGTTCGCGGCGGCTCTAGGAGTATGACAATCGGAGTGAGAATCCGATAGTCAGGGGACCGCGCGCTCCGGCGTACCCAGATAAGTCGATCCCGGTCAGCGACTTAGAAATGGTGGGCCCACCAGGACTCGAACCTGGGACCGGATTATGAGCCTCACTCACGGGTTTTCGCTCGAAACCCCGGGAAGAAACTGGGAGCCCGTGGCAGCCGCGTAGAATCGCGCGGAAGCATCCGGGGACGGAGACCGGCCAACCAATGGTGCTTGCGTGCCCGTTTATGAGCTTGGTCCACGGGATGTTGCGGCAACCCCACTGGTGACACGCTTGGCGTGATCCCGCTTAGGAGAATGTTCCCGATCGCACCCCTGTCCCCGGATGCTCCACAACGACCACACCCAGCATGGAGGAGTTGCCGATGGGACCCAAGCGTCCTCGAAGCCGCCAGACAAGAGGCAAGACAGCCAAGCATCCGTCGCTGCTCAAGCGGATCAACCGTCATGCCGCGGGGATCGACTGCGGGTCCGAAACCCACTTCGTTGCCGTACCGCCCGAGCGAGACGAGGAGCCCGTCCGATCGTTCAAGACTTTCACGAGCGACCTTCGTCGTCTCGCGGACTGGCTCGAGGGGTGCAAGATCAAGACGGTCGCGATGGAGTCAACCGGCGTGTACTGGATCCCGATCTACGAAATCCTGGAGGAGCGCGGTTTCGAGGTCGTACTGGTCAATTCGCGACACGTCAAGAACGTTCCCGGACGCAAGAGCGACGTCTCGGACTGTCAGTGGATTCAGGAGCTTCATAGCGTCGGCCTCCTGCGCGGCAGCTTCCGGCCCGACACGGAGATCGCCACGCTGCGCGCCTATCTGCGGCACCGGGAGAGACTCGTTCAGGATGCGGCATCCCGGATCCAGCGCATGCAGAAAGCTCTCGTCGAGATGAATCTCCAGCTCCACAATGTCATCAGCGACATCACCGGTGTGACTGGCATGCGGATCCTTCGTGACATCGTCGCCGGAGTCACTGATCCCGCAGCGCTGGCGGCGCATCGTGACTATCGCTGCCGGGCCTCCGAGGAAGAGATCGCCGCTTCGCTCACCGGCAACTATCGTGCCGAGCACTTGTTTGCCCTACGGCAGAACCTCGAGCTGTTCGACACCATCCAGCGGCAGATCCAGGACTGCGACGGCGAAGTCGAGACCCTGTTGCAGCGGCTCGCTCGAAAGCAAAACAAACCCAAGCACGCACTCCCGCAACCGCGCTGCAAATTCAAGTCCTGTGACAACGAGCCGCGCTTCGAAATCCGGGACCCCCTCTTCCGTCTCTCCGGAGTCGATCTGACCCAGATCGACGGGATCGCTCCCTATACCGCTCTCCGACTTGTCGCCGAGATCGGCACCGACATGAGTCGCTGGCCAACCCACAAGCACTTCACATCCTGGTTGACCCTGGCACCCAAGAACAAGGTCTCCGGAGCCCGGCTGATCAGCTCCAGGACGCAACCCTCGGCGAACAGGGCCGCGTACTTATTGCGCATGTCCGCCATGGTCCTCGGCCGCACCTCCACCGCCTTGGGCGCCTACTACCGCCGCATCGCCTACCGCGTCGGCAAGCCCAAAGCCATTACCGCCACGGCCCGCAAGCTCGCTATCCTCGTCTACCGAGCACTCAAAGGAGAACTGGACTACGCCGATCCCGGCGAACATGCCTACGAAGCCCAGCATCGGGAACGCGTCCTTCGTAACGTTCGTAAACGCGCTCAACGGCTCGGCTTCGGTCTCGTCGACCTCGAGACCGGGGAGGTATTTCATGCATCAGTTTCTTAGGAGGTCTTGAGATGGCGCCTCTTTTTGTGTCCAGCGTTTCCACCAGCGTCCAGGATTTCCATGCTGTTGTGTAGAGAATGCGTAGAGTTCTCGCCTCGTTGCTTGACGCTTCAAACAATGAGGGGCGCCCGGTCGACGAGGGGCTCTCACGGAGGGACTCTATTCCTCCTCTTCCGGCTCCAAGGTGCGCAGGAGCACGACGACGTTGTGGATCTGGTGCTCGTTGAGGGTCCGTCCCCAGGGAGGCATGCCGTTCGAAAGGCCCGCGACGCCTCCCCCTGAACGGACGACGGCGATCAGGTCCTCATCGGTGCGGCTCGCCTGGAACTCCGGGTCCGAGAGATCGCGCGGACGCGGATCGAGGTTGTACGCGTTGAAGCCGTCGCCGTGACCGCCTTCGCCGTGGCAGGGTGCGCAGTAATGCAGGAACACCGTTCGGCCCTCCCGGGCGTTGTAGGCGAGCGTGGGGACGGGCATCTCCCAGTCGGCCGAAGCGGCCGGCTCCGCGCCCGCTGCCGGATCGTCTTCCGGAATGCCTCCGGCGCCGACCGACGGCGACATGGCCGCTGCCGTGGTCGATCCGAGCCCGGTTTCGCCCTCGGAGCCGCAGGCGGCCGCGAGAAGCGAAAGGCAAACACCGAATACAAGCCCAGCACGACCGCTCATGGCGTATTCCCGCTCTCTGCGGACCCAGCACCGCCGGAAACCGCAGCAATGTAAGCTGCGAGATCCTCTGCGTCGGTACCGTCCATGCCGTAGTCCGGGCAGCGAACGTCTTCCCGCCACCGCTGCGGTCCCTGCAGCCACCAACGGATCCAGCCGGGCTCCAGCCGATCCCCGAGGCCGTTCATCAGCGGTCCATAGTAGCCGCCCCTGTTGTTCACCATGTGACACGCTTGGCAGCCGTAGCGTTCGTGAAACAGTGTTCTCCCGCGCTCGACTCGTTCCTGCGGCAGCCCATCTTCGAAAAGCCCGTCCGGGATGTCGTCGTCGACGTAGACGTTCTCGATGAA
>JBDHFN010000244.1:0-4771 GCA_039590375.1 Gemmatimonadota bacterium
CAGTTGG
Source organism: Gemmatimonadota bacterium (assembly GCA_039590375.1). Taxonomy (GTDB): domain Bacteria; phylum Gemmatimonadota; class Gemmatimonadetes; order Longimicrobiales; family Gaopeijiaceae; genus UBA822. The sequence goes on from JBDHFN010000244.1 coordinate 8, forward strand.
AAGGCTCACGCACTCCGCCCTCGTCCAGGTGCTGCGCCCCGATGACCGGACTTGGCGACAAGGGTATGGAGCGAGAGACGAGCGAGTTCACGACTTTGCTGGTGGGCCCTCCTGGACTCGAACCAGGGAGACGGGGAGACAACGCTAACTACTTCAGGGAGTTCCGGGAGTCGAAAACTGCTGACGACAAGCTGGCGACAAATGGCGGCGCGTAAGGTCAAGGCACCGTCGTCGTCTAGTGCCTGAGCTCCAACGGGGGGCGCGCCCGAGGAGACCGCTCAATCCTCGAGTGATGCGGGCGCGGGAATCGAACCCGCGTCCGGTCTCGCAACTAGCTGGAGATAAGAATGGTCTCACACAGTGGATCCGGGGGAGCGACAAGCGCCTGCTTCACGAGACGGTTCTCCGGTTCCGCGAGGCCCTGGACGGACCCGCCTGAGCGGCACCTGGATAGACCGGAGACGGCCCTTCTGTGAAGCGGCGCCCCGTGTCAAGCTTTTCATTCTGTCCGAGCGGTGGTCGGGTTCTCTCCTTCTGGCTGCTTAGCCCTTTCGTCTTCCCTCCGGGAGTTCCGTCATCCTTCTGTCCGCGCTCGTCGAGGGCGGCCACGAAGCCGCCGCGCATGGTGGGGATTCTCTCCGCACCGAAACCTGAAACCCACTGAGGAAAGAATCCTCCGGAAATCGCCCGCTATGCCGCCTGGTCCTGCGGGAGGCGGATCAAGCCAGGCGCATAGCTGCTGGAGTCCCGCCACATCGCGTAGAGGATGCGTGCCAGTCTGCGGGCAAGTGGGACCGCTGCGATGCGTCTTCCACGCCGGCCTGCGACTCGCTCCGCCCACGTGCGTAGTGCGAGGGTGTCACTTCGTTTGCCTCGTAGTATCAACCACGCGGCCTCGATCAACAGCGACCGAGCTCGAGAGTTGCCGGCCTTGGTGATCCGTCCTCGTTGTTGCTTCTCGCCCGAGCTTCGCTCCCGAGGGACCAGGCCCAGATACGCCGACACCTGTCCCGCCCCGCGGAACCGCTCCACATCGTCCACCGTGGCCTTGAACGTCGTCGCCGTCACCGGCCCTACCCCCGGCAGTGTGGTGAGGCGTCGCAGATCCGGATCCTCTCGGACGCGCTGCGCGAGCTCCCGGTCCGCTCGATCGATCTGACCGTTCACCTCCTCCAAGACCCGGAGCAGCGGCTCGAGCGCAGACGCGAGCGGCGTCGGGACCTCGAGTTCGCCCACCCGACGGCCGAACGACTTCGCCTCGCCACCTCGTACCCGCAGCCCCTCCCGCCGCAACAGCGAGCGCACCACCGAGATGTAACGGCTGCGCGTGCGGACTAGCGCCTCCCGAACCGCCAGATCCGCTCTCACCAGGCGTTGGGCGTCCGAAGTGCGATGTGCGGGCCGATAGGCTCCCAGCTGGCACGCCTCCGCCAGCGTCCTCGCGTCGCCGCGGCGATCCGTCTTCACCCGGCGACTCCGGGTCGCGTACATCGGAGCGAAGTTGGGATCGGCCACGATCACCTCATGGCCCAACTCCTCGAGGCACCGGGCAACCCACTCGCTCTCCGTCGATGCCTCGATCAGGATCCGGGCCCCGGGGCGTCCTCCGAAGACCTCCCCGAATCGAACCCGCTCCGTGAGAATCCGTTGCTCGCTTCGCTCTCCACTCTCGCTGAGGATGCAGACCTGGCTTTGAGTCTTGTGGACGTCGATGCCGATGTGGTCCATGGATGGCCCCTCTTATGCGGTCCCTGACCGCGTGGTGGGGCGTAACGGCTACCACCCGATGTGGCGGCCAGCCGCTTCATCCCATCTATACGGCCCCTCCGCTTGACCTTGGAACGAAGGGAGAAAGAGAATCTACGCAGCGCGGCCTAGCCGCAGACGGGACCGAGAACCTTCTCGAAGCAGAACGGTCCAGGTGTCCAAGAGAATCTGACGACGTACAGGCGTGGTCTTTGCGTTAGGATGGAGCTGCATCCGGGTCCCTCCTCTGGAGTTGGGTGTTGTGCAACCCCATTCTCGCAGAGGAGCCCGGATGCCCTCTTAGCCGCTCCGAAGGAGCGGATGAACAACGTTGTGAGACTTCACACCTAGCGGCACGAGTCTGAGTGGGGCTCTATGTCTCAGTTCATGAGCTCTCCGGCGACGGAAACGTCGTTTCTCTGCCGCAGTGAGCTGGGAGTCGCGTATGATTCTCGCCTAGGCGCGTTTCGACCAACGCATTCCTGGGGGAGACCATCCGCAGTTCCTACTGAGCTTCCTTCCAGGACGGAGGTGTCTCATGCCCACGCGAAGGCAATTCATCAGGTACACGGGAATCGTGGGAGCCGGAGCCTGGCTGCATACACGCTTGGGCTGGGTTCCGAAGGCGTTCGCCCAGATCCCGGGAGGCACGCTCAGTCCCGACGACGTCGACAAGTACGTCCTACCGCTCGTCAAGCCGCCGGCGATGCCAGGCAAGTTCAGCAAGAATAAGGACAAGTACAAGATCGCGATGCGGCAGTTCGCACAGCGGATTCTGTCACCGCCGCATCCCGTGACCACGGTGTGGAGCTACGGCTCCATCGACCATCCCGGCACGGTGCTGGAAGGGGGGACCTTCAACTACCCCGCCTTCACCATCGAGGCCGCGTGGAACAAGACCACGCAGGTTCTCTGGAGAAACGACCTGGTGGACGCGAACGGCGACTACCTGCCCCACATTCTGCCGGTGGATCAGACCCTGCACTGGGCCAACCCGCCCGGGGGCGTCGACTTCCGCGACAGACGAGGCCTCGACCCCGATCCCTATACGGGACCGGTTCCCATGGTCACGCACGTCCACGGCGCGCACACCACCGAGGACTCCGATGGCTACGCGGAGGCCTGGTACCTACCGGATGCTGACAACACTCCCGCCGGCTACGCGACGACCGGAACGTTCTTCGACTACTTCAACAGCAAGTACAGTCACGGCTGACACGCTGGGGATGACCCGCGTCAACGTGTACGCCGGCCCTGCGGGCTACTGGCTGATCCGCGGCGGTCCGAACGACATGGACCTCGGCTACGTGGCGCCGGGCGTCGGAGACGACCCGCTCGGCGAGTACACCGAGATCCCGATCGTGATCCCGGACCGCTCCTTCAACTACGACGGCTCGCTCTTCTACCCGGACAACCGGGCTTTCTTCGAGGGGCTGGATCCGAGCCAGCTCCAGATCCCATTCATTCCGGATACCGCCTGCGAAGGCCCGAGCGACGTCTCGCCCATCTGGAATCCAGAGTTCTTCGGCAACATGATGGTGGTGAACGGCTTCACCTGGCCGTACCTGGAGGTCGAGCAGCGCCGGTATCGCTTCCGGTTCCTGAACGGCTGCAACTCACGGTTCCTGATCTTGAAGACGGACGACGGAACACCCTTCTACCAGATCGGCGCGGAGCAGGGCTTTCTTCCTAGCACGGTGCAGCTCAACGAACTGCTGATGGCGCCGGCGGAGCGGGCCGACGTCGTCATGGATTTCACCAACGTCTCGGTGGGCGCGGAAGTCACGCTGCTGAATCTCGGCCCCGATGAGCCTTTCGGCGGCGGGGTGCCGGGCGCGCACTTCGACCCCGCCGATCCGGGCTCGACAGGCCAGGTGATGCAGTTCCGCGTCAAGGCGGCGACCAGCCCCGACACCTCGATCCTGCCCACGACCTTGCCCACGCCCCCGACGCTCGGGCCACCCGACGAGACGCGTGCAGTGTCTCTGAACGAGGAGGAGTCGGCGACCGTGAAGGTCTCCGAGGACGGATCCGGAAACCTCGTCCTGGACTGCGAAAACGGCGAGGCCTTCGGTCCCACGGCGGCCCTGCTCGGCACGGTTGGCCAGGGAGAGGGTGAGCCGCGGACGTGGAGCGAGGCGATCACCGAGATCCCGGCCCTGGGGGCGATCGAGGACTGGGAGATCCACAACTTCACCGAGGACGCGCACCCAATCCACGTCCACCTAGTGAAGTTCGAGGTACTCGACCGCGAGGACGCGCAGGGCAACGTGCGCGGCCCCGAGCCCTGGGAGAGCGGCTTCAAGGACACGGTGATCGCGTACCCGGACGAGATCACCCGCATCAGGGCCAAGTACGACCTGCCGGGCTTCTTCGTGTGGCACTGCCACATCGTCGAGCACGAGGACAACGAGATGATGCGGCCGTTCCACGTCGGTGAGATCCCGGACGACGCGCCGGCCGAGTAGGGAGGGGCGCCCCCACCCCTGCGTCCCCACAGGACAGCGAGCTACTTCGCAGCGACTCAGCAGAATAGGTCCGTGCGGATAAGCGATTCATAGGCCCTTCTGAGGGTCCGATAACGGTCTTTCTGTCCAGTCGTCGGCTAGAAGGCTTTTCGATCAGCTCCGCCGGCTTGCGCGAAGTCGCGTTCCGCTTGCGTACTAGAAAACGGCGAGCGGGTTCAGCGGCGATCCGGTTCCGCCGCGCACGCGTAGCGGCGCGCCGACGAAGAGGAACTCCCAACGGTTGCGGGAGCGCGCCGCTTCGGCAACCGCATCGAGATCAAGGTTGTCCAGGATTGGCATTCCCAAGCCCACGAGCACGAGCTCGTGCAACGGGTTGGCCAGTCCCTCGACGTTCGATGGCATGACGTCGCTCACCCCATCGCAGCCAATGACCGCGACGTCGCGCGCCTTCAGCCATTTGGCGACCGAGGCGTGCGACCCCGCGGCCTGCTCGAGGAAGTTCCACTGGCCCTTCTGGCGTACGCGCTCCCAGCGACCCGTGCGGATGAGT
>JBDHFN010000245.1:0-2510 GCA_039590375.1 Gemmatimonadota bacterium
TCGGCCGAGTGCTCCCAACTCCGGGCGAGTCGACCGACCAGCCTCCCCTCCTCGTCCGGCGTCGCCAGCTCGAGAAACAGAAGGAATTTCCCCACGCCGTCTCGACTGAAGCGCGGGGTCCAGTCCTGAGTCGTGGCCAGGACGGTGTATGTGTCCGGATCGTCTCTCGTGGAGGCGCGATCGGCATCACACGCGAAGAGGACGGTCGTTAGCACGAGACCCATCATGATCGTGACCGCCCGGCGGGATGGTGCGCCGGTCGAGGGGACGGGAAGCCGATGTCTGCTCACCGTCGGTCCACGATCACACGCGCTCGATGCGGACCAGAGAGTCGGCGCTCCGGTCCCGTGTCCCGCTCCATGAGCGTCCACGCCAGGTCACGTGCCGCGCTCCACACACAGAGCGTGCAGGTGAGCAGGATGGGCGTCTCGAGCTCCCCGAACTCACGGACCTGCATCTCGCCGACCAGCTTTCCATACCCGTTTACCGTGTGGATCCACGCGGGGACGGGCCGGGCGTAGAGGTCGCCGGGGGCCGGGATGATGGCCGTGACACCCGTGCGGATGTCCTCTCCTTCGTGCACCGTGACGTGGCCCACGCGGACGCCCTCCACATCCGTGATGGCGTTGTGGGGCCCGGGCGGAAAGACGCCCACCACCAGCCCCACTTCCCGGGCGCGAGGGCGATCCACGGCGTCGTCCGCGTAGCTCGGGTGCCCTTCAGGTAATCGATCGAGACGGACGTCCCCATCGTAGTCCGGGTACGTACACGTACCCGACCAGCCCATCGCCGTCCGGTCGAGTGAGCACCGCATCCCGTCGGGAACACTCCCCTCGAGAAAGCTGAAAGAGAAGGTCCCCCTCGACTCCGCCGGGACCGCGCCACAGGTGCAGATGCCACCGCGACTCCACGCCGTCGGTGAAGCGCGCAGGGCCCATCCACTCGCCGACGGGCGGGTCCTGGGCGGTCGCACGGCCGGGCGGCCCCAGAAGAAGGCCGGCCGTCGCGACGACGAGACCGACCTCGAGTCGGAACGCGAATGGGCGTCCGGGAAGGATGGTGCTTATGCTCGGACTGACCTCCGGCTTGGCGCTGACCTCACGCGTGCGACCCGGGGGACCGATCCGCCGGGGGCCGCGTGATCGCCGTCGTTGCGTTCGTCGACATGCCCTCGGCACGCGCTACGCAGGTTTCCTGGCGATCACCTCCACAGGGGCGACCCTGCCCTGAGAAATGTTCTCTATCATGTTCCGGACTTTCAGCGACGCGTTCTGTCCCATGAGGATGTGTAATCCCAATGGAGGGGGACCTTGAGCCTCCGCCGCATCTGCCCGCAGCCGCTCGAAGAACTCGAGCGCGAAATCACGACGATTGCGCTCGCACGCCAACTCGAATCCAGCCGTGACCAGGGCTTTCCTGTAGTCGTCAGGTGATGCCACCCAGCTCGCTTCAGCTACGGTCGCCCATGGCACGGGGAACACCAGCTCCTCGCTGCCCACGCGCATGACATCATAGATACCGAGGACGCCGCCTGGCTTCAGGACTCGCCAGATCTCTTCGGCAAGCGACCCTTTGTCCGAGATGTTCATCCCGACGTGCAGCATGAACGCCTTGTCGAAGGTGCTCGGCGGAAAGTCCATGCCCAACGCGTTGCCCCGGACGAGGGCGACGCGATCGTCCAGACCGACCCAGGAGCATAGGGCCTCGCCCGTCTCCACGTACGCGTCCGTGAGATCGATCCCGGTGACGCGACAGCCATACGCGTTTGCGGCGAACCGGCTGGTGCCCCCGAGCCCACAGCCGACATCCAGCACATGATCCTCGGCCGCGATGTCGACCTGGTCGAGAAAAGACCGGGTCGCCAACGAGCCACCGATGTGGAACTCATCGACGGGCGCGAGATCCTCGATGGCCACGGTTTCCGTTGTCTTGCCCAACCTCTCGACACCGGCCGAAATCGCCTGGAGGAGGTCGCTACGAGTGTAATGACTGGCGACTACTGAAACGTCGGTCATCCCGGTGCTCCGGCGTGTGGCTCAGGCGCTGTTGAGCAGATCCAGTGTCGTCTGCTTCCAGAGCAGGACGCGGAATCTATCGCGCGTCCCTCACTGCTGCCCGTCGCCGAGGCCCCGATCACGCGTCCGAGCGGGATGGAGTGCTCGCGCGTCAGTCCTCGGCGAACACCTGCGCCAGATCGATCTCCCCCACCCCTTCGCTCCCCAGCCTGACCGGAAGGAGGTCGACGAAGCGCTCGTTGCGCGGCTCCTCGGCGAAGCGCCACACATCGACCGCGTCGGCCTCAGGATCGACGATCCAGTATTCCGCGACACCCTGTCGTTCGTACAGCCGGCGCTTCAGATCCCTGTCCCGGACGGCCGTGTTCGGAGAGAGGATCTCGACAACGAGATCGGGAGCACCCTTCAGCTCATCGGGGGCGACGATGCCGCGCCGCTCGTTCGACACGAACAGGATGTCGGGTTGCACGCCCTCGCCCGTGTCGGCGAATCGCA
>JBDHFN010000246.1:0-2566 GCA_039590375.1 Gemmatimonadota bacterium
TGCGGCGAAGACCCTGGCCGACCGTCACCGCCTGCCCACCCTTATCGTGACACTAGGCGCGGATGGAGCGTTTGTGCTGTCGGAGGGTGGGCAGATACAATGGGCCGACGCCGTTGCCGTGAATGCGACGGCAGACACCGTGGGGGCTGGGGACGCCTTCAGCGCGGTGTTCGTTGCCGGGTCGCTGCACGGTTGGGAGGCCGGCATGACCCTCGAGCGTGCGGTCCGGTTCGCAGCTGACATCTGTGGCGTTAGGGGGGCCACGACCGACGACCGGTCGCTGTATCGCAAGCACCTGGGACTCTGGAGCAACGAGCATACCCCGGTGAAGGAGTCCGAAAGTGGATGATAGTGGCCTGTACGTCCTGTCCATTGGCGTGCACGGCCTGGTGCGGGGGACGGATATCGAGCTCGGGCACGACGCGGATACGGGTGGCCAGACGGCGTACATGGTGGATGAGGCTCGAGCGCTCGGCGGGCGACCGGAAGTGAGCCGGGTGGACCTGGCGACCCGACAAATCTACGACCCTCGCGTCGACGAGATTTATGCGCAGCCTTTCGAGCAGTTGGCCGAACGAGCGGGCATCGTCCGGATTGCTTTTGGACCGCGGCGCTATCTCTACAAAGAGCGGCTGTGGCCTTACCTGGACAGCATGCGGGACCAGCTCACCCGGTATATCCGATCGCTGCGCCGGGCTCCCGACGTCGTGCACGGACATTACGCCGACGCTGGATACGTGGGGGCACAGCTTTCCAAGATCTTGGGCGTGCCTTTCGTGTTCACGGGACATTCGCTGGGCCGGGTCAAGCAAGCAAGCCTGCTCGAGAAAGGCCGGGATCCCGAGGCCCTGGAGGCGCGGTACCACTTTCGCGATCGCATTGAGGCCGAGGAACTAGCCCTCGAGACGGCGGCCCTCGTGATTGCCAGCACCGAACAAGAGGTCCGCGGGCAATACGAGCTGTACGATCACTATCAACCGGAGCGGATGGAGGTAATCCCACCGGGGGTGGATCTCAGCCGGTTCTCACCGCCGCATGCGTCGTGGCAGCCTCCGCCCATTGCGGACGAGCTCAAGCGGTTCCTCGAGAATCCGTCGAAGCCCATGGTGCTGGCCATTGCCAGACCCGATGAGCGCAAGAACTTCTCCACTCTTGTCCGAGCCTTCGCGGAGACGCCGAGACTGCGCGAGGTTGCTAACCTCGTGCTCGTAGCCGGTAACCGTGACGATATCTCGGAGCTGCCGGCCGGAACGCGACGCGTGCTCAATGAGATCTTGCTGTTGATTGACCGCTACGACCTCTACGCATCCGTGGCCTATCCGAAGAGTCATCAGCCAGAAGACGTCCCCGACCTATACCGCCTTGCCGCCCACTCGGGCGGGGTCTTTGTCAATCCTGCCCTGACCGAGCCCTTCGGACTAACCCTCCTTGAGGCAGCGGCCAGCGGGCTGCCGGTGGTGGCGACTGACGAGGGCGGCGCCAAGGATATCGTTGCAGCGTGCGCAAACGGTGTGTTGGTTGACCCGTTGGATGCCCGGGCAATGGGGCGAGCGATTCTCGACGCCGTGACGGCTAAGCAGAAGTGGGAGGGTTGGGTGCAAAGCGGCCTGGCCGAGGTTCACAGCTCGTTCTCCTGGTCGGGGCACGCGGACCGATATTTGCAGGAAGTGTCACGGATTGTCGCGGGGAGCCGGCCGGGGTTCGATCTTCCCTCCGTCCGTCGAAGCCGGTTACCCAAGATCGATCGCATGCTCGTGAGCGATATCAGGGATACGCTCACCGGAGACGAAGAGGCCCTGAAGGTCCTGCTAGCGCGACTGGGTGAAACGGGGGACGAGGTGAACCAGGCGTTGGAGATCCTGGACGGACTCCGCGTCCCGCTCCCGGACGTGCTCATCACTTCCTCCGGCACCGAGCTTCACTACGGACGAGATTGCATTATTGTGGACCGCTCGTGGATGCGGCAGATCGATTACCAGTGGTTTCCGGACCGGGTGCACAACGCGATGGCCCGGCTTCCCGGACTACGGCTATTGGTAAGCGAGGGCGAAAGCGAGTTCAAGATCAGCTACGAGGTCGATCGCCATGACGCACCCTCGACGGTGGCGATCCGGCGGCACCTTCGTCGGCAGGGGCTGAGGGTGACGACGATTCTGGATCATGAAATTGTGCTCGACATACTGCCCGTCCGGGCATCTCCCGGGCTCGCTATTAGGTTCCTCTGCTTCAAGTGGAACATTCCTCCCGAGCGGCTGTTGGTGGCTGGAGATTCTGGTAATGATGCCGACATGCTGTCGGGCAACACACTCGGCGTAGTGGTAGGTAATCTTACGCCGGAACTGGAATACCTCCGTGGACGACCTCGCGTTCACTTTGCCCGTGGCAAGCACGCATGGGGTGTTCTTGAAGGAATAGACCACTACGATTTTCTTGGATCTATCAAGCTACCCGACGAGGACCCTGCATGATCGATCAGCTCCCGTCCGTGTTGTCGGAGCACCGCGAGTCCATCTATCTCCTATTCCGCCGCTATGCCGATCTCGACAAGCGGGTCCTCGTCGGGCCC
>JBDHFN010000247.1:0-3150 GCA_039590375.1 Gemmatimonadota bacterium
AATCGACGACACCGATGCCGCGGGGACAATACCCTACCTGCCAAAGGGCTAGTGTCGACGTCGAGGCGACCGAGAAGAGCTCGCCGAACCGTTCGCCGGGATGGCTCTGCTGCTGTGGAGCTTTTCCGCGACCCCGCTTCCGTGGGGTTCGAGATCAGCCGGCGGCCTTGAACAGGCCGAAGGCGCCCTGCGTGGTGTCCCGGACGACCGCGTACTTCCCGATTCCGTAGACGATGTCGGGCCCGGTGACGATTTCGCCGCCGAGCTCTTTCACCTTCTCCGCGGCCTCGTCGATGTCGTCGACGGCGACGTAGACCAGCCAGCCCTGCTGCCGCTTGTCGTCGCTTGAAATGGGGAGCATCCCGGCCACGGCCTCCTCTCCGCGCTTGAAGACGCCGTAGTGACCCTGGTTGCCCATCTCGTACCGGTCGACGGTCCAGCCGCACACCTCGCCGTAGAACTTCGCCATGCGGTCACCGTCTCGCGTGAGCAACTGGTCCCAGTACAAGCTGCCGTGCTCTCGGGACCTCACCGGTTCGGGCATCTCGTCGCCCATCTGGATCGCCGAGAAGACACCACCCTCCGCATCTTGCAGTATCGCAAAGTTTCCGATGCCCTGGACGCCACGGGGCTCGACGGCCACGTTTCCGCCGAGCTTGCCGATCCGCTTGCACAGCCCATCCACGTCCTCGACCGTGAGGTAGGAAAGCCAGTGGGTGAGCACGCCGTGACGGGGGTCGGTGGGAACCATCCCGCCGATCGCTTGACCCTGGTGCCGGATCACGGTGTAGCTGCCCATCGGGCCCATCTCCTGCTGGAAGGTGGTCCACCCGAAAAGGCCTTGGTAGAAAACCTTCGAGCGCTCGAGATCGACGGTCATCAGGTCGTGCCAGACGATCCGGCTGGCTTTCGTGGAGCGTGGTCCGGTCATGGGGTCCTCTTGAGCTTGCCGCGTACGCCGTCGCGAGCATGGGTTGGAGTGAGCCGGGTCAGTCCTTTTTCCTCCGGAGACGCATGCCAAGTCCCCACTCCGGGAGTATAGGCGAAACCGCGGCTCGATCACACTCAGGGGATACCCCGCACCCGCATCGAGTGCACCCGCGACCGCGCTTGGTGCCCTTCTCGCGAACATCGATACGGAGCTGAGCGGGGAGGACGCCATCGTTTTCCTTGGCGACTACATCGATCGGGGACCGAACTCCCGTGGTTGCGTCGAGCAGATCCTTCGTTTTCGGGATCGGACGCAGGCAGAGGTCGTCACGCTGCTCGGCAATCATGAGCAGTGGATGCTACGCACTCTGCGGGATTTCAGTCGTCACTCTTGGCTGCTCGGAATGGAGGCGCTCGAGACTATCCGCAGGAGGGTAATCGTTCTGCCGTCCTGGAGATCGCTCGGTAAACGCTCTCAGAGTACACCCTCACGTATCTAGCCCGGACAATTCATGAAGCTCCGGCTGACGCCGCGGATCTGCTCGTCAGCTCGGGACTTCTCGACGAACCCCGACCTTGACGTACTGTTCAAGTACGCCGGCGGCCGGGCTACGTGTTCTTTTCTGAGTCGATCCGCCAGGTTGGCCCGGTTCGTCAATCGCGAGGACACGATGCCCTCTGCCGACTCCTATCCGTGTCGGTACTGTGACCGAACACCGTATGCCTGATGCGCCAGTGGCGTCTGGGGAACCGGTGGATGGAGGCGACCCCATCTAGAAAAACGGGCTGGAATTGCTCCGCCCCGCCCGGACTACGGGCGCCTCCACCAACCGGCAAGAACCGACTCATCGTTCGTAGATTCCCTCCTCAGCGATCCAGGTCACACGGTTTTCAGGCGCGCCCCGTCAGGAACGACGCCGAACTCAACCAGGCGCCACAGGTCGATCAACAACCGTCGGGCCAGGGCCACGATTCCGACACGACGCTGGCGAGAACCGCCCTTGCCGAAGCGCTCCCAGAACCATTTGGAATGCTTGCTGTCGGGTTGGTACCGCAGCCAGGACCAAGCAATCTCAATCATCATCGTGCGTACCCGAGGATTGCCGGCCTTGCTGATACCTTGCTCCCTCGGAGAGTCGCCGCTCTGATACGGTGTCGGCGTCAGACCGACTGCGCCTGCCACCTGCCTTCGGTTGGCGAACTGGCGCCAGCCGAACAACTCCATGACGAACACCCAGCTGCTGGTGGTACCGATGCCGCACAACTGGGCCATCAGCTTCGCCTTCTCCACAGGTTTCGATCGGGAGGTTTCGAGCAGGGCCTTGCGCTCCTTCTCGAGCTCGCGGATCTGCTCTTGGACCGTCTGCAGACGCTGATACTCCCGAACCAACCGTGCCTGCAGCGACGAGGGTAGCGGCTGCCCATCCCACTGGCGAAGCTCGGGCAAGGCTTCGAGAAATCTTCGCCCCACCTTCTGATCGATCCCGTGGGCGAACAGCAGAGATTGGGTCCGCATTCGATGGTTGCGGCGCTCCGCCTTCAACACGTCCAGATCTCGATGCAGATGCCGGGCGTCCTCGTCTGGCACGTCCGGGACGCGGACCACGCTCCACACCCGTTCCCCGCGATGATGACGGATCAGCTGGGTCACCAGTTTCACCGCGTCCAAGCGGTCCGTCTTCGCTCGCCGACGCCGGCGATTCACCTCGATGCTCGCCGGATCGACCACGATGTTCTCGACCCCTCGGTGCAACAGCGCCCGATGGATCCAGAAACCGTCGCGGCCGGCCTCGTAGCAGCTCCGCACTGCGACCTCGCTCGCCAGGCCGAACCGTTCCTTCGCCTTTGCGACCTCCTCCTCGAATCGGGTCCAGTCCCGGGCCGACACCCCCACCACCCGAGGCCGGCGGGCGCTTCCGTCGCTGAACGCCAGCTTCCAACTCTTCTTGCTCAATTCCAGGGAAACGTTCAACGCCATCTCTTCCACGCTATCCTGGCTCTTCCGGGTCGCTTGAGTCATTGCTACCTCCTCTGGTTTTTCTGACTCAGGGAGGTTGTATTATCAGGCGGCCCGGACTTGAGCCCGGCACCGAGACCTACATAGGATCTAGTGTCCCGAGTCAGAAGTTCCTTTTCTATTTCGGCGAGCAATCGGCGGCCCTGGCAAGGCGGGCCGACGAAGGTATATCAAGCATATTCCGAGGAGGCCCAACGCAGCCA
>JBDHFN010000248.1:0-2864 GCA_039590375.1 Gemmatimonadota bacterium
GGGTGTCCGCGGACATTCTCTTCGACATGCGTCGCAAGCTGTACGAGCATCTCCAGACCCTCTCGCCGCGGTTCTATGCGAGGACTTCGCTGGGTGAGATCGTCTCCCGGATCAACAGCGACATCGGCGAGATTCAGCGGATCGCCTCGGAAACGGCCCTCGCGTGGATCGGCAACGTCCTCTTCCTGGTGGGAACGGTCGCCATGTTGCTGTGGCTCGACGCGCGGCTGTTCCTGGTCAGCCTACTCATGGTCCCCCCGAGCCTCTGGGCGCTCGTGCGTTATCGGCGAAAGCTGGAGGTCAGCGTCGGAACGCTTCGCCAGAGCAGCGCCGACATCGGTACGTTTCTCATCGAGACGATTCAGGGCATGAAGTTGGTCGTCTCCTCCAACGCGCAGTCACGCGAAGTCGATCAGTTCAGCGCCAGGAATGGCACGTTCGTCGACGCGCTCATGTCGATGCGCTGGCTTTCCTATCTGGCCGGCGGCCTCCCGGGTCTGATCCTCTCGGCGGGTACGGCCATCGTGTTTCTTTACGGAGGCTCCCGGGTGATCGCGGGTACGATCACACTGGGCACTTTCGTCGCCTTCATGGCCTACCAGATGCGGCTCCTCTCTCCGGTCCAGGGATTGATGAACCTGTGGGCCAATTTCGCGACCGCCAAGGTATCCCTCCGTCGTGTCCATGAGATCCTCGATACCGAACCCGAGGTCAGGGAGCGGGAGCAACCGATCCGTCTCGCCTCCGTTCGCGGCGATTTGTCTTTCGAGGGGGTTTCCTTCTCCTTCGAGCGAGGGGGACCCGTCCTCACCGCGGTGTCTTTCCAAGTGGAGCGGGGGGACATTCTTGCGATCGTGGGGCCGAGCGGAAGCGGGAAATCCACAGTGGCCGATCTTCTCGCGCGGCACTTCGATCCGGATGAGGGCAGCATCCGCTTAGACGGGCACGACTTGCGGGATGTCTCTTTGAGCGACGTACGCAAGCACATCGCGTCGGTGGACCAGGATGCGTTCGTGTTCAACGCCTCCATCGCGGAGAACATTCGGTATGCCGATCCCTCGGCCTCTCCGCAAGCGGTGGCGGAAGCTGCCGCGTCCGCCGGATTGGAGGACTTCTTGGAGGGCCTTCCCGACGGATTGGACACCCCCGTGGGTGAGCGCGGGCTCGCCATCTCGGCCGGGGAACGCCAACGCATCTCCGTCGCCCGAGCCCTCCTCGCCGACCCCGAGGTCTTGGTCTTGGACGAAGCCACAGCCGCCTTGGATCCGCTTGCTCAAGAGCGCGTGATCGAGGGGTACGAAGCCGTGATGCGCAATCGCACGACCATCCTCATCACGCACCGCCTGGAGCTCGCCCGACGCGCGGGCCGAGTCTTGGTGATCTCCGGCGCCCGCGTCGTCGAGGACGGATCACCGGCCGAGTTGATTCGGGCCCGGGGGGCGTTCTATCGACTCTTTCGCCGAGACATCGAGGCGTCGGCAGTCGAGCAAGCCAAGGCACAAGCTTGACCGGCGTGTCCGGCCCGCCTCCCGTCGGGCATCAGGTCGGGCCGGACCATCCGTCGATTCGTGGCCGCTCTGGACGCGGCATCACCGTCGCCGTAATCGACAGCGGTGTTCACGCCGCGCATCCCCATGTGGGCGGTGTGGCCGGGGGCATCGCGATCGAGCCAGACGGTGAACACCACACCGACTACGGACATCGACATCCAGGTGGCCAAAGTGTTCGGGCGAACGCTTTCCACGTCGACCGGCGTCTTGGTGAAGGCGATCGACTGGGCGGTCGGTCAGGGGGCACGCCTCATCAACCTGAGTCTCGGCACCGTCAGGTCCGAACACGAGCTGATCCTGTGGGCTTCGGTCCGGCGCGCCGTCGAGCAGGGAGCCCTGATCGTGTCTCCCCTGGAGCATGATGGGCGGATCTGGCTCCCGGGGAGCCTGGAGGGAGTCGCCGGAGCGATCCTCGACTGGGGATGCCCACGCGACCAGATCCGGGTGGACTCCGGACCGGCCGGTGAGGGCGTTTTCGTCGCGTCTGGTTTGCCCCGCCCCATCCCCGGTGTTTCCCCGGAGAACAACCTTAAGGGCGTGAGTTTCGCGACGGCGAACGTAACCGGAATCCTGGCCTGTCTCCTCGAAGACCGCCCCGAGATCCAGTCACTCCGGGACGTTTGGCCGTTGCTCCATGGCCCGGGATGACTCGGTTGACAGACCTCCTGTTGACCGCTCGGGCCGTGCCTCTCACGTTATCCCGAACCGTCAGCGGACTGTCGGTCGTCCGGGTTTGCGCATGAGCTCGCTCACGCGACGCTCTCATCTCGTCGGGCAGGCCATGATCAGTCTCACCGAAAATTCGCAGAGGCACCTTCTCCGGTCCGTCGCGGGGCCGCCGGCCACGCTGGCATGCGTAGTGGGGCTCTGCCTCGCCCTCGGACCTTCCCCGGTCAAGTCGCAGAGACGGCCCGTCCTGGCAGCCGAGTGGAATCAGGCGGCAGCCGCCGACTACCTGGACGGACGACAAGCCTGGTGGAGGACTTGGCCCAACGCGGCCCGCGACCATGATACGTCCTGCGTCTCGTGTCATACGGCGCTACCCTACGCGCTGGCTCGCTCCGCGCTGCGCGCACCGCTCGGGGAAAGCGGCCCGACCATTCCTGAGGCCGACCTGCTGGCCGACGTCACCAAGCGAGTGGCGTTGTGGAACGAAGTGGACCCGTACTACCCGGATCAGACGGTGGGCCTCCCCAAAACCAGCGAGTCGAGGGGGACTGAAGCCATCCTGAATGCGCTCATCCTATCCAGCCGTGATGCGCGAGACGGACAGCTGACCACCGAAACACGACAGGCGTTCGAGAACCTGTGGAA
>JBDHFN010000249.1:0-2362 GCA_039590375.1 Gemmatimonadota bacterium
CTGCTGGAGGCCCAGGTGCTGATCGAACGCTGGCGCCACGAGTACAACACGTTCCGACCGCACAGCTCGTTGGGTTACCGGCCACCTGCACCGGAGACACGAATTCTTACCCCGAACCTGCGAAAAATCGCATAGGATCTGGGTTCAACACCGGGGGCTGGTCAGCTAGGCCGCGTCGTCTTGAAGCTCGCGCTTCACTCTCTCCGCGAGGAAGAGCTTGATGAGCGACTGGTAGGGCACATCGCGCTTGTGCGCGAGCTGCTTGATCTCCTCGAGCATGAAGCTGGGGAGCCGGATCGAGATCGTCTTGAGGGACGGCTTGAGGTCCGGAAGCGTGACTCGGTGTGCCTTCGTCCAATCGACGAGCTCGGCGGAGTCGTGATCCGACCAGAACTCGCGCTCCTCGTCTTCGTTCGCGAATCGCCGTTTCTTACCCATATGTGGAATAGACCTCTTTCTCCCTTCGGGTCATGTTGCGTGCGGAGATGACGCGGATGAGATCCCCGCGGATCGTGCACACCAGGAACAGCTTTCGGCCAGAATCCGTCTTGCCCAGCACCAGGATCCGATCCTCTTCATCGGAGTGCTCGTAATCGGGCATCGCAATCAACGGCTGGTTGAAGAACGCCTGCTCGCATTCTCCGTCCGATACCTGGTGCTCTTCCCAGTTCTTTCCGGCGTTCCCATCGTCCCAGTCGAATCCCGTGCACAGCCGCAATTGCTCGATCGGGTTCACGGCTCGATTGTATATGTTATCCATATACATCGCCAGTCCGGCCCGATGCATCAAGCCGACCGGTTGTCTTAGAGAAATGCAAGGAAATACACCGGTTGTCTTAGAGAAATGCAAGGAAATACGGGAGGTTAGGTAAACAGGTGCAGAGGTGCACCGACCGCTCTCGGTTAGCCCCCGACCCATGCGTGTGCATCATGCCGGCGATGCATGACCGAGCCCGATGCCGGCATCAACCTGCCGGTCCTGGTAACGGGCTTCCAGCGCTCGTGGAACACCCACGGTGTCTATCCCACGACCTACCTGGGTGTCCGGCCCTCGAAGTGGGCCCGGATGGCGACCAGCTGCGTTTCAGGACATTCCGAAGTGGAGGCGTTGCAGCTGCGCCTTCCCTGAATTCATTGAGCTTTTCTGTGCCATGCGGCGCTGCGGATCGCGCGCCGTCTCACTCCAGAAAGATGGCGCCCCCGGCACGACTCGAACGTGCGACACCCGACTCCGGGCTCACGGCAGTCGGTGTCGCAAGGTCGAGACTTCGGCGATTGCAGGGTAGTCCCGGTCGCGGTGGAGCACTTCGAGGTCGTGACGGATCGCACACGCGGCAATCAGGCAGTCGACGGAGGAGCGAACCGTCAGCCCGGTGCGGCGAGCGTTGCGGTACAGACCGATAGCATCCGAGAACACGTCCTCCCCGAGCGGCGACTCCACGATTGGCAGAGAGAACATGGCCTCGCGCGCCCGCCGATAGGCCCGTTCGTCGCGGAATCCCTGGAGGACCTCCTGGATCACGGGGAGGCATGTGACGACGTCGTCGAAATCCAGGACGCCCTCGAGATCGAGGGGCCGGCGCGCGCGGAAGACCTCGATCCAGACCGACGTGTCGACCAGGATCACGAAGCGCGCTTCTTCCGGGCGCGATCCCGTCGCATCGCGGAGAGGTCCCCTTCCCAGAGGCCGGACCCCCGTAGGTCCAGGATCTGCCGAGCCTTCACGCGCCGCACGAAGTCCTCGAGCGCGCGCGCAACGGCGGCTGAGTAGGTCTTCTCGCCGGAGAGACGTGTGGCCTCCTCGAGAAGATCCTCATCAAGCACAAGATTTGTGCGTTTCATACACAATAAACTGCCCTGTTCCGGGGCCCTCCGCAACCCGCCACTGCCGAGTGCATCAGCAGCTCGGAGAGCAGATCGTGAACCGCCCGGTTGTCAATGTTCTGGTAGTCGACTAGGACTAGGTTCTCGATTCGACCTACTTCGCCAGCTCGAGGTCACACGGCCAGCCAGGTCCGGTCGAAATCATTCTACTGGACGACGACCGCGGTCCCGTGCACCTCGGTGCCGGTGTTCGAAGCGGAGGTGCTGGCGGCCGTGGCGGAGGAGCTGCTCCGGGTCAAGCCCCGACACCGCCGGGCGCTGGTGTTGCGCATCAAGCACGGGCTTGCGAATACCGAGATTTCCGAGCGCGAGGTAGCGCACCGGTTCGAGTGAGGCGCCCACAGTGAAGCCGGGAATCCTGGCCTGGGGGATCGGCCGATCAAATACTGAGAACGGACATGTCCCACGCTTGCGCTTGACAAACCGCCGGGATACCTCTTAGAGTAAAATTCATAGATACTGCCTATTTTTAATCACT
>JBDHFN010000250.1:0-2743 GCA_039590375.1 Gemmatimonadota bacterium
GCGAGCGCGTTCGGGTAGGATCGATGGGAAGGGGGATCACTGCCACGATTGCTAACCAGCGGCTGAGGGATCGCCATTCCGGAAGGAAGATCCCGCGAGCGCGACTGGAAGTGCTTGAGGCATCGCCCCGCGGAAGGACCGCACGAGCAGCTCTTCGATCTGAACGCCGGACCCAGCCGCGCATCGTGATCACGGCCACTCCGCTGACACCGGGTCCGCGGCCGGGCAAGATAGGGGCCTCTCCGAGACCGGAGTCGAGATGGATTCCTCGCCTGTGAAGAGCCCCATCCCCATCACTCCCGAAGGCGCGCGGAGGATTCCTCGCCTGTGAAGAGCCCCATCCCCATCACTCCCGAAGGCGCGCGGAAGCTCCAGGCCGAGCTCGAGCACCTGTGGAACGTCGAGCGACCCCGAGTCACGCAGGAGGTCTCCGACGCCGCGGCCCTCGGCGACCGCTCGGAGAACGCCGAGTACATCTATGGCAAGAAGCGGCTGCGCGAGATCGATCGGCGGGTGCGATTTCTGCGCAAACGCCTCGACGAGGTGAGCGTCGTGCGCCCCGGCGAGGTGGCCGATCCCGACCGCATCTTCTTCGGTGCCTGGGTGACGCTCGAAGACGAGAGCGGCGAGGAGCGCCGCTACCGCCTGGTCGGGCCCGACGAGTTCGACGTCGAGCGCGGACTCGTGAGCGTCGCGTCGCCGATCGGTCGCGCGCTGCTGGGCAAGGAAGAAGGGGACGAGGTCGCCGTGCAGCGCCCGGCCGGCCCAGCCTCCTACGTCGTGACCGGAATCTCTTACGAGAGCAAAGGTGAGTGAAGACGTGGTGATGCTTGGCTGCTCGGCGTGACGGCGCTGCTCGTCGTCGCGGGGCTGCGACGGATCCGCGCTTGATCCCCGTCCCGTCCCTACGGCACCGGAGTGAGCCGACCCTGAAGACTGTACCAATCAGAGGTTGAGTATTCCCGCTTCCTGACCGTCGTCTTCGTGACCGCGCGCTGGGAAGCGATTCGGTCAGGGCCCCGGGTGATGCGCGCAAGACGGACATCCGGGCAGGTGCCCGTGCGCCTCGACTTTCGGCTCCACGAAGGCCCAACCCCATCCGACGAGGCGATCGGCTTCCAGGACGAGCGGGGTCAGCTCGCGATCGGTCACGACGCCGTCCTTTCTCCGGAGGTCCGTGTAGTAGTACAGGATCTCGATGCGGGCTCCGTCCGAGCCCCGGGTCGCTTCGGTCCGAAACGGTTGGGGAATCTGCCAATACGCGACGGGCGCGTACATCCAGGTGCGGCCCTTCCCCCAGACGAATGCCCGGTGATCCCGCGCGTGCCGGTAGGTCTGCACCGTCTCGGTTCCCATCAGTTCGAGGATCTCCTCCCTGGTCATTCCGATGGACAGGTCATTCAGGTTCTCACGGTTCTCGATGCGCACGTCTTCGGCCGTGGGCCCCGGCAGGGGCGGGTACCTCGTCGTCGCGCAGCCCAGGAAGACGATCGCGCTGAGGCCCGCGCTCGCGAGGCTCAGGCGAACCTGGAAAGTCAGCGTATTCGGCGCTCTCATCACTTCGCGATTCCTCTCGATCCGGTACGTCCGGGGAGGATACGGTGGGTCCGGATGCCGGCAAGCACCGTTCACCAGCGATACGCGAACTCCTCGGCCCAGCCGATCAGATCCCGGATCTCGACCGCCGTCCCATCGCAGCGGATCGCGCCCCGCCAGTCGCCGAAGCAGCAGACGTCGTCGGTGGACACGAGGCCGAGATTCAGCTTCGAGCGTTGCGCGATCCGGGGTCGATGGGTGAGGTCGACCGAGTCGGAGTGCAGCGATCGGACCCGCTCATATAGAGAATGGACCGCCGTCGTGATAGCCTATGTATGGCCAAGGACGCGGACGTCGGCGCTCGCGGTGGACGCCTGTGGAATCCCGGCGGGCGCCAAGCCCGCGCGCCGCATACAACAATGGAGGCCATGGACACCCACGGACACTCGCCGCACCTGACTGAAAATCAAGGTGTCGGCAGTTCGATTCTCCTATTCAAAAAAAGGCAACAACTAGAATCAACCACATAGGCAGATGGGGCAGCCTGCATGTAGGGGATGTGTATTGCCTTGTGCTGGGCCATATTTTCATCATGAGGGTCTGGAGCAGCAACCGGGCAATAGCTTGCACAAACCCCGCATGCGGTGCACTTTGCCTCATCCACATAGCGGGGCTCCTTCGCGACCTTGACCGTGAAGTTGCCGACCGCTCCTGAAACTTTTTTCAATGCAGCATTTGTGATAATCTCGATGTTGGGATGTCTGGCAGACTCAACGAGCCTGGGGGCGAGTATTCAGATAGAACAGTCGTTAGTAGGAAAGGTCTTATCGAGAGCAGCCATGACACCGCCAATAGCGGCCGACTTCTCGACTAGATAAACACGAAATCCAGCATCGGCCAGATCCGTGGAGGCTTGCACGCCAGCAATACCCCCACCAACGACCATCACAGCACCGACGACACTACCTTTATTGTTCACTTGATTCATACGACAACATCGAAGGATTTGGGCGGGGGTAATCAACTAACTCCCCACCGTCCAACTCCTACATGGCTAGTCTTCAACCAACTCTAAGGCTCCAGAATTGCACCAGCGCACACAGGAGGGGTTAGGAGGAATACCGCAGAAGTCACACTTCAGGGGGAAGCCGGTCTCAGCCTCAATAAAAAAGGGTTTCTGTGGACAGGAAGCACGGCAGAGCAAACA
>JBDHFN010000251.1:0-2547 GCA_039590375.1 Gemmatimonadota bacterium
TATTCCGTGGGGTGTCGCCGCCAATTCCGGGAGCTGCAAAGTGTCGAGCACCTCCAGCGTCTCACCGTCGACTGCCACGAAGATCGAAGGGGGTAGCTCCAAGCCTTTGCGGAAACCCTTGAGCATGGCCATGGTGCCCTGTTCCGTGCTGCCCTTCGGGCGCGTCTGGTTCTTCAAGATCAGCGTGCCGTCCGGTGCTACGGTGAGGTGCTTGAAGTGCGAGTCCTCCGGCGGGGCCTCGCCAGAGGGAAGCGATCCGGTGCGAAGGATACGGCCGGTATCGCCATCGAGGAGGGCTACCTGGTTCGACCACGCGGTAACGATCTTCCCGTTGGCCAGAACGTTGAGGTTGTTGACTCCGATCCAGTTACCCGTGACGTTGGCGTTCTCGACGTACGTGCGCCAGATCTGCTTACCCGTCGTCGGGTCGATCCTCGCAACGTACGGCCCGGGCAGCACCGGTGGCTTGGCCGCGGGCAGATTTCCACCGCACAGGAAAAGCTCGCCGGGCTCACGAGTGCAGAGGAAAGTCACCCCTTGGTACTCGTCCTCGCTTCTCCAGGCGAAGACTCGATTCGGGCCGTCGTGGGATCCCGCGAACGAAGCCGACGGAAAGCAGCCGCTCCGCTCAGAGCCGGAGATCTCGGCTCCGGCCAGCGAGGGATAGTAGCCGGGCGAGGCGACGGCGGCTGACCCGCGATGCTCGGCTTCGAACAGCGAATGGTCGCCCGGAAGTGGGCCATTGGCCACCTTCTCGTTGTCCGTCAGGCGGTGTCGAGCCATGTCACGCTCCCCCCGCCTCGAAGGTCGCCTTGTCCATGTACTGTCCCTGCGGGTAGTACGGCCCCATCACTTCCGCCTCGGTCCCCGGCTCTGTGACCTTCTCCGGGCTGTGCTTCCAGTCCGGGTTTGTGTGCTGGTAGCGAAGGACGATCATCCCAAAATCGGGACGGTTGGACGGATCATCGAGCCCCTCGCCACGGGGTGACCACTCCATCCACGCCACACCGTTCTCTTCCGTCGCGTTGGCGGGCCGATCCTCGGCGCGGCTGATCACAATCGTGTAGTTGCCGTCCTCGTCGAGTGGGACCTGCATGTCCGAGAGGCCGTCGTTGGATGGAGAATCCCGATGGTGGGGCTTCACAGATGACGATCGACCAGTAGCGGGCCTCCCAGTCGGTCATGGTCTCGAGCCCCTTGCCGTTGTCACCCTGGAACGTGTCCGGGAACCTGGGCATCTTGCCGCGGAGCACCAGCAGCGGACCGAAGGCCCGTGAAACCCACGAGAACACGTAGGTGATGTTGGAGCTCCCACCAAAGCCGGTCTCGACTTTGTGCGGAATCTCGGCGCGGGTCTCAGGCGACTTGAACACTCCGACGAAGTTGTACCTGCTGTTGAGGAAGCGCTCCATTACGGGTGGGTTGCGTGCCGGGATCGACTCCGAATGAAACGCCGGGTCGTTGTCGGGCGCGTTCTTGAGCTGGGTCCACTGCTCCAGCGTCATCCCCGACTTGATCCCTGCGGACATCGGCTGGTTCCATTGCTCCTGGACCTCATCGGCCGACAGCCTGGTCCCGTCTGGCGCCACCCCCTCGCAGTGCGGAAGCCCGACATCGCCGGTCGCGTCGCGGTTCACGTCGGGCAGATATGCTCGGAGGCACATCTGGAGTGATCCCTGAGTGCCGGCATACAGCGTGTTCGGTACGCGGTCTGCCTTGTTCGCCGGTGCGTCACTGGCCACAATTCGGATCGTATAGTCACGGTTCTCGCCCAGCCGCGGATTGCCGGGCACGAAGGGGTTCACCGAGCCTTCGTCTGGAACGATTTCGTCATCCGTAAGCGCTTCCCCGGTGGCGTTGAAGGAACCGAGAGGGTCGGGGCGGTACAGTGCCAACTCGGTGAAGCGACAGTACGGAAAGCGCCCCTTGATGATCAGGGTGGCGCCCTCCGGCAGCTGGAACTGCCCGATCCAGTACGACGAATTGGGGTCGGGATACAGGTTGGCGATCTGGTACGGCTTCGGGTCATCCAGCATCGTGGTGTAGTCTCGCCCGCGCGGGCCCAGCCATACCGGATCGTTCCCGTACAGCTCGTTGTTCCGGATGACCTCTTCGTACGACCTGCTGCCGCGTCGCGGCGATCTGCTCGGTTTGGGCATCCCGAATTACCTCTTGACTTGAATTCACGATTCCGAGGCGTCTTACTCGAGGCGGCAAGGGTCCCCGCGATGTCGACAGCGCTCAGATACTCTTGGGCGTTTCCTCAGATGCGCGTGTAAACCTGGCGGAAGTCGTCCATGACGGCGTAGATCGTCTCGTCAGGACCCAGGTCCAACACGAGCTCCTCGGACAGCACGCGAGTACGGTACTGCCATCCATTGGGCAGTGCCAAACGGTCGCCGAGCGTCGCGAGCGAGTCCAGCGTGAACTCCGGGCCGTGTGCCTGCATCACGTAGGCATGGCCCCCCGGGTCGACGAGCTCGTGTACCGGCTTGCCCGCGGAATAGACGACCTTCTGCTCTTTCGTCGGGGTGAGGACGTTGTACG
>JBDHFN010000252.1:0-1491 GCA_039590375.1 Gemmatimonadota bacterium
AAAAAACGCCGTTGGCCCGAAGTCCGGGGAAGGAGTTCTCCTGCCACGGCACGTATCCGTCCGCGATCCGAGCGATCACGTCCTCGCCGGTCTCCGGATCGACTCCGGCTTCGGCCAGTGCCTGTCGCCAAATCGGGTGGCCGAGGCGCGCTCCCAAAGGGATCACCAGGGGAAGCGTTCCGCTCACGCCAAGGATCACGCTGGTGCGTGAACGGTCGAACTCTCGGCCGGTGGCCCCATAGCCGGCGTCCCTTAGCGCTTGCCGTGCGACGTGCATCCCCAGCAACTGTGTGGAGTCGGTGGCCTCGAGGTCCCGGGGGGAGATTCCGAAGCCCATCGGGTCGAAGTCGATCGCGTCGAGGAAGCCTCCGCGGCGCCCATAGGTCATGTCGGGTGCCTTGGGGTCGGCGTCGAAGTAGTCGCCCACACTCCAGTGACTCGCGGGAACGTCGGTGATCGCGTCGATGCCGTCGCGCACATTGGCCCAGTACTCCTGAAGGCCGCTCGCGCCCGGGAATAGACAGGATATGCCGACGATGGCTATGGGTGACTGGGCTTCAGCCCGATCTTCATTCCGATCGCTCAAGTCAGCATTTCCTCAAGTTCGCCTGGACCACGGGGCCGGATGTCAACGCTCCCCGCGGGAGAGTCCACCCCCTGGCTACGCAGGGCGGCGGCCCGTGTGATGACCGCTGCTCCATGTAACATGTTGTGCGCCACGGTGACCGCGTGCCGATTCTCCCAGGGATCGAGAGCACTGTCCCGAACCCATTCGTTGAACGCCCCCATGGCCGGGCCGCACCATACCTGGTAGTCCATTTCTCGCCCCGGCTCGCCCCGGTTGGCCCACCGGGACGACATCCCGAGGTACCAGCGAAATACCAGCGCCATCCGATGTTTCGGATCGTGCTCGGCCCTCTCGGTTTGGGTGACGTCGCGCTGCTCCCAAAAACGTCTCGTCTCGTCCCAGATCTCCTCCAACGGCTTACGAAAGAGCGTGTCCTCGAGGTTCTTTCGATCGTCGGCGGATATGTCTTCGAGCCCGCTGTGGGCGCGGTACAAATCATACAAACGATGTGCCCTCATGGGAAACATCGTTCCACGCTTCAGCACCTGCAACCTGACGCCCATCTCGAACATGTCGGCCGCCGGGGCCATCGTCACGTCGGCCTGCTCGGCCTGGGCCAACATCTGCCGCACCGCATCGGAGGTGCCAGCCTCCCGGCACGCCTGGTTGACCGACCCCGTCATGACGTAGTCGGCCCCCATGGCGAACGCCGCGGCGACCGAATGCGGCGTGGATATCCCCCCTGCGCAACCAACGCGGAGGGGGACGGCGTAGTCGTGCTCAGCCTGAATTCGATCCCGTAGCGCCAGCATGGACGGAAGTAAGGCGATGGCCGGCCGGTTGTCCGTGTGGCCTCCCGAGTCCGCCTCGACCGTCAGATCCTGGGCGACTGGGATCGATTGGGCCATCCTCGCCTGCTCCTC
>JBDHFN010000253.1:0-70494 GCA_039590375.1 Gemmatimonadota bacterium
TCGAACGATGAGAAGACATTCCAGGCGATGGACTACCACGAAGACAAGGTTCACTTCCTTCCGGGCGACTACCAGGAATTCGCCGGAGTCGTCAGCACCCCGGAGAGAGCCTTCACCAAGGACCAACTTCTGAACTACGCTGACCACTGCCTGCGCAAATGCGACGAGACGTTCGAGAAGCTGACCGATGAACGGGCCCTCGAGCGTTGCGGGTTCTGGTGGTACGAGCTCAACATCGGCGAGTTCCTGCTGAACAACCTCCGCCACGCCCAGCACCACGCCGGTCAATTGGCCCTACTACTCCGGCGCCGCGCCGACATCGGTACCGAGTGGTTGGGCACCAAAGACAATCAACCTCCCCCGCCGACGTGGTGAAGGGTTTACCGGGACCCCAAAACGGGCCCTCCCCTCGGTCAGGAGGTCGCCGATGGCTGCGTGCTGTTCTCGTGCTCGCAGCCGGCGCATTCTTGCTCTTGGGCGGGATGACCCTGTGGTTGCTCCGCGATCCGGGCCCCCGGTTCGCCGAGAGAAGGTCAGTGCTGGTAGCGGTCGAGGAAGGGCCGCGGGATGGATCGGCCGGTCATGTCTCACAGCCCGTTCGACTGCGGGCCTCGAGTGGCCTCTCCGTCGACCTCCTTATCCGGGCTCCCGGGGACCCGCTTGAAGAGGACCTCGCGTCTGCCGCGGAGGTAGGGGATGACCGGACGGACGGGTCTGGCGGCCGGCCGCTGCTCCTCATCCTCGGTGGGTATCGCACCGGGGAGCAGGCGGCGATGCTCGTCGAAGACACACGGGGCGCTGTAGTTGCGGCGATGGCGTACCCGTACGACGGTCCCCTGGACCTCGAGGGTCTTGCGGTCCTAAGGCACGTCCCGCGGATCCGCCGTGCCTTCCTCGATACGCCACCTGCGGTCCAGATCGCCCTCGACCACCTGCTTTCACGTTCGGACGTAGATCCGACGCGCGTCGAGCTTGTCGGCGTGAGCTTCGGGGCGTTCTTCGCACCGGTCGCAGCTGCACTGGACCGGCGGGTCACGCGGCTCTGGCTGATTCACGGTGCCGCGCGACCATATACCCTTTTCGACTACGGCCTCAGGCGCTTTGTACCCTACAGGGCACCGCGGGCGCTGGTTGCGGCCGTGGCCAACGTCTTGGGCGCCGGGCCGAGGCTCGCTCCGGAGCTTTGGGTACCACAGGTCGCGCCCCGGCCGGTCATCATGATCAACGCCTGGGACGACGAGCGTCTGCCGCGAGAGGCGGTGGAGGCGCTCCACGCCAGCGCCCGCAAGCCGAAGGAGCAGATCTGGCTCACCGGACAGCACGTCCAACCGAACCGGCAAGAGGTCGTTCGACAGTTGGTTGACATCGTGCTGTCGCGCGCGGCGGAGTAAGGCGCCCCCCGATGCACCTGGTGCTCCTGGGTGATTCTACACTAGACAATCGACCGTACACCGACGGTGGTCCGGCCGTAGTCGATCATGTGGTCGCACACCTGGGCGAGGGGTCCACGGCGTCACTCCTCGCGGTCGATGGCGACATGATGCAGGATGTCGTGCGACAGCTGGAGACGTTGCCTTCCGGAGCGACCCATCTCGTCCTGAGCGTTGGCGGCAACGATGCCTTGGCCCAGATCGATGTCTTGGCGCGCCCGGCAACGAACGTGTCTGCCGCGTTGAGCGAACTCGCCGATGTTCTCGATGAATTCGAAGAGGGTTATCGGCGCTGCCTATCTCGAGTCTTGGCGTTCTCTCTGCCAACCGTAGTCTGCACGATTTACAACGGCGCCTTCGAGGACCCGTCGGAGCAAAGGATCATCTCGACGACCGTGCGGTTGTTCGACGAC
The DNA here is from genome assembly GCA_039590375.1 of Gemmatimonadota bacterium. Taxonomy (GTDB): domain Bacteria; phylum Gemmatimonadota; class Gemmatimonadetes; order Longimicrobiales; family Gaopeijiaceae; genus UBA822. The sequence goes on from JBDHFN010000253.1 coordinate 1,844, forward strand.
GTGATCATGCAGTGCGGCGTTGATGCAGGGTGTTCGGTGGTCGACCTTCGGAGAGTATGTACGGAACCGACGGACTATTGGGACCCTATCGAGCCCGGCGTCGAGGGTGGGAGGAAGATCGCGTCCGCGATTCTGTCCGCACTCGAATCAGACCGTTCCTCGGTTGCCGTCGTATCTCCGAGTGGGGGAGGGTCCGGACTCTAACGCGTTTCCATCCCTTCGACTGACGGACGCCTTCCACGAAGACGCGAAGCCAGGGGATCTGGCGGGTCAATTGGGCACCAGGCGGTTCAGCTCCTCGAAGAAGTTCTCGGAGTCGAGGATGAAAAGCCCTGTGAGAACGACCGGGGAGAAATCCCCCCACAAGGAACAAGGGCGATCGCCCGACAGGTCTCGATCATCTCGGCTGATAGATTCCCAATAGGTGGAGTCCCTCTTGCTTGGCGCGCGGCCCTAAGACTCGGGTCTGGCACCAGCACCTGCGCGAGGAAAGGACCGCCCTATGTTCGAGTCGCTTCTGGTTCCGTTGGACCGGTCGGAGTTCAGCGAACATTCACTCCCGACCGCGATTTCTCTCGCCGGTGAGTCCGGGGCGGCCCTCCACCTGGTTCATGTGCACGTGCCCCATGTGCCAGACCATATGCTCTCCAACACCCAGTACAAATTCCAGAGCATAGACCTCGATGAGTACGACCGGATGCACAAGGTTCAGGAAGAAGAGTATCTCGAAGAGGTCGCCCGTCGCGCATCCGGCCCTCTCCCGGAGCGTCCTTCCGCGACCTTGCTGGATGGACCGGTGCCGGAAGCGATCCAGCGATTCGCGGATCAGTCCCAAGCCGACCTGATCGTCATCACACGTCACGGCCAAGGGAGCGCAAGCCGCTCATGGAGGGGGAGCGTTACCGACGCTCTAGCTCGTGAGATCACAAAGCCTATTCTAATTCTCCAGCCCATAGCGCGGGAAACCGGGGTCTCTGAGCCCACCCACTTCGAGAACGTTCTCGTCTGCTTGGACGGGTCGGACGCATGTGAGACCATTCTCGAGCCCGTGCGCGATCTCGGGCAGTTGGGGGCGCAGCTGACCCTTCTTCACGTTCTTTCGGCACAACCGTCACCGCTGCCCGAGCTGAACATCGAGTGGATGGAGGTCTACCTCCAATCGGTGGCCCGGGAGATCGAGGAAGACTGTCCGTCCCTGCGGATTCTGGTCAGGGAGGCGCCAAACGCGGCGACCGGTATTCTGCGCGTGGCCGAGGAGTTGCAAAGCGATCTCATCGCTCTCGCGACTGAAGGGCGGGGGCGTCTGAATCGAGTCCTGCTCGGGAGCGTGGCCGATGAAGTTTTCCGGAAGTCGCCCTTGCCGGTCTTGCTCAAGAGACCATCGATCGCGGCCCGAGCACGGATGCGCGAGCGGAGGTACGCGCGGCCCAGCGAGGTGAATCCTGGTACTTCTTCCCGGAAGGCGGGCTGACCCGCGAAACGGGATCGGCGCAACAGGTCACGCCTCGGACCCTAGCTAGGGGAGCCCTCAGCCCCCACTGTGACGGAGGTCGGATCTAGGGCGTTGACCCACCGAGAGGAAACAGGAGGCATCATGGGAGTTGAGCGCGTGGGCCTTGCCCTCGTCCTCGCTGCCGGGCTCTCCGGCTGTGGCGCTGAGAACCAGGCACGAACAGCGGGCCAGATCGTGAAGGGCGGATCAGACGAGACCGGCGAGTATGTCGCGGCCGCGAACTGGTGGAAGCCGGCCCCGGACCACAGCGACCCGGCCGCTTGCCCGGGTGGCGGCCGTGGTGGCCGTGGTGGCGGCGGCGGCCAGGCGAATGCCGGCCCGTGCTGGGTGTGGGGAGAGGTCTCGGGCGCAGCGGCCGACAACCCGAACCGGATCATCGTCGCGGTGTGGGGTGACCGGGACCAGGTATCCGGTCAAGGGCGACCCGGCGGCACCAACTACGTCCTCGAAGTGGATGGAAACGGAGACCTCATCACCCGATGGACTCAGTGGGACAGCCTCTTCAACACGCCTCACCAGGTCTACATCAACCCCTACGACCCCGAGCGCGCCATCTACATTATCGAGCGGGGCGGTAGGCAGCCCGGCCCCGACGGCGTCGACGTGCACGAGGCGGTCTATAAGTTCAGCAACGATGGGAATACGCTGATCTGGGAGCTCGTCGATCCGGCGTCGAAGATGAGCCGCCAGGAACAGCGGGCGATGCCGAGCCTCCAGCCGACCGACTTCGGCGACCCATCGGTGATGACCTTCCTGCCGGATGGTCAGCACTTCCTGCTCGCCGATGGCTACCAGAATGGCCGCGTTCAGAAGTGGACCACCGACGGTGAGTGGGTGAGCGAGTTCGGCATGATCGATCGCGACCCGGGTCCCGGCGGCGCTCCCGGCGCGTTCGATCTCATGCACGGTATCGCGGTGGACCGCGCGGGCCGGATCTACGTGGGTGACCGTAACAACGACCGCATCCAAGTCTTCACGCCCGAGGGCGAGTTCATCGAGGAGTGGCCTGGCGTGATCGATCCGGTCGGTATCTACATCGACGAGAGCGAATCGCTTTGGGTCGTCTCCGCCGCGCTCAACCGCCTGCTCAAGTACAACACGCAGGGCCAGCTCCTGTACCACTGGGGCACGTTCGGACGGACGTCGGGCGGCTTCCCCGGTGGCTTCGCTCGCCCGCACGAGGTCGATGTGGACCAAGAGGGCAACGTCTACATCACGAGCTGGGATTGGCCGGGCTATCTGAGCAAGTTCACGCCGAAGCCCGGCGCGGATCCGGCCAAGCTGATCGGTCAGAAGCTCGGCAGCGGGAGCTGATCGTAAGGGTGGTCAAACCACAAGCGCTAGAACGCGTTACGACGCGTACGTCAGTAGGGGTAACCTGGAAGCCTTGGCATCCCGGGCTGCCAATCCGGTAGGGGTGCCCAGTTATCACGATTCGGCATCTGCACCATCGGCAGACTCTCGGCGTCCATTACCTCGTCCTCGGCGATGACACCGTTTATGTAGAGCAGATAGGCCGTCAGCGCGTAGACCTCATCGGCGGTGAGGGTCCCTTCTCCACCCAGAGGCATGCCGCGATTGAGATAGTCCCATACCGTCGTCGCGTATGGCGAGCGGATCGGCAGGATTCGCCCCAATGACCAGGGGTCGGCATCGGGTGCCGCTTCGCGTCTTACCAACCTGGGACCGGGTTCCCCTACCCCCGCCATCCCGTGGCATCCGACGCACGCTTTCGTCAGATAGAGCAGCGCGCCTTCCGTGGAGGTTCCGCTCCCCGGCGGGAGCTCCTCTCCCGTAGGACTGATGGAGATATCCCAGGCACGGATTTCTTCTGCGCTCGGGGTCCTTCCGATACCGTAGGTGGGCCCCTGGGCCAGCGCGGAGCCCGGCCCAAGGAGCATCAGAAATGGGAGGAGCCTAAGAGATCGCATTGTGCACGCTCCCGTCGCTCGCGATCCTCCACGGCTGAATGGAATTGTCCTGGCCAGTCACACGGCCGAGCACCCGTCGATCCGGTTGAATCTGGCCCAACTCGTCCGTGCAGCGCGACTGGAGCTCGCACTCTTGTCCGTCCCAAGTCCAGTTGAAGGTGAACCGGGTATGTGCCATGCGGTGTGGTGTCCCGCGAATTTCGGCGTCCTTCCAGCTCTGGCCACCGTCGGTGGTTACTTCCACCCTGCTGACGGCCCCCCCACCGGACCAGGCCAAGCCGTTGATCTCGTAGTAGCCCGTGCCGGGTAGTTGTTGTCCCCCGGACGGGTAAGTGATGACCGATTTCGGTCCGACCTGGTAACTCAGCGCAGCGTCGTCGGGGTCCTGACGAAGATGCCCGTAGTCGTTGTAAGTCATGTAGAACCGGTCCACCACCTTGATCCGCCTCAGCCACTTCACGGAAAGGATTCCTTCGAATCCGGGAACAATGATCCGCAGCGGGAAGCCTTGTTGGGGACGTAACGCCTCGCCGTTCATGGCGTAGGCCACCAGGATGTCGTCCATCGCCTTCGCCATCGGAAGGCTCGACGCCCCTTTCACTTCCTCCACCCCTTCCGCGACGATCCAAGTGCCCTCGTCCTGCACGCCCGCCTCTTCGAGCAGCGTACGCAGGAGCACCCCGGTCCACTCGGCGCAGCTGGTCATACCGTGCGTTTCCTGAACCGTCGTCTGCCGGCGGTTCGCACGGTTCCCCGCGCACTCGAGGAAATGAAGCCGGGTTACGGAAGGGAAACGCTTCAACTCCTCCATGGTGAAGATCAGCGGACGGTCCACCAGGCCGTGGATCATGAGACGATGCTCCGCAGGATCGATGTCCGGAACGAAGGAGCCCCGGGTGGTCCCGATATAGTGGAGCGCGGATGGCGTGATCACCCCCACTGAATCCTGAATCGGAGACGCCACGTGAAAGACCAGCCCAAAGGGATCGGGTGACGGCCTGCCGCCGTGGGGTATACGTTTCGACGTCACGAAACGGGAGCGCTGGCCATAGGCGATCAGCTCATCACTCGAATAGTCCGGGACCTCTTGGGACTGTCCCTCGACAGACTGTTCAGATGCTGGTGCCTGTTGCATCGCGGGCTCTACCGCTCCCAAGGTCAAACCACCGGCCAACGCGGCCCCGCGCTTTAGGAATTTCCTTCGATCAGGTGGTTTCGAACTCATGGGTCTCTCCTTCGCAGATGAGGTCACCCGAGAATCGTGTCCCGTCCGTCGAAAATATGCGCCGAGAACAGTTAAACAAGGATGGTCGAATCAAAACCCGGCTATCGGCCACCCGGCATCTTCGACCAGACCAGCGTCGATCAGGTCCAGCTACTCGGCACATCTCCTATGGCCGCGGTCCTATGACGACGCGGGCGAGACCGGTCGGGTCAGCTTGGAGTTCGTCATCCCCCGCCGGCATCCCTCCGACCGAGAGCATGTAGGCGACGACATCGACGTACTCCTGTGCGGTCAAAGAGTTCGGATTGTCTTCCGGCATGGTCGCCCGCATGAATGCCAAGAGCGTGCCAAGCGTTCTTCCCTCCCAGACGCGGAGGAATCTCGCCCGCGCCAGAGGCGGCGCGGCCCGCATATCCGGATCGTCCGGAGCGCCGTCCAACCTGCGGCCATGACAGAAACCACAGGCGCCCGTGTACACCGCCTGTCCGCGTGTCGCCTGTGCCTCGGTGAATACGCCATCCCAGACCGAGAGTAGCTGCCCTTGCTCGGATAGGACCGGGTCGAATCCCTGTTGTGCGGCGGCAGCCGGGGCGATGACGAACGCCAGACCCAGCGCCGCACCCACGAGCTTCAACATCCGGGGTTTCTCTCCCATTTCGTGGCAGGGTCGGAAATCAGGACCAGATATCGGCATCGGAGAGCTCCCGGTCCAAAGCAAGCTCCGCCCTTATGGTGACATCCGCCTTGATGTCGCATTCACTGCGGAAGGGGAAATACTTCTTTCCAGAAACGAAGAGTCTGTACTCACCTTGCGGAACCCTCACCCCCGCCACCCCACGCTCGTCCGTGAAGGTCTTGTAGGGGTGAAGCACGACTTTGGCGCCTTCGACGGGCGCCTGACTTTCCACGTCTACGGCGACGACCGTCAACAGACACTCGGGTGTGGGAACGGCTCTCACACCAAAGCGGGCGAGACCTTCGGCGTGCGGGATGTCCAGAGAGTCCACCGGAGCCTTGGCTTCCCATGTGTGGAGCCCCTCCGTGTCAGGGGCGCTCAGCTCCACCTCCGCATAATGGAGTCCGACGGTGCCGGGCCATGGCTCGTTGCTCATCGTGGCCGTCGCACGCTTCTTCCCGTCGTGGTCGCGGACCTCGACCGCCCACCCGCCGGTCTGGCACTCGGACGAGCACTTGATCCCTAGCTTGACGCTGAACTTCTCGCCGCATTCGATGGTGGACGGCGCGTCCCACACGACGACCCGCGTGTCGTGCGGTTTGATGTCGCGCGTCGTATCGTCGTCTTTGGCCATATCAAGTGCGCCCGTCCGCTCAGAGCCCCGCCGAAGATCGGGGGGACGACTAGCTGGACGGCTCCTCGACGGCATGAGTGCCCGCGATGTACCCGTGGACGTGACCCTTGCCCAGGCCATGTTTGTTCAACCCTCCCACGGCCTCGCCTCCGGCATAAAGACCCGGAATAACTTGCCCCTGCATGTCCACGACCTGCTGTCGGCCGTTGACCCGCAGGCCGCCATACGAATCGTGCCAGATCACCATGATGGAGAGCGCATAGAAGGGGGGCGTCACGATGGGACTCATGGGGGCATCCACCTCGCGCTCGAAGTCGGGGTCGACGCCTGATTCCACATAGCCGTTCCAGGTCGCCACCGTCTCGCCCAGGTAACTCAGCGGCACTCGCTGGAACTCATGGCCCGCGTATATCTTCGCGGCCAAGTCCTCCATGGTGTCGGCTTTGAAGAAGTAGCCGTTGTCGGACACGTAAGGGTAGCGTAGTTCCCACCCGTTCCGGTCGACCGCATCCTGATCGAAGACCGCCCAGAGCGGCCCCGAGTAGTAGTCCGGAGGCTCGGACCCCTCGTTCATCGCCAGAGCGGCATCGAGGCCGTGGTCGTAGTTGTACATCTCCCGGACCCACTCCTTGCGGCAATTGCGCCAGTCGAGCGGCGTGTGAGCGAGCCCCCGCCCCGGAGCGCCACCGTCGCCCGGGTACGCGCTGGGGCCGGGCCTTGCGGGAAGGCGGACCTCGTTGAAGAAACGCTTCCCCACCTGGTTCACTGCGATGAACTCTTCGAAGCCTGCGTTGCCGACATTGAACCCGGCGGAGCCGCGGAAACCGAACGTCGGGTGTCCGGGCATCATGCCGGTGTACGCATCGCGGGTACCGAGGCGCGTTGAAATGTGGAACGTGGTGAAATACGAGACGTTCTGCTGCATCCCCGCCAGGTTGGCGCCGACCCTCAGGCCCGCAACGAGCGCCGACGCGTCCTGACCGATAGGGCCCAGCAGGGCCTGACCGCTGGTAGGGAAAGCGGGCTCCCGCAATGCCGGGTAGAACATGCCGCGGACCTCGGGGTTTCCCGCGTGACCGCCGCTGGCGAGGATGACGGCCTGGCGGGCCCTGATGTTCACGGTCTCCCGGCGCTCGTCGATATTGCCGTTCTGCCAAAAGCTCTGAAGGAGCTCGCCGGTCTCAGGGTGCTGCCGTGGCGAATAGTGTGCTCTTATCCCCAGAACCCTGCCCGCAAAGGGCTCCTCACGCACGATCTCGTCGAAGCAGCGATGGAGCATGAACTCGACGCCCTTCTCCCGGGCCGAGAACTCCAGCGACCGGGAGAGGGCGGTACCGTTGGCCACGGCGTTGGGTCCGACGGAGCGGCTCGCGTTGCTCATCTGCACGGGCGAAAACGCACTCGAGCGCTCGCGATCGGCGCGGCCCGCGTCCTCCGCCGTGATCGTTCCCGCCTTGATGTCCGTCCTGTCGCCCAGGATGAGGAAGCAGGTCGCCAACCGCGCGCGCGACAACCCTCCGCCTCCATGCGTGCCGCTGACTCTCGAGAACCGGACGTAGTTGTCGATCAGGAATTGCCGAGTCGCCGGACAGTTCTCGGCCCAAGCACGCGCCATCTCCCGCTCGTTGTACCGGTAGGGGTTTTGACCTTTGGGGTCGACGACCGACCAGTCGGTGATATCCGTGAATAGGAGCTCGATGTTGTCATCGAGCTCTTCCGGGTCCTCGACGGGAGCTACCGTGACGAGCCCCTCCCGGTCGCTCTCGCCCCTCATGTCTCTCTGCTGTACCGGGTCGCCTCCGCCGAGCGACATCCGGGCCGCGCTGTGCAGCATCCTGCCGCCGAGGTCGAAATTCTGATCGACCACCAGCACACTTGCCCCGAGATCCCTCGCGCGAATGGCTGCGGTCAGCCCGACGCACCCGCCTCCCGCGATAACGATATCTGCTTCATAGTCCCAGACGGTCTGTTGAGCACCGGTCTCGGGGACCTGCGCTCGCGCCTGGTCCGACGCCAACAGAGCGCCCGAACCCAGCCCGGCGGCGACTCCCGTCTTGACGAAATCTCGCCTGTTCAGACCCCTCCCGTCCTCGATCTTTGGGTCGTGGTCCGGATGGTCGTCTTCTTTCGCCATGTCTATTCCTCCCCGCAAAGGCCGTGGCGCTTCAGCACCGTAGCAGGGGACGTACTACTCCTGCAAGCGGTCCCCAACGGCAGCCCGGGCGACGCGCGCTCAGTGGTCGCCGAAGCAAAGGACCGGAGGGAGAGGTCGTTCGCCTCCGACACGTGCGTCGCCATCTGCTTTGGCGCCAAGCCCCTCCGCCGACTACTTTGGCTGCATCGTTTCTCCGAGACAGGTGCCGATCAAATGAACGTCCGTTCGCCGTTGTCACGACTGCTTCCGCTGTTCGCGCTGATGCTCTTTCCTGCCTCCGGCTTTGGACAGGCTACTGGCACACCCACGGTCGGTGAGCGTGTGGCGGTGCCGGGCGGGGCCTACTGGAACATCTCGGTCGCAGAGCTGCAAGCGATGAGGGCTTCGGATGGGGTTAGCCGTCTCGTCAACGTGCACGTGCCCTTCCAGGGTGACATCGTTGGGACCGATGTCTCGATTCCTTTCCGCGAGATCGCAGATCACCTCGATCAGCTCCCCGCCGACAGGGACGCGCCCATCGCCCTGTATTGTCGGTCCGGACCCATGAGCGTCCGGGCGGCCACGACCCTCGCGGGACTGGGGTATACGAGGGTCTACAGCCTGGTGGGCGGGTTCAACGCGTGGGGCGCGGCCGGCCTCCCAATGGTGAACCCATAACCGGGACCGCCAGGGAATCGACTTACCGGCCGGCTACCTGAGGTTCGAGTAGTTGGTGGAGCTCATCCAATAAGCCTCGATGGAGAGCGACACGTCATACTTCTCGCGGAGCGCGGCCCAGTCCGGGTCGGCGGCGAACCCCGCCCAGACCTCGTCCCGATGGGCGCGGTCGCGATACGCGAGCATCCAGACCAGCGTGTTCGGATCGTCGAGACGCTGCCATACGGCGATGACCTCGGCGCCGTGCTTCTCGAAGATCGCGACCTCCTGCTCGCGGAAGCGCTGATGCAGCATGTTGATGTCGCCGCGCTCGTTGCTGGCCGTGTACATCCGGAGCTCGAAACAGCGCGCGTCGGAGCCCACGTTGGCGGAGAGCTCCGCCGGTAGCTGGTCGGCCGGGCCGCACGCGGCCGGCGGGCGCTGGGCTTGTGCCGTGCCCGCGAAAGTGAAGCCGATGCCGACGGCGGCGAGGATCGCTTTCTTCATGCCTACCTCCCTCAGGAATGCTTGGCGGTTCGAGTATCCAGACGATGGGGTCAGGACATGAGCCACATCTCGTTCGTCACACGGTAGCGACCGGTTCGCACACACACCAGACAGATCATTGTTGGGGGGAGACCCACCCGGTTCCTTGGCCCGGTGTCCAGTATTACCTGGGCTTCCGGCCCTCGGTGTCGGTCCCGTAGCCGATTCGCCTTGACGCGCCGTCTACGGACCCGATCCACTCCACGAGTATCACCATGTCACGGCGCTCTCCTGGGGGAAGCGGTTTCATGACAAACGCTTCGTCAGTGAACCCACTGGTTCACCGGGGTTGGCCAGAAGGCGTCGACAAGCGCCTGCTCTGGATGGCGAGCACCACGGCTCCGAGGCCGGCGCACGTAGCCAACACTCGCGCGAGGAGCCCGATCCATGGGAGGAGGATGGCGAAGCCCACGACCGCACCACCGGTCGCTACCAGAAGCACTGCGCTCTTGCGATCCGAGGGCTCGCGCCCCTTCAGCATCTCATCGCCGACCCAGAGCGCGGGAACGATCGGCGCCAGGTAGAGCGACAACCCGTAGACCATCGCAACAATCACGGCGAGCGGGATGCCGACGAGCGTCACAGCAAAGATGGCCACCGCGAGCGGCACCAGGATCACGAAGAGCAGGCCATACCCGAGCGCCGCAGCGGGCCGACTTCGCATCTTTTCTTCCGTCGCGGCCAGCGTGCCGGGGAACAGCGCTACCACGACGGCGGAGCACAGCACGAACGCCAACAGCCTGAGGACGAAGAAGCCCAAGTCACCTCCCTCATCCGCCCTCGGCTCGAGTCCCACGAGGCCCCCTGCGACAACCGCTTCGGTGGACACTACGGGGGCGGCGCCTTCGCTCAGCCGGTAGCGCAACTCGCCGTCGATGCGGGCGTCGGGTCCGATTCGGAGCGCTCCCGACTCGACCCTCACGTCGCCCCCCACATCGCCGTCCAGGACGACATCCCCGGCTCCCACGTACACGTCACCCGAGACGGCACCGTCGAGCCGCACGCTGCCACCCGCGAGGTAGGCGTTCCCCTCGACCTCCGCTTCGTCTCGGACCATGATACTGCCCCCGGCGAGCGTGACGTTGCGCCCCACCGAGGCCTGGAGCTCCACTGTGCCGCCGGCTGCGCGGACACTGCCCTCGACTCGCCCTGCCACGGTTTGGTCACCGGCCCCACCGAGGTAGGATCCCCCCGAGAAACCATCGAACTCGAGCGTCCGGCCGGCCAGCATGACGTCGCCTTGGACGCTGTCCGAGATCAGTAGAACCTCGTTGACCGCCAAGAGGTCACCGTTCGGATGCAGGGTCGGAACCTCGGGCCAACGGCTGGGGCCATCGGTGCAGCCGACCAAGCCGCCGAGCGCGGCGATCGCCAGGACTCCTGTGAGTCTTCTGGTTACGGACTCCAGGCTTGCGAAACCCAAGCCGCATATGGACTCCCTCACGTGAGCCTCCAGGTCAAGAGCGAACCGGGATCGCAGTGAATCCCGGGCACATGTGCCCCGATTTCAAGGATCACCACTCGACCGGTAGGAGTCAGTCGGTCTTTGCCTGAGGGGGTCGTGGGGAGAACTCCCCAGCAAATCGTCTACCGTCTGGAGGGTTCACAAAGCTTGATCACGGGTCGGTCAACAGGGTGGGGGAGGGATAGCGCGTCGTGGCGGCTACCCGAGCACCACGCGGACCCGGTGCTCGCGACCGTCGTCGGAGAGCGGGACCAGCTCCCCGGCTGAAAGCGGCGCCCCGTCGAGACTCAGGCTCGATACTCCTCGACAAACGGCGTTAGGATTCTCGACTTCGATCCGATACAGAGTCCTGCCATGGCGGTAGACGATCTCGAAGCGTTTCCATCCCCGAGGAATGCATGGATCGATGTGGAGCGTGGAACCGCGCTTCCGGAATCCGAGGATCGACTCCAAGCCCGCGCGGTAAAGCCAAGCCGCGGCGCCAGTGTACCACGACCATCCTCCCCGTCCCACATGGGGGGGGGTGGAGTAGATATCGGCGGCGACCACGTAGGGCTCCAGTTTGTAACGGTAAGCGCTTGCACGACGACTCGCTTGGTGAATCGGGTCCAGTAGGTTGAAGAGTTCGAAGCTCATGTCTCCTTCGCCGAGCTGAGCGAACGCCATGACCGACCAAATCGCCGCGTGCGTGTACTGTCCGCCATTCTCCCGGATGCCGGGTGGATATCCCTTGATGTATCCGGGATCCCGTTGCGTCTTGTCGAATGGCGGCGAGAAGAGCAGAAGTAGTCGCTCCGATGGGCTGACCAGTCGGCGTGAAACCGAATCCATGGCCTGGCGCGCACGCCTCTCGTCACCCGCGCCGGAGAGGACCGCCCAGGACTGCGCGATCGAATCCATCTGACACTCGTCGTTCTGGGCGGATCCGAGCGGCGTCCCGTCGTCGAAGAAGGCGCGCTTGTACCACTCCCCGTCCCATGCCTCGTCCTCCAGGGAAGTCGCGAGAGATTCGGCCGTCCCGCGCCAATGTGCCGCACGTTCCTGGTCTTCACGCCGGTCGGCGATCTCAGCGAAATCGCTCAGATTCACGTGGAGGAACCAACCCATCCAAACGCTTTCTCCCCGGCCCTCCACGCCCACTCGGTTCATCCCGTCGTTCCAGTCGCCTCCACCCATCAACGGGAGACCATGGCTACCCATGTCGAGGCTACAATCCAAGGCTCGCGCACAGTGTTCGTACAGCGTCGCTTGCTTGTCCGAGACCTCGGGCTCGAAATAGGCCTCGTGCTCATGCACCTCGAGTGCTGGCCCCTCGAGCCAAGGAACCATCTCGTCCAGAACCGCCCAATCCTCCGTCACGGTCAGATAGCGCGTCACGACGTAGGGCAGCCAGAGGCGGTCGTCGGAGATTCGTGTCCGGACTCCGCGTCCCGAAGGTGGATGCCACCAGTGCTGGACATCTCCTTCGAGGAACTGCCGCGAAGCGGCCCGGAGGATGTGCTCACGCGCGATGTCGGGCCTCGCGACCAACAGAGCCAGGACATCCTGCAGCTGGTCACGGAACCCGTATGCTCCTCCGGCCTGATAGAGGGCTGAGCGGGACCAGATGCGACAGGACAGTACCTGGTTGAGTAGCCAGCGATTGAGCAGCAGATCCATCGAGGCGTCCGGCGTCTTGACCTGCACCGTGCCGAGTGTGGTGTCCCACTGGTCCTGGACGTTCCGCAAAATGGCCTCGGGATCCTCCTCCCGATAACGTCGCACGAGCGTTCGGGCCTGCGCGGGGTCTTCCCCCTGTCCGAGGAGGAACAACACCTCGGTTCGTTGCCCCGGCTCGAGCTCCACCTCCGTCTGCAGGGCGGCGCACGGGTCCAACGTCGCGCCGGTCCTTCCCGACAACTCGTCGCCGCGTTCAAGCGATAGGGGGTGGTCGAGGCTCCCATTGCGTCCAAGGAATTCGAGGCGGTCGCTAGTCCAACATGTCTGGCTCCCACCGAGATCGGCGAAGGCGACCCGACTCGCGAACTCATCGTTCCAAGCGTTCCGAGCGAACATGGCCTGGGTCGCGGGATCGATTTCGGTGACCACGTGCGCCGCAGCGCCGCTGCGCGTGACCCCTAGTACCCACTCCACATAAGCCGTTACAGAGATGCGCCGTTTGCGGCCGGACTGATTCATCAGCGTCAGTCGGGAGATCTTGATGGGGTCGTGAGGCGGGACGAACTGCACCAAGTCCAGTGCGATTCCGTGGGAGGTATGCTCGAAGCGACTGTAACCCTGGCCGTGCCGGACGACATATGGCCAGGCGTCTTCGCGGATTGGAAGACATGTCGGTCCCCAGATCAGACCACTATCCAGGTCACGTACGTAGAAAACCTCGCCCGGTGTGTCGCTGACAGGATCGTTGGACCAGGGCGTCAGTTTGTTCTCGCGGCTGTTGACGGACCAGGTAGAGCCGGAGCCCGACTCGGAAACCTGAAACCCGAACGCCGGGTTCGCTACGACGTTGATCCAGGGAGCGGGTGTCCATTGTTTCTCGCCCAGAACCGTGACGTATTCGCGGCCGTTCCGGGTGAATCCTCCCAGGCCGTTGAAGAACGCGAGATCCGGCGCCGGAGGGGGGATTGCCTCTACGTCCGCTCGCGGCGGGCGGAGCCGTCGCGGCACGGGTCCGGGCTTCAGGTGAAGCAGCCTGATCACCTGCTCCGACAGCGTACCTCTACCCGCTAGGATCAACAAGCGCGCCGCCGAGCGCAGCAGAACCAGGTCGTGCGGAGGCAACCGATCTTCCCGGAGCACAAAGACGCTCCCCCGCTTCTGGTCACGCTCCGGGCCTACCGCGGACTGACTCGCTCGCACCATGGCTTCGAAGAATTCTTGGAGATCCTCCGCATACGACGCAGCCCTCGCATTGAGGATCACCAGATCGGCCGAAATGCCCTTCAGGCGCCAGTACTCGTGCGCCCGCAGCAGTTGCCTCGCCACGTTTCGCTCTACCTCTTGCTCGACGCGCACGACGGCGATCGGGAGATCGCCGGAGATTCCGTAGGCCCAGAGCCCGGACGCCCCTAGGCGATTGGCGATCAGATCCTGAGGGGCCGTGCGCAACGTGCGATCCGCGTAGAGCATACGATTCGCCAGACGCTGGAAGAGATGTGCCTCGTCCTGGGTGATCTGAAGGTGGTGTAGCTGGACTTGGGCATGCATCCACGCCAGCGAGCTCTCTCGCTCGAACGTGTCCGTCTGACGGTACTTCTCCGCTCTGTCGAGGGCTTCGTCACGGGAGGGTGCCACGAGCGTCGTGAAGACGAGACGGACGGTCCGACGCGCGGGGATGGCCATCCGATACCGAAGACTCACAATCGGATCGAGAACCGTTCCGGCGGTGTTCGTGAGCGGCTTGCCCTCCATCACCGAAGTCGGCGCCCTTATTCCCCGGCCCCGGCCGAGAAAGCTGGCGCGGTCGCTCTCGTATTCGCACGTGCCGACGATCTCCCCCTCGACAGCGGCGAGATGGGCCAGCCACAACGATGGCTCCGATGCGGATCGTGGGCGGCGAGTGGCGAGCAGCGTCTGGAGCCCTGGAACAAATTCGGTCTCCACAAAGAGGTTGGAAAACGCCGGATGTGCCTCGTCAGCGGCCTGCGAGGCCAGCACCACCTCCGCATAGGACGTGACATCGATCTCCCGATCACGATTTTCGAGATTGGTCACAGTCAGTTGGCGGAGCTCGGCGTCGTCTTCGGGTGAGACCACGATCTCGAGCGTGATGGACAGTGACCGGTCCCGCTGCACGATCTTGGCCCGGTCCTCGGAATAGACGACCTCGTACTTGTCCACCTCGGTTCCGCTCGGCTGAAACCCGCCGGACCAGACATCACCGGTCTTGGCGTCCCGCAAGAAAAGGAATGTGCCCCAGCAGTCGCGCGTCGTATCCTCGCGCCACCTGGTCAGGGCGAGGTCCCCCCATCGGCTGAAGCCGGAGCCCGCCGTCGTGACCATGACCATGTACCGACCGTTCGACAGGACGTGGGTGCGTGGCGGAACGTCATGGGGTGATTCGAAGCGCCGCAGGGTCGGTGGAACCAGATCGCGGACGTGGGCAGCCACCTCAACGTCCTCCCCGCGGGGCCGCGTCACGGCCACCGCACGCGGTGTGCGCTCCTGCAGCAAGAGCTCCGCCGCCTGAACCATGGCATGCGCGTGGAAGCGTCTCTGCATGAGCCCGCGGTGAACGACATTTCCCAGGGAGACGATCGTCATCCCCTGATGGTGGGCCATGTAGGCTCGAACCACGGCTACCCTCTCCTTTTCAGGGAGCCTCAACGGTGTGTAATCCAACGCCTCATAGAACCCGTAGGCACCGCCGGCCCCGGCCTTCTCGAGACGAGCCACGTTGTCGAGGGCCGCCCTGGGATCTACCATGGCCGCAAGCGCGGTGGCGTAGGGAGCCACTACCACGTCATCGAACAGCCCGCGCTTGAGTCCCAAGCCAGGCACGCCGAAATCCGAGTACTGATACGTGCGCTCGATGTCACGCACGTTGTACGCCGACTCGGAGACCCCCCAGGGAACGCCTCTCTCCGCTCCATACCGGACCTGGCGTCCAACCGAACATCGATCCCGACCAGGAGACGAGCGCCGCCCCACGCCCCACCGGCGTGAGGGACCGTCCGAGCAGGAACCAGTGCCGGGGCGAGATATCGCCCTTCGCGATGGCCACGAAGCTCGCCAACCTCGCCTCGGAAGCCAGCAGGTCGTAGCAGCTCGGGTCGAGCGTGTTATCGGCCACGCGGAAGCCGATCGAGAACAACCTGCGGGAGGGGTCGAAGAGGAATCGGAAGTCCATCCCCCACGCCATCTGCTCCGCCTGGAGCGCCAGGGCAGAGAGGCGGTGCTCGAGAGTGGTCGCCGCTGTCCCGGCCGCGTCGGCTTCCTCGGGCTGAATCAGCTCGAGATCGCGCGCGTGACTCTGGACGGTATCCCGGACGGCCGTTGCCCAGACGAGGATATCCGATGCTTCCCCATTCTCCGGGGCCGTGGAGAGTGTGCTGACGATGTCCAGGAGGTTCTCCGCCCGGGCCTCGAGCTCTTCGAACCGCCGCCCCCATTCTGGAGCGGATGTCGGGGGATCGTCCAGGGCAGCCGACATTACGTGCAAAGCCTCTTGTAGCTCGAACGCCGTGACCGTTTCTGAGCGCGGGTGGAACGTGGTCTTCTCCACCTCGTCGAGAACCGGCTGCAGGGCGTCCCGAATCCCATCCAGGACCTCCGGCCCCAGACGCGGTTGACGAATCAACTGATGGCATCCTCGAGACAGCGCGATGAGGTGCCCCGCCAGATTCCCACTGTCGACTGTGGAGATGTAGAGGGGATCGAGCGGACGAAGGTCCCTGGTGTCGTACCAGTTGACGAAATGGCCGTGGAACCGGCGCAGGCCGGTCATGGTCTCCAGCGTGGCCTCGAGACGGTGGGTCATGTCCAAGATCCCGATCCAGCCGAAGTCATGAGCCGCCATCGTGCTGAGGAGGTACAGCCCCATGTTGGTCGGCGAGGTGCGGTGGGCGACAACAGGCTCGGGACTCTCCTGGAAGTTATCCGGCGGCAGAAAGTGCTCCTCTTCGGTCACGAACGTCTCGAAGAAGCGCCAAGTCCGCCTTGCAAGGAGGCGCAAGGAACGTGTTTCGCTCGGCAAGAGGCGGTGCTTCTCTTCAAGTCTCTGGGGAACGCTCAGCCGCCACGTGAGAACGGGTGACAGGACCCATAGGAGTACCAACGGGCCGGCGACGGGCCACGCCTCCGGTTTGAAGATGATGAAGAGAACGCCGGCGCCCGAGGCGAGAAGGACGCTCCAGCGGAGATGCAGATAGAAGGCGCGGAGTCTCAGGTCCGCTCCGTACCCGACCTGAGCGGCCGCGACCCACTCGAGGAGGTTCCGCTTCGTCACATAGAGCCGCACGAGCGTGCGTACGATGGCGTCCGTCATGTACCAGGCCCGGTACGCGAGCACGGTGATGGCCAGCAGTATCTGCAACGCGGCGACTTGGATATCGCGACCCGTGGCGCGTAGATGGCTTCGTTTTGAGAACCCCGACCCTCGAGGGATCAGACCGTCGAGCACGGGCATGAAAGCGGGTATCGCGATGGAGGCAAGGAGCAGGCCGGTCCACAGAAACGGAGAGACGGCGGGTAGGACCCAGCTGGCCAGGCCGAGTAGAAACAATGAAGGTGCGGAGAGGCTTCGACGCAGGTTGTCCAGCATCTTCCAGCGGGCGTGCGCGGGAATGCGCGTCCGTCGCCTTCGCCCGGACGCGTCGCGCGAGTGGCCCAGGATCCAGGGGAGGAGTTGCCAGTCACCCCGCACCCACCGCTGTCTGCGGCGCGCGGCCACTTCGTAATTGGTGGGGAACTCCTCGAAGAGATCGATGTCGGTCACCAGACCCGCGCGCGCGAAGACCCCCTCGAAGAGATCGTGACTGAGGAGCGCGTTCTCCGGGATGCGCCCCGCGAGAGCCGCCTCGAATGCGTCGACGTCGTAGATCCCCTTTCCCGTGTAGGACCCTTCGTCGAACAGGTCCTGGTACACATCCGAAATCGCACCTGCATAGGGATCCACACCGCCGGGGCCCGACACGATCCGCTGGTAGGTCGTGCTCTTTGGTCCCGTCGGCAGGGACGGGACGATGCGGCCATGGCCCCGACGAGGCGGTAGGCGGTCGTTCTTGGAAGTCGGGTATCGGCATCCAACGTGATGACGTAGCGGACGTCATCGGGCACGGATGGCATGGTGCCGTTGATGGGAATGAACGTCGTGTCTGTGGCGCCTCGAAGAAGCCGATTCAGTTCGTGCAGCTTCCCACGTTTCCGTTCCCAGCCGATCCACTTGCCCTCCTTCTCGTTCCAGAGGCGCCGGCGATGCAATAGCATGAACCGCTCCCCGCCACCGGGGGGACTCCCGTGTCGCTCATTGAGATGCTCGACCCCGTCGGCCAGCTCGGTGAGGAGGTCCTCGTCGTCTGGCATGTGTTCGTGGGGAGCGTCTTTCCAGTCGGTCAGGAGCGCGAAGTGGATATGCCCGGCGGAATTCGCCAAGAAATGGGCCTGGAGTCGCTCGACGGACTCTTCGATGTCCGCGCGGCTCGTGAGCAGGGCGGGCACGACCACCATGGTTCTGAGTTCCGCCGGCACGCCGTGCTGGAGATCGAGCTTGCAGAGCAAGCTGGGGGGAACGACCCCAGTGACCAGACGATTGACGAGGGCCACCGCGACGTCAGAGGCTGGCACCAGGGCGAGGATCCCCAGGAGAAGGAGGATCGCCGGGCTTGCTCCCGCGCTCCAGGTTGCGAACAGAGGGCCGGAGAGAGCAAGAGCGGTCAGGACGCCGATCGCCCCGAAGTACGCCGAGACCGCATGGGCGCGACGCACGCGTCGCAGGCGGACTCGCCAAGGGACACGATATCCCAACCGCTTCTCGAGGACCAACCTGCCACGGGTCAGGAGGTAGTACCCCGGGTCCTCCTCGGCGCGGTTGGGGACGGCTAGTAGGCCCGACTGGTCCGATTCGGTAGGCCGCACCTCTGGCGGACCGGTTGGCGAAGGGACTTCCGGCTCATCCTGCGCAGCTTCGCGAGCCAGCTGCACGGCTTCGCGTGCCACCTCCAGTTCCGATCGGTTCGAGCCCCGGGACAGCTCCTCGATCTGTGACCGGTACTTGTTGCGAGTGGCGAAATCCATGGCCTCGAACCCGGGAACGGTCCGGAGGACTTTGTCCACCAGACTGACGCCTTCGAAGAATCCCGTCCAGTCGATGGAAGACATCCAACGCATGCTGGTGATGATGTTCTGGACCGTGATGTTCGCTGCGGCCTGAGCCTGGTGTGCTTGGGAAACCACTTCGTTGGGGGACGTCCCGTGTGCAGCCAGATTGTCGTTGAGCCAGTCGAGCGCCGGCATGATCGAAACCGGCTGGTCGCGAAGTCGCCGCACGAGCTGCACCGCGAACTCGCTGTCGAGGGGAGCGGTGCCAAGCAGTTCCAGAGGATCACCCATGCGTCCAGGGGGCTGATCGGCGAGGCCCAGAAGGTCATCCGCCACTTCGTCTGCGCGCGCCCGCATCTGGCGGGCGCGGATGATGGACTCCGAGATCCGTCGTAAGTTCTCGACCAGGGCCACTCGAAGGTGGATGGCGATTGCCCAGAGTTCACCGATACCGAGTGGCTGGACGCGCTGGTAAGCCCCCACGAATGCCTGCAGCGTCTCCATGTCGAATCGACTGTCCGTATGCGCCACATAAGCCCACGCCAGCCCATAGACGCGCGGGTACCCTCCGAGGTGGTAGCCCTCGGCGATCTTGGGGAGGACCTTGTAGAAGCTCCCTGGGAGGTGATCCCTGATCTCCCGGATCTGCCCGTCTACGACGTGAGAGTTGTCGAGGAGCCACTCCTCGGCTTGCGTGATCTGATTCTTCTGTCGAACCGCTTCGACGATGCTTCCGTACCCAGCGAGAAGGACCTCTTCGTTCTCACGGACGCGGGGGAGGAGTCGGCGCCCCTTTGCGCGTTCATCAGCGATGGGTTGGGCCGCCGCCAAGCCCTCGGCGTGCTGGCGGAGCCGTTCGATGCCGAAGACCTCGGAGCGGATCGGCGGTTGCACTCGAGACGGAGCCACGTCCATGGCGTTTATGATGCTCACTTGGCGTTCCGTGTCGGGGCTTCCAAACCTTCGAACTTGATCAAGGTATTTGCGGGCGATTTTGGCGTGAACGACCGTTGAATGACGCGCGTACCCGCATCTGTGATTGCGAGACCCACCGGAGTAGCTAGACCGCGGACGGACAATATCTCAGAATGGGCCGCGAGGACAACAAGATGAGTTTGACACGCCGTCACGACCCTCGATAGGTTGCCCCCGACAACTTGAATAAGCGGGCGAGGCATCTCGGAAGCCGGTGTGAATCCGGCACGGCCCCGCCACTGTGATGGGCTCGGCGCGTCATGCGCCGGACAGGCCCCCTCAGGAACGCCACTGGAGCCGCGAGGCTCTGGGAAGGCGAGGGAGTGCCGCCCTAAGTCAGTAGACCTGCGCGCCCGCGTCGCCGAGCACTCTTCGAGGGGAAGGGATGCGGGTTTCTTTATTTAGTCGGTCTACGACGCGCGGTGGCCCTCCTCTGCGGACGGGCGCGGTACGCTGGTGCGCTGACCTGGCCTGGTACTCCGGCCTGGTCGTGCTCGCCCTTCCTGGGACCGCGTCGGCCACCCAGTGGCCAGGCGAGCTGTCCGGCAGGATCGTGGATTCTCTCACGGGGACCCCGCTCGCGGCGGTTGAAGTCCGCGTCGAGCCTGGTGCCTGGAAGACGTCGACGGACGCTTCCGGCGGCTTCCGACTGAGGGGACTCGAGCCCGGTTCCTATCGCGTGTCAGTTCACCGGCTCGGGTATGGCACCACGCATCGGAACATCGACGTCCGGAACGGTTTGGTGGCTCGGGTCAGGCTGGAACTCGCGCCGGTCGCGCTGGGGGTCGACGAGATAACGGCGACCGTGGATCGGATAGGAGGGACCGTTCTCCTCCGTGAAGCGATCGTCGGATCGGGGGCCCGGACGGCGGGCGATGCGCTCCAATCCGTTCCGGGGATCGTGGTTCAGGAGCGAACGAGGGGCGGCCCTCAACTCGTCAGCGTGCGGGGCGCGAATCCCGACGCGGTTCTCGTGCTGCTGGACGGTGTGCCACTCAACGACCCCGTCACCGGCGAGGCCGACCTCTCCACGGTGCCCGCCCGGAGTCTCACGCGTGCGACGGTTCTTGCGGGGGCGCTCTCGGCCCGCTTCGGCCCTCGTGCGACTGCCGGAGCGATCCTTCTCGAGACCTTGGGCGAGGCGGAGCCCGGGTACGTGTCCACCTGGGCGGGGTCGCTCGAGCAGTTCGGCCTGGGCGCGGGGGGTGGTGGGGCCCTCTGGAACGGTCACTGGCAGGGCCGCGTGGAGGGGAGGCGACTCGACGGTGGGTTCGACTTCGTCATCCCGGCGGAGGCGGGAGGTGGTGAGGCTCACCGCGGCAACGCCGATCTCGTCACGTGGAGTGCGAGTACGGGTTGGTCGGGTCCGCTGTGGGAGGGCGACCTGAGCGCGACGGCTGGCTTCGAGACGCTAGAGAGGGGACTTCCAGGGCGGAGCTTTGCCCCGTCATCGGATGCACGTCAAGATCTCGACCGGGCCCGTCTGTCCGCTGGTTGGAATCTGGGGCTGCTCGGGGGCGGATCGTTGAACGTGCGCACGTACGCCACCCGACAGACGACCCGGTTCCGTGACTCCGATCCCCCGTTCGGGACTCCGTTCGACGATCGCACCGTGCTCCGGGGGGCGGGGGCCGCGATAGAGGGTTCCATCCCCGGCCTCGGAGTATTGCGGGCGATATCCGGCGGAGTGGATCTCGACATCCAGAGTGTGGAAGGCGATGCGTTGAGTTCGGGCGCGCCCCCACGCCGGACGGATCTCGGGCTGCGGGCGTCGGGCACGTGGTCCCGCTCCGAGGCGTCGTGGTTGGTGTCCTCATCCGTGCGCGGGCACTGGGTGGGGCGGACCGATCGTTGGCACGGGAGCCATGAGGTCGCGCTTGGAGTCCCTCTCGGGCCGCTTCTCCTTCGCGTGGCACACCGCAGCGCCTTCAGCCCTCCCACGCTCGGAGACCAGTTCTTCAGAGAGGGTGTGGGCGTGGAGCCCAACCCTGAGCTTCGGGCGGAGCGAGTGCCCTCCGAGTTCGCGGCGCAGGCGATGTGGGTCGGGGGGGTGGGGGATGTCGCCGTCCGCGCGTCCGTGGAGGCCTACCGAGGCGACATGAAGGGGATGATCGTCTGGCTCCCGGACTTCCGCTTCGTTTGGAGCCCACGGAACGTGGACGTACGAAGGTCCGGGGGCGAGGCGGGCTTGGAGCTGGAGTTGCCCGGAGCGGATCTGTCCCTCGGGGGGAGCTTCAGCCTCACTCGCGCCACGTATGACCGGGCCGATTCCGATGACGTCCAGGTGGCGTACCGTCCGCGTTACGGGGCTACGCTCACCGCCGGGTGGCAACACGGTCCCTGGTCGCTCAGGCTGGCTTCCCGTTTTACCGGTGCCCGATTCCCGGTGCCCTCTCCTGTGAATGAACTCCCCGGGTTCTGGGTGACGGACTTCACCGTGGGACACCGCTGGGTCCTCGGGCGCTGGAGCGCGGAGAGCCATCTGGGGATCGAACGTCTCTTCGACGTCACCGACGCTCTGATTTTCGCTTATCCCGATCCGGGTCGGACGCTCCGCGTGGAGTTCCGGGTCGGGCCGAGTTCTTGATCACTCTACTGGAGAATCTGAAATGAAGCTGGAGATGGGGAGAAGGGGATCGAGCGCGCGGCTCCTGGGGGCTGCATCTCTGACAGCCGTGTTCCTGACGGCCTGCTTCGGTGACGGCACCGAGCCACTGCCGCCCGAGACCGCCGAAGTGGGTGTCGTGCTGTCGAGCACGGATCTGAGCCTCACGATTTTCGAGGTCGCGAACCCGGACCAGACGCGGACCGTCGGCCTCGGACCGGACGGCAGCCCCGTCACCATGGCCCTGAGGGGGAATCTCGCGGCCGTTCCGCTCGGTATCGTGCCCGCCGTCGCGGTCGTTGATCTCAAGGATGGGTTGTTGGTACGGACGGTCGGCCTTTCCCAGGGATCAGGCGCGACGGGCGCCGCGTTCTTGAACGATTCGATCGTCTTGGTTGCGAACCCAGACCTCGACTCGGTGACGCCGGTCAACGTTTTGGCCGGTACCACTGGGAGCGACATCGCCGTCGGCCGGTTCCCGCAGGCCATCGTGGTCGAGGGCGGACGGGCCTTCGTGCTGAACGCCGAACTCGAGTTCTTTGCGCCCGACGGTCCATCGACGGTCTCGGTGATCGACGTCGCGACCCTTCAAGTGACCTCCACCGTGATGCTGAGCGGTGAAAATGCCGCTATGGGCGGCGTGGGCCCCGACGGGCGGCTCTATATAGTGGCGTCGGGGTCGTTCGGATCGGCGAACGGGTCCCTCTCCGTCGTAGATCTGGCAGGCCTGACCGAGGTGGCACACCATCCGGGGTTTGGCGAGTTCCCCGGCAGCCTGGCGCTGGGTCCGTCCGCCAGGGCTTTCGTCGGCGCCTTCGCGTATGGCGTGGTCGTTTGGGATACCAGCCTCGACGCCTTCATCCGGGGACCGTCCGAGGCCTTGGAGCCCGGGGGTGTGCCCAGCACGTCGGGTGTCGGATTCGACGATGCGGGGCGGCTTTACACACTGTCGCCGGATTGCCAGAACCCGTCGACGGCCAACCGGCATGACGCCGTGTTCGAGGTCGACGTCACCATTCCGGTCGGCATCTGCCCCTTCGCCATCGCGTTCACGGCGGTGGAAGTGGAGAGTTGACCGTGGAGGCCGGGGCCTTCGCTGACATGGAGAGCGGAGGCTACTCCAGTTCCAGAAGCGCTGCCAGGATGTTCTCGTTCGTGGGGCGGATCCGGTAGTCGACCTCGATGAACTTCCACCGCACGACACCTTGCTTGTCGATGACGAGTGTGGTCGGATGCGGGATCGCACGCCTCCGCGAGTCATCGGGGTTGAACACCCCGTAACGATTGATTACGGCATTGTCCGGGTCGGCAAGCAGAGTGAACTCGATTTGCGCGTCATACTCTTCGGCGACGCGATCGATCATCAACTGTTGTTCTTCCCGTTCATCCACCGATAGGGCCATGAGCTCCGTATTGGCTTGTTGCTCCGGAGACAGGAGGTCGCTCAGTTCACCGAACTGACGGGCGCAAAATGGTCACCAGTACCCTCGGTAGAATTGGAGAACAACGTTCTTCTCACCACGAAAGTCCGAGAGCGTGACCACGCTGCCCGCGTAGCTCATCAGCGAGAAATCCGGGGCGACATCGCCGACGGCGACCCTTCCCGTGTCTATTCCGGAAAGCTCCAGGCCGTCGGCCGGCCCGAGTCGGGGTTCCGACCCGGTGACGAGCCACGTCCCCACGGCCAGCACGGCCACCACACCCAAAAGAACCATCCCCTTCGTGACACTTCGGCTTTCGCCCATTCGACGCTCTCCTCGATCGCGTTCATCGTCGGGTCAGTCTCGCCCGGAAGGTCAAATCCCTCGGCCCCCCTGCAGGTTCCCGATCATCACATTGTCAGGCACGAGGCGATGGTGCAAGACGCCCATGGGGCACTTTTCAGTCTCCCGCGGAATATATGGGCTAGGAATGCTGCAACGTTTGTCCCGGAATCGGATGAATCGGATAACCATGACGTCCCGCTCTGTCTTCCTCGCGGTTCTGCTCTCAGCCATCGTCTTCAACCCACTCTCCGCCCAAGGCGGGTACGGAAGTGCGGTCGAAGTCATCGGCGATGACGTCATCGTTCTTAAGCCGACATACGGGCAGGGGCCGGGAGCGGCTCTCGTGTACGCGAGGAACATCGATAACGCCTGGCGGGTGGTGGATCAGCTCGGGGCGGAGGGCAGTGCGTCGACGGGTGAGGGCCTGAGTCCGTCCATCGCCGTCTCCGGGGACATGCTCTTCCTGGCGGGCGGAGACGCCGAGGAGCGGTGGGGCGCCCATGCATTCCGGCGTGACGGCCGGGGGGCCTGGAGCCGAGTGCAGAGCCTGGCGCTCGTGACGGACGCGGCCGCTGGCTCGGCCCAATGGAATTATGCGGCCCTGATGGAGATCCTCCAGCCTCCCCTCCGGGCCGTCGACACGGATGGCAGCCATGCGCTCGTGGCCTCGATCGGGGGGCTCGGCGATGTGAGGGTCTTCGAGCGAGAACTCGACTCCGGATCGTGGACCGAGCGGGCTCGATTGGAGCGTTCAGAGCCGGAGCGTGACGACGGGTTCGGTGCCTCGCTGATGATTCGGGGTGACTTGGCGATTGTCGGCGCGCCCGGTCATGGGACCTCGGGCGCGGCTTTCGTCTTTTCGCGCGATCGTGACTCGGGCGCATGGATGGAGGATGCGCTCATCTCCGCCCCCAGCCCGTTTCCCGGTAGCCGCTTCGGAGCCGCAGTCGTCATCGATGGGGATGCCCTACTGATCGGCCATCCCGGAACGGCCGAATCGCGCGGCATCGTCGTCGAATACACGTGGGACGAGGCGCGCCGTACTTGGGCCGAGCAGGACCGCATAGCGCCGGGGGTGCGGAGCATCGGCGATCTGTTCGGGTCTTCTCTCGCGTTTCAAGAGAACGAGTTGTTGGTTGGGGCGCCCGGGACCAATGAGAGCCGAGGTGGGGTTCATCGCTTTGTACGGAATCGTACCGGGGATATCTGGCAACCGGTCGAGATCTTCTCCGTTCGGGACGTCGAAACCGGTTTCGCCCTCGGCTCGACGGTGGCAATCGGCCGCAACACTGCGGTCGCGGGGGCTCCAGGCGCCGACGGTGGCAGGGGGCGCGCGGCGGTGTTTTCACGGCCGCCCAACGGGCGGTGGGGTGGCGGTGCTTGGCTGAGTCTTTCCACGGAGCTTCGGACGATCACGGGTGGGGAAGTGCTCTGCGCCGACGGTCAGGCCGATCAGTTCGAGTGTGGAGAAGTGGATCTGCTCGCGTTCCTTCCTCTCTCGGAGTTGGGCCTCGAGCCGGGCAGCCCGAGTCTGGCCAACGGCATCACCGACGTATGGGGATGGACGGATCCGGAGACCGAGCGTGAGTATGCCCTGGTCGCGCGTACCGGAGGGGCTGCCGTGGTCGATGTCACTGACCCGTCTCTGCCCACGTATATAGGTCTGTTGGCGGCGGAGGGTGGCACGGCCCAGGACATCAAGGTCTACGCGGATCATGCCTTCTTCATCGGGGCCGGCAACACCGGGATGCCCGTGTTCGATCTCCGAAGACTCAGGAACGAACGGGACTTTCCAGTGACCCTGACGGCGGACGCTCGTTATGCTGGCATCGCCAGCGCGCATAATCTCGTGATCGATACGCAGAGTGGATTCGCGTTTCCTGTCGGGGCGTCGGGTGGGGGTGACACTTGCGGAGGCGGTCTGCACATGATCGACATTCGGAACCCGGTCATGCCGACGTTCGCTGGTTGCTACACCGATACGGAGGGCCTCGTGTGGGCCGGTAGAACGCACGACGCCCAGTGTGTGGAGTACAGTGGGCCGGATAGCGATTTCAGCGGCCGCCAGATCTGCTTCGCGTCCAACGAAACGGCACTTCGGATCGTGGACCTCACCGAGAAGGACGATCCCGTTCCGATCGCGTCGGCCACGTATCCGGGGATGGCCTACATCCACCAGGGCTGGCTGACCGAGGACCAGCGGTACTACTACATGAACGACGAGCTCGACGAGCTCACCGGTTTGGCCGAGCGCACCCGAACACTGGTCTGGGACGTCGCCGAGTTGGATGATCCGATCCTGGTGGCCGAGCACTTCGGGTCCACGACCGCGACGGATCACAACCTGTACATCAAGGGGGATCGGATGTACCAGGCCAACTACCAGGCGGGGCTCCGCGTCCTGGACATCAGCGATCCGGAGCGTCCCGAAGAGGTCGGTTTCTTCGACACGACTCCGTATGACGGGAATCCGCCGACGATGTCGGGTGCTTGGACGGCCTATCCGTTCTTCGAGAGCGGCACCGTGGTCGTGAGCAGCACGCAGGAAGGGCTGTTTCTATTGCGGCCGGCACGGAGGCCTGTGCTTTGAGTTCCCCTACGGGCTGAGTCTGGTCTGGAGATAGAAGAAGTCGGCGTCGGCGCTCGACCCGGTGTCCCGAGTGTACTCTCCGGTGAAGAAGTGCCCGTATCCGCCCTCCACGGCCACCCGCCCCTCCCAGAACGAGCGCCCGAGCGTGATGTCGATTTCACCGCCCACGCGGGAGGCGACGTCCGCTGAAGCCTGGCGTACAACCCCCGCGCCGGCGTTGTACCAAGCGTCCGTGTCCTCCTGCACCAGCCAGAAGCCCTGATAGGCGATCCGGGCAGCCAGGCCTCCCCCGAGAACGGTGTTGAGGGTCGCCTCGATGTTGTGAAGGTTCTGCTGGGTGAAGAGGTCCATATAGCCCCAGTAGGCGTGGCCTAGCGGGTACAATTGGTCGAACGTCGAATGTGTGCCGTCGCCGGGGTCGTCGTCGCCGCTACCATAGTTGTACGCGACACCGAAGCGGGACGCGTTGAGACCCGTCGCCGTGTACCCCAGTGCCGCATGGATCATGGAGGCACGGTGCGTCTCATCACCCCACGTACCGAACTGTCCCGCCCCCTCGAGTTCCGCGTCCCACGCACCGCGGGTGGTGGTCAAGCGCGCACCGATTGTCTGGACATCGTCACCGGCCTCGGCCTGATGGCGAAGAAGCCAATAGGCCTCCAGCCGGCCTCCCTCGACCAAACCGAAGTCCGTGAAGTAGGCGCCATACAGGTAGCTGTCGAACAGCCGGCTACCGGTCACGCCGTGGCCGTTCAGGAGCTCGGTGGGGTCGACCGGGACAAGACGTGAGGCGAAGGCGTTGAGGGTGCGCTCGTCGGCGCGACCCACGTCGAGGCGGACGCCGTCCCAGACGCGAGCCGTGTTGACCCACTCCAGTGGCGAGACGAGCCGCTGCGCGCCCAGGGTGAACTTTTGACGGCCGACGGTGAGGTCCACCGGAAGCCGACCCGACGACAAGTCGACGGTGACGTAACCTTGGTGGAGATCCACGTCGTCCGCGAAAATGTTCGGGGTCGCGTCGTCATCGATCCCTTCTTCCCCGTACATCCGGGCATCCTGGATCTCGATGAACACAGCGACCCGGTCAGCCGGCGTCCACCTGCCGTTGACCCGAAATTGCGTGAGCAGGTACTGCTCGTCGTTTCCGGGAGCCGCGGATCCGAACTTGAAGTCCTCCTTGATTTCGGCCCGAAGGCGAACGCTCCCTCCGACCCTGAAGACCTCGCGGGTGGGAGCGGTTTGACCGGACGCATTCCCCGACGCTACGGCCGCGCCTCCCGATGTAGCCGAAGCAGTCGGGGCGGTTTGTGTGGCGGCGGAGGTGGGCACCCAAGGGCCGACCAGCAGCGTCAGCAAGACGTACTTGGTTAGGCGTTTCATGGAGACATCCAGTTCATGGCGACGTTCGATTCGAGGCGACGTCGGTCGGGGCGGGACCCTGTACCAAGTCTAATGACGTTGGCCTCGCTGAAGCGAGTCCCCCGTCTAGGCCCGGGCTCGCTCGATGTTGACCTCGATTTCACGCCACTTGCCCTGCCGGAACCGGAGGACGCTCAGTACGCACCGGGTCATGTGTCCAACGAGGATGGCGAGCCAGACGTCGTTCGACTGGAGCCCCTTGGTTGCTGAAAGGACTGCGCAGATCCCGATCGGGATGATGAGCTGAGAGACCAGGGAGATGTAGAACGGGCTCCGAGTGTCGCCCGTTCCTTGCAGCCCGCCGGTGTAGGCGAGGGCCACCGTGATGAACAAGCCGGACGCGCTCAAGAACGAAAGCAGGCGGACGGCCATCTGAGTGACCAGCGGATCGTCCACGCCGAAGAACCCCAGAAGGATGCGCGGTATCGACAGGAAAAGGACTCCCACGGTCGCCGCCACCGCCAGCCCGATCAAGGACGCCACGTGCACCGCGTGGATCGTGCGTTCCGGTCGTCCCGCGCCCAGGTTCTGTCCGGAGACCGCCGCCGTCGCACCCATCAGCCCCGCGGAGGTCCAGGTGATCATCGAGAAGAGCTGGGTATAGCCGATCACGTAGGCGGCCTGGGCCTCACCGCTTTGGGGTAGCGACCCGATGTAGGCCAGAAGCATGACGCCCCCCGCGTTCATCGCCACCCCCTGCAGCCCCGTGGGAATTCCGAAGCGGAACAGCTCACGGATAATCCCGAGGTCGGGCCTCCAGCTCATGCCCCGGCGAAAGCCCACGATCCACTTGCCGGCAAACAGCAGGTAGACCGAGACGGCCGCCATGAGTCCGCCAGCGATCACGGTGCCCATGGCCGCTCCGGTGGTACCGAACGCCGGGATCGGTCCCAAGCCCGGAATGAGAATGACGTTCAGCGTGATGTTGAGGGCGGTGAGCATGATGCCGAGACGGAGCGGCGTACGTGCGTCCCCCGCGGACCGGAGCGCGCCGCCGACCATGAAGTAGACGATCATGCCGAAGCTGAACATGAACATGATACGGAGGTACTGCAGGGCTTCCGCTTGCACCTCAGGTGCCGCGTTCACCAGTCCGAGAAGGGATGGTGCGAGGAAGTATCCGAGCGGTGCAAGGATCCCGATGGACAGGCCCGCGGCGGTGAGGAAGGCCTGGTAGACGGTCCGGTTCACCTTGTCCGGATCGCGAGCCCCCACGAACCGAGCGACCAGCACGCCCATGCCGGTGAAAAGGGAGCTGATGAACACCATGACGACGAGGAATATCTGCCAGGCGACCCCGATGGCGGCGTTCCCCGCGAAGCCGACGTAGTGTCCGACCATGGCGTGGTCCACGATACCCTGGAGTCCGCCGAGGACGTTCTGAAGCATGGTCGGCCAGGCGAGCTTCCACACCACGCTGGGGATGGGGCCTTCGACGATCGAGCGGTCGAACGGTCTCCCTTGAGTCCGGGCCCCGTCGGACATGGACTAGCGGGTCCCCCCGTGCGGCTTCGCAGGTAAGCGCGAGCCGGCCGCTCCAGGGGGCGGGGTACAGCCACAGGGTCCGTCTCCAGATGCCTGAAAGGGATTCATATGAACACCCAAGATCGTCATCACTGAATACGGAAGATCGCCATCACATCCTCACCAATACCTGGAATTCTCCCCCGGCGGTTCGCCATCCGTGCTATCGTGCCGCCATTATGCGTGGAACGTGCGAGGGTCGCCAGGGAAAGTCTGCGTGGAGTCCGGAGCGGCACGCCCTGCGGAATCGAGAGTCTGGAACCCGGCGGCCCCCCCGCAGATTGGGTGTTTGTACGATCAGTTCTTCCCTTGACAGGGGGATTCTGGCGATTAGCGTTGTTCTCTGGAGAACGTTTTCAAGAAAGCGGTTGTACGTAAGAGGACACATGGTACTCAACAGTTGTTGTTGTCGATGTTCTTGTCCGAGCCCGGTGGGGTGTCGGGGAGACGTCGTATAGCATAGACGTGACTAGAGTTCCCTGAAACGCCACCGGACACAGCCGGTGGCTTTTTTTGTGGGTATCGTTCCAGGATCCAAAGGCCATCGGGTTTCCCGAGGGCCTTTCTTGTTTAGGACGAGGTGATTGAAACGTGCGGTGCCATGAAGCTCTGGAGTTTTCCGAGATGACCTCACGGTCGTCCCAGTGTTGTTGTTGTTGCTGTACGATCACGCCTAACGAGGGGCGCGTTCCGACGAGTCGTTGACCAGAAACGCAGACTCATACGGACGCCGCGGCCCATCGAGGGTCGCGGCTTCTTCTTGGTCTCAGTCATGGAAGCAGAATGTTGAAATCGATATCAGAGGGCAGCAAATGACGCCGGCGACGGCGACGTGGCGTACCGAAGACGTGGTACGACTCAACGAGCGGTTCGAGGGTTCACATCCTTCGGATGCCATCCGTTGGGCTGTCGAAACCGTAACGCCGGGGCGGCTCATCGTGGCGTCCTCGTTCGGGTCTACCGGGATGGTGAATCTTCATCTCCTCGCCGAGATCGCACCTCAGGTGCCGGTCGCCTTCGTGGACACGCTGTACCACTTTCCCGAGACGCTGGAACACGCCGAACGCGTGAAGGCACACTATGACCTCGATGTACGTGTCTATCGGCCGGCCGCGTCGCGCGCCGCCTTCGAGGCGAAGTACGGGGAGCGGTTGTGGGAACGCGACCTGGAGTTGTTTCATCGACTCACGCGGGTCGAGCCCATGAAGGAGGCTCTCGTTGGCGTGGAAGGATGGATCACCGGGCGCCGCCGTGACCAATCGGACAGCCGGTCAACGCTGGCCCACGTGGAGATCGGGGATCGCATCAAGCTCAATCCTGTGGCCTCTTGGTCGGCTGACCAGGTTTGGACGTTTCTTCGAGCAAACGGCGTGCCCTATAACCCGCTCCATGACATGGGCTACTTGAGCCTCGGCGACCAACCTCTGACCACCCCCGTTTCGGAAGAAGAGCACGAGCGAGCCGGGCGGTGGAGAGGCTCCGAACGTCTGGAATGCGGCATACATGGCCTGACGTAGGCGCCATGTGGGGCAGCGTAGATAGGACACGACTCTACGCGAGCGGGGCATGCCTCAACGCGAGCGGGACATCACTCGACGCATGTGGAACGCGACTCGAGGTCGCCGGCCGGCGACTCGACAGCCTGAATAGATCGGGAGTAAAAAGGTGAACCCATGACTACCAATGGTAAGGGTGAGACTTCGGAGCCACGGCAGTGGAAGACGCGGCTCGGATCGCTCCTCGGCGACAAGCTCGCGCGGGAGATCGACTCCTTCGAGGGGCACATCGAGCACAAGCGGGCGGGAAAGCTCACCGATGAGGTGTTCGCCGAGATGCGACTACGCCGTGGTGTCTACGGTCAGCGGTACGACAACGGCCAGCGTCACGACGGGCTGAATACCAGAGAGCTGGTATTCCCGAACCCGGATCTCACCAAGGGTCCTGGCACGCAGTGGGATGCGCCGGGCATGGTGCGTATCAAGAATCCGTTCGGTGCGATTACCGCGGAACAGATGGACGTGCTGGCCGAGGTCGGAGAAGAGTACGCGGACTCCATCCTCCACGTTACGACCCGGCAGGACATTCAATTGCACTTCGTCCACCTCGAAGAGACACCCGACTTGATGCGGCGACTGGGTGCGGTGGGGATCACAACCCACGAGGCGTGCGGGAACGTCGTCAGAAACGTGACCGCTTGCCACCTCTCCGGGGTCTGCAACACGCAGGCGTTCGATGTCACCCCTTACGCCACGGCCGTCTCGGATTTCCTTCTCGGACATCCGGATGCTCAGGAGTTCGGAAGGAAGGTGAAACCCGCTCTTTCGGGATGCGCGGATCGTCCCTGCGGACTCGCCAAGATGCACGACATCGGTGGGATCGCCCGGGTGCGGGAGGTGGATGGGGAAGAACGGCGCGGGTTCGAATTCTATGTCGGCGGAGGCTTGGGAGCCGTTCCGCACCAGGCGGAGCTGTTCGACGAATTTCTGCCGGAGGAGGAGCTGCTTCCTACGTGCCAGGCGATTTCTCGAGTCTTTGCCCGTCTGGGAGAGAAGGATGTTCGGTCCCGCGCACGACTGAAATTCCTCGTCGCAAAGCTCGGTATCGAGGAATTCCGGCGCTTGGTGCTGGAAGACCGTGCGGGGCTGTCCGAAGATCCACGGTGGACGGCCTTTCTGGCCGATGTCCACAAGGGAAACGATGCGCCGCTGTGGCAGATCGAGGAGCCGAACAAGGCGACTCCGAGTCCACAGATGGAGCCGTGGCTCGCGGCCAACGTGGCGCCGCAACGGCAGCCCGGTTACAAGGTGGTCATGGTCTACCTGCCCCTCGGCGACCTAACGTCCGACCAGATGCGCGGCCTCGCCGACGTGGCCAGGCGCTTCACCGGCGATTCGGTCCGCATGACGGTCGAGCAGAACATCGCTTTCCGTTGGGTGCGCGAAAGCGATCTCCCGGCCATGTACGAGGCACTGGACGAGCTCGGTCTCGCGGATCCGCGGGCGGAAACGCTCACTGACATCACGGCTTGCCCCGGTACCGACACCTGCAAGCTGGGGATTTCCTCCTCGCGTGGTCTGGCGCGCACGCTCATGGACCACCTGGGCGAGCGCAGCGAGGAACTGGATGAGGTGGTGCGAGGACTGCGCATCAAGATCAGCGGGTGCTTCAACAGCTGCGGGCAGCATCACGTCGCGGACATCGGGTTCTGGGGCGTGAGCCGAAAGCGCAACGGATACAACGTGCCTCACTTCCAGGTCGTGCTCGGGGGCCAGTGGGCCGAGAATGCCGGCTCGTACGGTCTGGCCATCGTCGCGGTGCCGGGGCGGAACATCCCGGCCGCCACGGACAGGATCGCGCAGTATTACGTCGACGAGCGCCAAGGAAACGAGAGCTTCCAGGCCTTCGTCACCCGAGTGGGCAAGGCCAGCCTCCGGACCCTTCTGGAGGATCTGGTCGAGGTTCCCACCTACGAGGAAGACCGTAGCTTCTACTCGAATTGGGGAGACCCCAGAGAGTTCACTCTGGGCGACATGGGCATCGGTGAGTGCGCCGGCCAGGTCGTCTCGCCGGTCGAATTCGGCCTCCAGGCGAGCGAGCGTGAGATCTTCGAGGCGCAGGACCGGCTGGATCGGGGGGATTCCTCCGGCGCTGCCGACATCGCCTACCGTGCGATGCTGATTGCGGCCAGAACACTGGCGCGTGAGAAGGAGGCGGGCCTCAGCGAAGATCCCGACGAAGTGGTGACCGCCTTCAAGACCCATCTCTTCGACCCGGGCCTTTTTCACGATCCGTACGCGGGAGGGAAGTTCGGGAACTATTTGTTCCGCGTTCACGGCGAGCGCAACAACGGGTTCGTGGCGACACCTGAACTGGCTCGCAAGCGGATTGAAGAGGCCCAGCTCTTTATCGAGGCGGCCCACTCCTACCATGGACGGATTGCAGAGGCGGTGCCGGCATGAGCACGCAGGCGACGGCTGAGCTCGAATCTCGCGTGGTTGCGGCGCCCCAAAGGGTCGGCGTGAAGGTGTTTTTCGAGGATCAGGATTCGTTCGACCGGGACCGGATGATCGCGCTGTTTCACCGTTGGATACAGGAGGATCGCCTGCCCGGGACGATCATCGACGTACACGATTACACACATGTACCGAGAGGCCCCGGGGTGCTCCTGGTCGCTCATGAGTGGCATCTCCGAACGGATCAGGCCGGAGGCCGAATCGGGCTCGAATACGAATTGAAGAGAGGCTCCTCGGGGACTCTGGCCGAACGGCTGAGGGGCGCGATCGTGGGTGTGCTCGAAGCCGCTGCCGCGCTCGAGCAGGATACCGCCGACGAAGATCCAGTACGCTTCGCGACGCGTGAGATGGTCTTTCGTTTTACGGATCGTCTTGCTGTCCCGGTGACGGATGTCGCGTTCGAGGAGGTGACTGGAGAACTCGAGGCGATTCTTTCCGACGTCTACGGTGGAGTCCAGATCGAGTTTGAAAGGATCGGTCACGCTCAAGGCCCGCTGACGCTCCACATGGCGGTGACCGGCGACGGGGACTGGAGTCTCGAGGGGCTCGTCAGTGGGGCTCGCTCGGTGGCGGGGTAGACCCATCAAGCCCATGACCGTGATTCTCGCAGCGCACGGCGCGGGCGATGGCTCGGAGGCCAACCGGAGCGTTCTGGAGCTGACGGACGCCCTCCGGTGGCGGCGGCCCCACGTTCGCTTCGAGTGTGCGTTCTGGAAGGGCACGCCGAGCTTCCAGGATGCGGCCGGCGCCTTTCGGGGACAGGCCCCCGTGGTGGTGCCCATCATGGCCAGTGACGGCTATTACGCTCGGCAGCGCCTGCCGGAGGAATTGACGAAGGGGGATCCGTCACGGTCGTTCGTCATTACCCGTCCGATCGGTACACTTCCGGCCTTCTCCCACGTTCTGGCCAGTAGGGTGCGTGAGGCGGTGGGGGGCATCACCCAACGCGGAGTGAATCCGACCGTCCTGCTGGTGGGGCATGGCACGCCACGGCTCCGTTCGAGTGGGGATGCGGCTCGGCGGCTGCGGGAGGAACTCGCTTGCACCTTCCCCCAGACGGAGGTCCTCGCCGCCTTTCTCGATGAATCTCCATACGTCTCGGACGTGGCCGACTCCCTTCGTGATCGTCCGGTCGTGGCGGCTCCATTGCTCATGGGGGGCGGGCCGCACGTCCTCGTGGATCTCGGCCGTGCCTTGACCACGCCTCGGACGTCCCCGGGGCTCGACGCTATGACCGAGACCCTGAGGATCCTTCCACCGATATTGGCGTGGCCGGAGTTGGCCCCGCTCACCCTCGAGGCGATCGATTCGACGTCGCTGATTCCAGCCTCGCTCGGCCCGAACCCACGTGCGTGGCATGAGCCCGTGTCTACGTCTCTGCCGCTGCGAGTGGGGTCGTCCACGGTCCCTTGACCGGTCGCGTGTGGTTGGTTGGTGCGGGGCCCGGAGACGCGGGTCTCATCACCGTTCGCGGCAGGGAGCTTCTCCAACGTGCGGATGTGGTCGTCTATGATCGGCTCGCCGGTGCCGAACTGGTGACCCTCGCGAAGCCCGGTGCCGAGCTGATCGACGTCTTCAAGGCGCCCGGGCGGCATGCGGTACCCCAGGACCGTATCCACGAAGTCCTGATCGAACGCGCCAGAGCCGGTAAGGAGGTGGTTCGCCTGAAGGGCGGCGATCCCTTCGTCTATGGCCGAGGCTGGGAAGAGATCGAGGCCTGCTATCTGGCCGGGGTCCCCTGTGAGGTGGTTCCAGGTGTGAGCAGCGCGACCGGTGTGCCCACGCGCGCGGGCATCCCGCTCACTCTGCGAGGACAGGCGAGCACCGTGAGCGTGGTGACGCCGAGCGTCGGAAAGGGCCTTCCAGACCGTGAGCTCCCCTACGCGGCGATGGCAGAAATGGACACGTCGATCGTTCTCATGGGCAGCGCTCGTTTGGAGGAGGTGACGGAGGGCCTGGTGACCGCCGGTCGCGACGGTGCGACTCCTGCGGCGGTCGTTCAAGAGGGGACGCTCCCGGGGGAGCGCCAGGTCCGGGGGACCCTTGCCACCATTGCGGATCTCGTCCGCGAGGAGGATCTGCGAGCTCCGATGGTGCTGATCGTGGGGCCGGGCGCCGGGCTGCCCCGTCTCGACGGCAATGCGCCCGCTCCGGGGTTCGGGCCGCTGGCTGGCCGCCGGGTGGTCGTGACCCGGCCGTCTTCTGCGAGCAGGCAGGTCATTTCGACGCTTCGAGGACTCGGAGCGGAGGTGATCGATTCGCCGTTGATCCGCATCGAGTATCTCGATGCGGACCTCTCAGGGCCGCGCTCCGACCACGATTGGATGGTGTTCACCTCGCTTCACGGGGTGGAGGGCTTCCTCCTCCAACTCGAACGCCAGGGCCTCGACGCCCGCTTCTTCGGGGCGGCCCGGATCGCCGCCGTCGGTCCCAAGACAGCCGCTCGCCTCGAAGGGGCGGGGGTCCGCGCCGACCTGATCCCGGGTGAGTATCGGGCTCGAGCCCTTGTGGAAGCGATCGGGGCCGAGGCGAAGAGCGGACAACGAGTACTGTTTCCGTGCGGGACGCTCGCCGTCGACGAAGTCTCGCAAGGGCTGAGTCGGCTTGGTTTGGACGTCGAAACTCTCCGTGTGTACGATACGCTTCTCGAACCGCCCAACGATGCGGCGCTGGAGGCGTTCAGAAGGGGGGTGGATGCGGTGCTTCTTTACAGCCCGTCGGCGGCGAAGTCGCTGGCCTCCTCCGGGGTGGATCTAACGGGTGTGCAGATCTTCTGCGTCGGCCCGACGACGGCGGATGCGGGGCGTTCGGTGGGTCTGACGATCTCCGGAGTGCCCGAGATCTATGGCGACGCGGGGATGATCGAATCCGTGCTCGAAATGGGCGGCGCTCTCCGTGGGACGGACGGCTGAGCGGACGCTAGCCGCCGGCGCCGCCCTCCGCGGGATTCATCTCCTCCGCCAAGAACTCCGTGAACATACCGCGGCCTTCGTGGCCGGAAAAATCGCATATCGCCTTGTACGCACCCGGCTCGAGATCGAGCGGCACTGAACGCCTCTCCCCCGGGCTCAGGCGGCGCTCGGTCTCCCACACCGTCGAGTCGGATTCGATCAACACGAAGAATATGTTGTGCTCCTCGAAGCCCAGATTCGCGAGTCTCAGGGTCACTTCACCGGCCGACACGACGGCATCCATGAGGATCACGTACTCGTCGACATCGATTTCCACGATCGGGCGGTTGGCGTCCTCCGTCGCTACGGCTGGCGTAGATCCTGGGTCGCCGGAGGATGGCGCTCTGGCCTCTCCGCACCCCGACACCACAAGCGCAAGAGCCGCCAGCAGAGACGTCCGGGCGGAATGAGTGCACTTATTGGATAGGACGAATTCTGATGTCATCGGGGGCGCTGGAATAGAGATTCCGCGGCGGCTCGAGGATACGATTCGATGAATGTAACGGCCCCAGAAGATAGCACCGGCGCGGAAAAAGCCAACGCCGCTACGCCTGTCGAACTCCGCCTGGCGGTGTTGCGCGACCCGTGTCGCTCACCAGATGTTTCATCGGTTACGGCCCGAATGTTGCTAGGTCGGTATTGCTTATGTTGCAGCGAAACTTGGTCCTCCGCCACGGGTCGAGGCAGGAAGACGCCGGACACCGCGTCTTGGAGGTAAACACGACACTCGTGCGGTTTCCGCAGATAGAATTTAGTTTCGAGAAGGATGTCGAGGGTCAGGAATGATGCGACCCGCCTCGGATTACACGTCCTGAATGACACAAGGGGAGTTGGTCATGACCGCAGCGTTGCGCACCTTGGCGATGTGTCCCGTCCTCCTGTTCTTGAATATGGGCTCGGCCACCGGTCAAATCGCGGCCAGGGCCACTTACGTCGGTGATGGTTCCTTCGAACTTCCGGCCGCGGGTGCCGTATCGCCGAGGGACCCCGTCGCCATCGGTGTCGCGCCCAGTGGGGCGCTGCATATCGTGGACCGACGCGGACAGGTGGTGGTCTTCGATGCGGACGGTGCACCCTCGCGCGCGTACGGGGTGGGGAGTCTGGACGAGCCCGTGGCCGTTGCTTTCGATGTAGTGGGGCGCGCCTACGTGCTCGACGGGGGCCTGAAGCAGGTTCACGTCTACAACGGGACGGGTGAACAACAGCTCATCATTGGAGGAGACAACCGAGGGGTCTCCCAGTTGGACGATCCGGTGGCGCTGGCGCTCGGTCCTCGTGGGTTCGTCTATGTCCTCGACAAAGGCGACCCCTCCGTCAACGTGTTCTCCCCGGATGGCGCGTTCGTACGCCAGGTGGGCTTGGGGACGATCATTGGGGATCCGAGCGGGATCGCGGTCGGTGGAGACGGTCGGATCTTTGTCTCGGACCAGAGCCGCAGCGCGCGCGTCTACACCCTTCCCGCGTTCCCCGAAGTGGCGTGGCAGGGGGCGGGTGCACCAGAGACGTTGTCGGTGGGGGCGGTCGAGGAAGCGGCGGCCATCGCGGTCGATGGATCCGGCACGCTCGTGGTCCTGGACGGTGAGCAGGGTCGTATCTGGGGCGGAAGCCGTCTCGATCCGGAGGCCACGCCGGAAACGCGCGCGATCTATGGAGGCGTCGGTGGAGGTAGGGGCTCCTTCCGTGAGGCGGTGGCCCTGGCGTTTACCCCCGAGCGGCATCTGGTCGTGTTGGATCGCGACCTTCGAAAGATCGAGCGCATAGAACTCACCGAGGGTGGGGATGCGCCCGCGCTGAAGTGGGGCTACCCGATCCGAGTGAGCCAACTGCCGCCCAATCCTGTGGGTGCGGTCACGGGGATTGGGCCATCGGACGATGGTACCGCTCGCTTCGTCATCGCCTCGCCCCAGGGTCGAGGTCTTCGGGTGGAGCGCGTCACGTCCGAGCGCTATGAGGACGTCTTCGGTGACGTGTTCGAGTCCTACTTGATCCCCGAGACGAGTGGCCCGGAAACGTTGGTCATGGGGTTTCAGCGGACCCCGGGCGCCATGGTGTTCAACGACTCCCTGCTCGTGGTCACGGAGCCGGATGAAGATCGCTTCTCCGTATTCGACGCCCGTAGTGGCCTTATACTCGGAACGTTCGGCCGCGATTACGACGATGACCGGCGGCTCAACAAGCCTGTGGGCGTACAGCTTTTCTCCGACGGGAGTGTTGTGGTCGCGGATCGGGATAACCATCGGGTCGCCGTATTCAGCGCGGACCTGACATCGCTGCTGGCGTCCTTCCCACTTCAGGAGGCGTGGGGCGTGGCTCTTTCTCCGGAAGGTGAGTTGTTCGCCTGGGCCGAGACGGGGTTGGCGATCGTGGGTATGCCGCTCGACGGAACTCCTCCCCAACCCGTTGCCCCCGGGCTTCTGACCGGCCCGGTACAGGACGTCAAATTCGACGTCCAGGGAAACATGTTCGTCCTCGAGCAGCGGACCAGCCGCGTGACGGTCCTCGACTCCAGTCTGGAGCGGGTGCTGGTCAGGTTGGGAGGCCGCGATTCGAGGTTCGAGGCGACGCATCTTACGCTGGATGCCCTGGGCAACATCTACCTCGCCAATCTGGAGACGGGGCAAACCCTGGTCTACCGGTGGGACGCGCGACTGCCCGAGTTGGAGACGTTGCAGGTCGCTTTATCGGCCGATGACGCGACTTTTTCGTGGGATCCGGTCGATTCCGACTACTTATGGGGATACAGGCTCTCTGGTGCATCGTCTCGCCAGGGGCAGTATACAGAACTGGCTACCACCACGGGGGGGTCGTTCGACCTCACCCTTGCCGAGGATTTCGCGTACAGATGGCTTCGCGTGGACCCGGTGAGCATCGCCGGTACGGCGAGTTCGTCGGATCAGCCTGTTCCAGTGGCCCACTGGGTCACTCGGGAGGCCGCCGAGCAAGAAGCCCATGCTGACGTCTTGGACGCCGCGACCAGAGCCGAGTCGTTGACGGACCAAGGAGTGTTGAGCTTGGCGCCTGACGTTGCTCGAGAGGTTCAATGGCACGCGTTCTCAACGGAATTTCTCTTGGGGCGGTACTCCGAAGCCGTTGCCCGGGAGGAAGCGCTCGAGGGCTGGGAGGGCGAGGACCGCGGGTTCGAGCTCCGGCGACTCCTGGCGACGGCGCACTCGAACCTGGATCAATATGGTCCGGCGCTTGCGAACGTCCGCCGAGCCCTCGATGTCATGCCCGCGAGAGAGCGGTCGGCGGAGGCCGGGGTAGAGCTGCTGAATCTGGGTCTAGAGGCCGCGTTCGCGATCGAGGCCTTTGAAGATGTCGTGAGCTTCGGTGAGGAGCTTCAGGGTCGGGTCGATCCCGATCGGGAGTTCCAATTTTTCGGGAGGTTGGCTGCCGGACATCTGGCTTTGAACAATCCGCAGCGTTCTCTCCAGATCGCGCTGGCGGTGCTCGAGGCGGACCGGGCCGGAAGGATCGTCGCGTACGACGAGGATCGGCCCGACCTGTACTGGGTGGCCTTCCAGGCGTCCCTGGCGGTCGAAGACACCGAGCTCATGGAGATGTGGGCGGCGGAGTTCGCCCCGTACGTGACCGGTGATCGTAGGCGCCTGTACTTCGAGACGCTGAGTCGCTTCAGGGCATCGCAGGGCGAAGGCGTGCAGGCTCTCGCCAACTTCATGGAGCTGCTCGACACGGCCCCCGGGGCCGAGTTCTACGCCGATTCCAGCACGGTTGGGCTGACGCTCGACATCTTCAGGGCGCTACAGGATGGAGATACCGAGGGGCGCTCGGCGGGGCTGAACTTCCTGGAGGATTACGCGGCCAATCTGCCGAGCGAGGTCGAGGAGCTCCGGTTGGCGTACCAGGACTCGATTGCGGTGTTCACGCCGCGTGAGGAAACACGGGGCAAGCTCGGAGAGGGCTTCCAGTATTGGCGCGAGGCCAACTTCGTGCAGTTGATCCAGTTCTTCCAGCAAGCCCTCGAGTTGGGGGGACTCACGCCGGAGCAGGAGACCATCGCGAGGGGCTTACTCGCAGGGGCCTATCAGAGCGCCGGTCGTAGCGAAGACGCCGAGGCGACCTATCGGGGAATCCTCGATCTCGATCCGCTCTTCGACATTGACAGCATGGTCCAACGGGTCGAGGAGTTGTACGGAGTCACCGTCTTCGACCGGCAGGCCTTGGAGGTCTTCCGGAATGTTCGAAGGATTCGGTAGGATCCTCCAGGTGCGACGAGCCTTGCCCCGGCGGCGGGGGACAACACATGTTTACGGTGGTGTCCTTTAACGAAACGCGGCCCGATGATCGAACCACCTGACGCTCCGACTCCGGAGGCTTCAGTTCCTGACGACTCAGGCTCTGATGCTTCAGCCCCGGCCAAGCCGGCCGCTGGCGATCGGCCTGCGGACGCGTCAGCCCTGGAGGCTTCCGCCCCAGACACGTCGGACTCGGAGGATACGACTTCGGAGGATACGACTTCGGACGGTCCGACTTCGAACGATGAGGATAGCGCGACTTCGGACGATGCGGACGAAGCGATCTCCGACGAGTGGATTTCGGACCCTGCGGGCGACGAGGGCGATGCGGTCTCGACCGACACGATCCCGGCCGATGAGGACGACGCGATCCCGGCCGATGGGGACGACACGATCTCGGATGTTGAGGACGACGCGATCCCGGCCGATGAGGACGACACGATCTCGGCCGACGCAACCACGGATGAGTCGGACCTGGACGACGGGACTCCGGAGGATCAGGCGCCGGACATGTCAGCCGCAGGAGCTGCGGCGCGCGATGAAGCAGCTCGTGACGATGCGGCTTTCGAAGCGCCAGCCTCGGCCGCGGCGGTTGATCGCCGCCTCGCCGCCATTCTTTTTGCCGATGTGGCGGGGTATACGGCTCTGTCTTCTCACGACGAGGATCTCGCGCTCTCGCTGATCAAGTCCTTCCAGCGTGTCTCCAAGAAGATCGTGGGTGACAAGGGCGGTCGGGTCGTGAAGTTTCTTGGAGACGGGATGCTGGCGGAGTTCAACAGCCTGGACGCCGCGGTCAACGCTGCCCACGCTCTACAGAACTCGTTCCCATACTTGGATGAGGTCAGGGAGTCGCGTGTTTCCATGAGGGTGGGTGTCCACCTGGGGGACATCGTCTTCGGTGAGGACGGCGACGTGTACGGCAGTGGAGTCAACGTCGCCTCCCGTATCGAGGGCCATGCGCCGCTGGCGGGCGTGGTCGTCTCGGACTCCGCGTACCAGCAGCTCCGCCACCGTCGGCATTACGAGTTCTCGTCCATCGGTGAAAAGGACCTCAAGGGCGTGCCCGATCCGATGGAGTTGTTTGTCGTGCTCCTGGCCGGCGAGGAGGCCCGTGAGGCCCCGGCGCATGTCCCGAGCAAGACCGAGGCAGCGGAACCTGTCGAACGGTCCTCGAGGGGGCGTTGGGTGGCGGTGGCTCTCGCCCTCGCCGCGGGGGTTGCTGCGGTCGCTCTGGATCTCGGTGGTGTTCAGGCGCGGGCGGATCAGCTTCTCCAGGACCTTGGGCTTCCCGCCGTGTTCACGCGGGGAGTGTTCGCTCAGCCGCCGGGATTCATCGCGATCGAGGGAGGGGCCGCCATCGATAGCGATATCACTGTGGCATTCTCAGGTCTCATCAATCCCGCAACAGCAACGAGCTCGTCCATCCAGCTCCTCGGCCCGGGCGGTGCGATCGTTCCGACCGAGGTCAGCGCGACCGAGGACGCCTTGGCGGTCAACATCACGCCTCTGTCGCCGCTGGCGTACGCGACGCGCTATCGGGTCGTCCTGACCGGCGCGCTTCGGTCTTCTTCCGGGGATGACATCGGTCCGCCTCGCGGGGGTGGATCACCCGAAGACCTTCTGTCTTTCTTGACCCAGCCGTTGCCGCCGGAGCCGCCGGTCCTCGCGAGCACCGAGCCCGCGGATGGATCGACGGGCGCGGACGGCGAGGGCCCTGTGTTGGCGACGTTCACCAAGCCGATGAATCCGCTGACATTGGATTCGTCGACCGTATTGCTGATGACGGCGGGCGGGGACCAGGTGGCGGTGGGCTTGACGTGCTGTGGCGAGGATGACGAGACGCTTCGCGTCGAGCCCCTCGAGACCATGGCCCCGGGGCTCTACACACTGGTGCTCGCAGATGGCATCACCGACGTGGCGGGGATTCCCATGTCGCCCGATACGTTCGGGTTTCGGGTGGGAGTCGAAGCCCGGCCGGTCGCGCCGAGTGGCCCTGGGCGGCTGACGATACGGGTCGTTCCGGCGTCGGTGGCGTCCCGGACGATCGTGGCCATCGATGGTCAGACCGTGGGTCCGGCACCCATCCAGAATAGGGTGCTTTCGGAGGGGGTGGCCCACCGGATCGAGATCTTCGGCACGTCCGAATTCTCGCCTCGGACCATCCCCATCTTTAGTGCCAGCCAGACGCTGTCTCCCGCCCAGCGCCTCACTCTGACGGCCGAGGTCACGCCCTTCGGGACGATCTCGATCGATTCAAGCCCCGGCGGGACCGTGTTCATCAACGGAGAAGAGCTCGGTCCCACCGCCCTCGTGACCTATCCGGTTGCGGCGGGCCCGGTTCACACCCTGGAGATTCGACCGCTCGAGGCGGATGCGGCGACCCATGCCCCATACCTCGCCGATTTCAGAGTGGAACTCCTCGAGGACAAGTCTTTGGGTCGAGTGGAGCTCCCGGCGCGTTGATCCTGGATAATCATCGTAAGGAAGTCATAGATGTCGACTAAAGAAGACGCCCTCGAAGTTCTGGGGCGGACCCCGGACTATACGGACAGCGGCCCCGAGCCTTGGAGGCCGGAGATTGTCGAAGTCATCTATGGCCTTCTCTACCAAGATGAAGCCGACATCGACGACCTCGTCGCCGCCGTCCAGGATCTGGAGGAGCAGGAAGGCCTGGTCGTGTATGTCGAACTACTCTACCTGCTCACCCACATCCGTTTCGAGCCGGACGAGGCCCAGAGGCACTGGGACGCGGTGCTGCGCCATCGGGAAGAGCTGGAGGAGGCGGTTGGCTACCCGATGGATTTGACCGTCGCGGTGGTGAGCTACTTCGTGCAGGTGAGCAAGAAGCTGAAATATCCCAAGGTGATCGAGCTCAAGCTCTTCGAAGAGACTCGCGCCTCTGCATACAAAGACGACCTCACGGGCCTCCACAACTTCCGGTTCTTCCAGGAGTGCCTTCGTTGGGAGGTGAAGCGTTGCGAGAGGAGCGGTGGAGAATTTTCGATCGCGATGGGTGACCTCGACAACTTCAAGGCTTACAACGATCGCTTTGGCCACGAGGCCGGCAATGAAGCGCTAATGGCTGTGGGCAGGGCTCTCCAGGCGAAAGGGAGAGACCAGGACATCACGGTGCGGTATGGAGGAGAGGAGTTCGTGCTCATCATGCCGGATACACCGAAAGAAGATGCGGGGGTGGTCGCGGACCGGGTGTGCAAGTCGATCGCCGAGATGGAGTTGACCCCTTCCGCGCCGGAGAACCAAGTGACCATGAGTCTGGGGGTCGCGTCCTATCCCGTGGACGCCCTGGCCCCCGAAGCGCTCATTCGCTGTGCCGACCGGGCCATGTATACCGCCAAGGCCAAAGGAAAGAACCAATCCCAACTCTACGGCGCCAATCGCCGGGCGCTTCGAAGGGTCGAGATTGAGCTGGACGGGGAGATCCGCGTCCTGAAGAACGACACCCTCCCTTTTTCCACGCTGAACGTCAGCGAGCGGGGCCTGCGTGTTCAGGCCAGTGAGCCGCTCGCGTTGAACTCGACGGTCGAATTCGCTCTGAACCTTCCCGGATTTGAAGATGGGGTCAAGGCGTACGGCCGGGTGGTTCGTGTGTACGAAAAAGAGGGTGATGCCTATCAGATGGCGCTCTCCATCATGGACATCGACAGCCGCGAATACTTGGCTCTGACGAGGTATTTGCGTTCGCAAGCATCGGGGGACAGTGACGGGTTTCCGCCGACTTGAGCGCACGCCCGGGGGCTGCGCCCCGGGTGCCCCCGGGGCTGCACCCCGGCGCTAAAGACTCCTGCCCACCGCTGCGGCGACGGGCCCCAAGCCCGCCATCAGGGCGTCGAACTCGTCGAACGTGAGCGACTGATCACCATCTGACACGGCCTGCTCGGGTACGGGATGTACCTCGATCAACAGTCCGTCCGCTCCGGCGGCGACTGCCGCGTAGGAGAGCGCCGCCACGAGATCGCGC
Organism: Gemmatimonadota bacterium; assembly: GCA_039590375.1. Lineage (GTDB taxonomy): Bacteria > Gemmatimonadota > Gemmatimonadetes > Longimicrobiales > Gaopeijiaceae > UBA822. The sequence goes on from JBDHFN010000253.1 coordinate 46,461, forward strand.
CGTCCCGCGGCATGGCTCGGGTCGGCGACCACGGGTAGATGCGTCTCCTTCTTGAGCACGGGAATGGCGGCCAGGTCGAACGTGTTCCGCGTCGCGTCGGAAAAAGTCCTGATGCCGCGTTCGCAAAGAATCACATTCTTGTTGCCCTGCTTCATCACGTACTCTGCCGCCAGGAGCAGGTCCTCGACCGTAGCGGACATGCCACGCTTGAGCAGGATGGGTCGATGGAGCCTCCCCACCTCGGTGAGCAGGGTATAGTTCTGCATGTTGCGGGCCCCGATCTGGAGCACGTCGGCGTATTCCGCGACCAGGTCCGCCTGCCGTGGATCCATGACCTCGGTCACGACCGGCAGGCCCGTCTCGGCGCGGACATCGGCGAGCATCTTGAGCCCTTCCTCACCCAGCCCACCGAAGGAGTAAGGTGAGCTGCGCGGCTTGAACGCGCCGCCACGCAGCCCGACCGCGCCCGCCTTTTTCACCTGCCGGGCGGTCTCTGCGAGCATATCCAGGCCCTCGACCGAACAGGGGCCCGCCACGACCGCCACGGACGGATCGCCGATGGCGGTGTCGCCTAGCGGGACCCTTGTCGGGTCGGCGGCAAACTGTAGGCTCGCCAACTTGTACGGTTTCATGACTCGATGGACAGCTTCGACGCCGGGGATCGACATGAGCGGAACCCCTGCCAGAAGCTCCTCGTCTCCGATGCATCCGACCACCGTCCGGTGCGTTCCCCGGGACAAGTGGGTCTGAAGCCCGAAGGCCTCCACCCGCTCTCGGATATGGTCCAGCTCTTCGTCGGTGACGTCGTGCCTCGTGATGATGATCATGATCGTTGGTCTCGAGTTGTATGGGCGACCATCGCGGGTGGTCGTTTTGTTGAGCGGGGTGTCGACGTATTATGGCGGATCTGGCTCAACCAGGACATTGGAAAGGCAGCGGCGAGCGGACAGAATGTCGAATCTCGTTTCAGAAATCAGGTATGCGTTCCGCAGCCTGTACAAGAGTCGCTCCTACTCGGCGGCCTTCGTGGTCACCCTGGGTCTCGGAATCGGGGTGAACGCGGCCATCTTCAGCGTCATCAACGGTGTGCTGCTACAGCCGCTGCCTTTTCAGGACGCCGACCGGATGATGTTCGTGCAGCAGCCTGCGAACCGTGCCGGTGCCTTCAACGCCGCCTTCTCCTTTATCGAGATCGACGATTACCGGGCCGCGTCACGCACGATCGACGAGTTCGTCGAGTTTGGGGATTGGGACTTCAGCGTGATCGGACGCGGCGACCCGCATCGCGTGGTCGGCGGCCTGGTGACCGCGAACTACTTCGAGGTTCTCGGAATCCTCCCCCAGTATGGGCGCACGCTGCTTCCCAGTGACAACGATGTCGGCGCTCCACCGGTCATGGTCCTCACACACGACTACTGGACCCGCATGTTTGGCGCCGACCCCGACATCGTGGGCCAGACGGTCAAGCTCACCACGAAGACCGTCGAGGTCGTCGGCGTGCTCGAGCCGGGTAGTCACTACACGGGACGAAGGAAGCCAGACGTCTTCACCAACTACTCGACGAACGATCATTACACGGGTGCCGCCATGCGGGACGCACGAAATCATCGCATGACCGACGTATTCGGCAGGCTCGCGCCCGGTGCCACGTTCGAGACCGCCCAGGCGGAGCTCACTCAGATCAACCGGCGTCTCCAGGATGAGTTTCGTGAGGCCTACCCGGAGCGGTTCGGCTTCGAGATCAGCGCTCGTCCCTGGCAGGAGGTTCTGACCGAATCGGCCCGCCCCACCTTCCTGATCATGATGGGCACGGTGCTCATGGTGCTCCTGCTGGCTTGCGCCAACGTGGCGAATCTGACGTTGACGCGGCTCATCCAACGTGAACGCGAGTTGGCCGTACGCTCGGCCCTGGGTGCCGGCAGGAAGCGGATTCGTCGGCAACTCTTCACCGAGAACCTCATCCTGGCTTTGGCGGGTGCGGGCTTTGGTCTGCTGGTCGCCTTCTCCGGCCTGGACCTTCTCGTTTCCTATGCCAACCGTTTCACGGTCCGGAGCGAGGAGATCGGGTTGGACGCTGCCGTCGTCGCGTTCACGCTCATCGTGGGGGTCGGGATCGCGATGCTTCTGGCGTGGGCACCCAGCCTTCCGTTCACGTCCGAGATCGGAGTGTCGTTGAACCAGTCCGGCGGACGGAATTCGGGCGGAATATCGAGACGTCAGCTGCAGCGGGGACTGGTCGTGAGCCAGCTCGCGCTCTCCTTCACGCTTCTCATCGGCGCCGGTCTCCTGGTGAGGAGCCTGCTCAGGTTGCAGCGGGTCGATGCGGGCTTCGAGGAGGGGACGGTGGTGACGTTGCAGTCGCCGAACTTCACGTCGCTCACGTCGGAGGAGCAGCAGACGCTGTTCGACGGGACCGTGAGCCGGATGCTGATTTATCCGGGCGTCCAGAGCGCGGCGTACGCCACCTGGGCTCCGCTTCAGAGCATTCCGCCCTCCGAGCTCGTCATCGAGGTGGAGGGGCTCAGCGAACTGCAGGCCTCGACTCCGATGGGCCTCTTCAACACCGTGAGTCAGGACTACTTTCGGACCGTCGGGGCGACGCTTCTCCGAGGGCGCTCGTTCGGCCGAGATGACATCGCGGAGGCCGATTCGGTCGTCGTCATCAACGAGTCTTTGTCGAGTGCGTACTTCGGAAGCGAGGACCCGGTCGGTAGGCGCATCCGATGGCAGAATGCCCGCGGTAACTGGCAGCCCTGGCAGCGAGTGGTGGGCGTGGTCGCCAATACACGCGACGCGGGCATCGCTCAGGCCGACATCCACGTCATCTATCAGGCCACGAGTCAGGCCGTTCGCCGGGGTGGGGGCATCGCAGGAGTGACGGGCGGCGGGGGGTTTCCGGCGCAGACGATGCTCGTCCGGACCACCGGGCAGACGGCGCCCGTGGTTCGCCAGATCACGGACATCGTCCACGAGACCGATCCTGAGCGGCCCGTGGACAATGTCATCACGCTGGACGAGTTGATGAGGGAGGACATCGCTCCTCAGCGCTTGAACGCGATGCTCTTCTCCACTTTCGCGATCCTCGCCCTCATGGTGGCGGCGGTTGGTGTACTCGGTGTGTTGGCGTTCTCCGTGACCCAACGCACCAAGGAGTTCGGTGTCCGCCTCGCGTTGGGTGCGGAGGAGGGGCAGGTGCTTCGGATGGTGCTGGGGGAGGGGGCACGGTTGGTGCTCGGTGCGCTCCTGTTGGGGGGTGTTGCCTCCGTCCTGTTGTCCCAGTTCCTCTCTGGGCTCCTGTTCGAGATCGAACCCACCGATCCGGTGACGTTCGTGGCCGTGGGGGCGGTCCTTGCGTTGGTCGCGCTGGTCGCCGCGTTCGTCCCGGCCCGGCGGGCCACACGTGTCGACCCGATCGACGCTTTGAGGGCCGAGTAGGGATTCCCGCCAGACTTCGTGATGTTCAGACAAGACTTACTAGGAGGAGGTGGGATGGATGGCGACTCAGTGGATGCTTCGAGGGGTCAGCTACGGAAACTGCAACTGTGACTATGGGTGCCCCTGCCAGTTCAATGCTCCCACGACGCACGGTCATTGCGAGGGGGTGGAAGCCGGTCACATCGAGGAGGGCTATCACGGAGACACACGCCTCGACGATTTGAACTGGGCGATGACGTACTGGTGGCCGGGAGAGATCGCGGAGGGAAACGGCCGGCTGCAATTGATCATCGATGAGCGGGCCGATGATGCTCAGCGCGAGGCACTGGGCAGGATTCTTCATGGTGAGGACACCGTACCGGGAGCGACTGTTTTCTCCGTGTTAACCAGCACGATGTCCGAAGTGTTGGAAACTCTGTACGCTCCGATCGAACTCGAGATCGACGTCGACGCACGCAGGGGTCGCATAAGCGTTCCCGGGGTCATCGAGTCCACGGGCTCACCCATCATCGACCCGTTCAGCGGAGAGCCCCACCGTGCTCGTATCGAGCTCCCCGATGGATTCGAGTTCACCGTCGCGGAGATGGGGTCGGGGTCGTCGAAGGTGACCGGCGCCATCGAGTTGAAGCTCACCGACAGTTACGGCCAGTTCAATATCATGCATGTCAATCAGGATGGCGTGATCCGATAGCTCGACACGCAGAGCGTGATAGGCTAGCGTCATGGGCTGTTGATACCGACCCGCCCATCACCATCACTAACCACACGAAAGAGATAGGATCGATGTCTAAATGGATGATTCGCGGGATCGGGTACGGGAACTGCAGCTGCGACTACGGGTGTCCGTGCCAATTCAATTCGCCCACGTCACACGGAAACTGTGAGGGTGTCCTCACCGGTCACATCGAGGAGGGCAACCACGGCGACACACGGCTGGATGGCTTGGACTTCGTCATGCTGTTCTGGTGGCCAGGAGAGGTTGCAGAGGGGAATGGCAGACAACAGGTGATCATCGATGAACGGGCCGATGATGCCCAGCGTGAGGCGCTGCGCAAGATTCTCCATGGCGAGGACACGACGCCGGGTGCGACCCATTACTCCGTCTACAACAGTATGGTGTCCGAGGTCCTGGAGACGTTGTACGCACCGATCGATCTCGACATCGACATCGACGCACGCACGGCTCGCGTGAGCGTGCCTGGGCTCGTGGAGTCCACGGGCTCACCGATCGCGCAAAGGGCCCGTATCGAGCTGCCCAATGGGTTCGAGTACACGGTTGCCGAGATGGGGTCGGGGTCGTCGAAGTTGACGGGCGGCATCGAGCTGGAGCTGACGGACAGCTACGGCCAGTTCAATATCATGCACCTGAATCAGGACGGCGTGATCCGGTAGGGCCGTCCGGTAGGGCGGTCCGGAAAGGATCGGAGCGATGACCACTCGCCCTGAGGTGCGCGCATGGCGATCGATCCCCAGGCTCGATCGCTTGGGAGTCGTGTCCGCGTTGGTGGGGGCAACGACGCTGGCCTACCTCTTTCGACTCGCCGACGGGATGACGGGCTCGGCTGGCCCCATGGCTGCGATGCAGGTCCGCCCTTGGGCGGTGGCCGACTTCGTGCTGATCTTCTTGATGTGGGCGATCATGATGGTGGGGATGATGGTACCGAGTGCCGCGCCCACGGTCATGATGTACGCGGCCATCGCTCGCAAGGCGGCGCGTGACCAGACGGTGGTCCCACCCACTGTCGTGTTCGTGTCGGGATACATCGCTCTCTGGACTCTGTTCTGCGTGGTCGCGACCCTGGCGCAATGGGGCCTCGATCAAGCGGCCCTGTTGTCTCCCATGATGGTGACGACCAGTCCCGCCATCGGGTCGGGTCTCTTGATCGCCGCGGGCGCATACCAAATCACGCCTTTCAAGCGTGCGTGCTTGAACCACTGCCGCTCACCCGCGCACTTCCTTGCCACGCACTGGCGCGCCGGAATGACCGGCGCATTTCGGATGGGACTGGAGCATGGGGCCTTCTGCGTGGGGTGCTGTTGGGTGTTGATGGGGCTCCTGTTCGTCGGAGGCGTGATGAACCTGCTCTGGATCGCGGCCATCGCGACGTTCGTCTTTGCGGAGAAGGTGATCCCACTCCCTGACTCGGCACTCCCTGGCAGGCTGAGTGGTGGGGCCATGATTCTGGTTGGGTTGATCCTGTTGGTGACCTGGGCAATAGGGGGTGGGTAGAGTCGGTTCGGCCAGGTCCTGCCCTCGTCTCGAGATCTTCTTGGAGTGATCGCCGCGGGGGTGTGATCTAGATGGTCCACCACCGAATCGGACGGTCGGCGCCCTCGAAGCAGATCGCTCCCGTGTAGTCCGGGCCCAACTCGACGTTGCGGAAGTGCCAGCGGGACACGTCGTCCTCCGGCATCTCTGTGGCCAGGAGGCGTCCCGGACCCTCTCCGATGAAGTCGAGCGTGAAGCGACTCGAGGCGAAGCTCAGGCCCGTGCCCCAGGCTTTCAGGTAGGCTTCCTTCCTAGTCCAGGCTCTGTAGAATGCGGCTCGGCGATCTCCGGACGGGAGCGCTCTCAGGGCGGTGCTCTCGGCTTTGGCGAAGAAGCGATCCGCGATATCGGTGAATGATCGCCCCTCCCGCGCGAACTCGATGTCGACGCCGATGCGGGTCCCCGAGCACACCGCCGTGAGCCCTTTCGCCCCCGAGTCGGACAGGTTGAATCGGGGCTCGTCGAGCTCAGCGAGCATCGGCTTTCCGTGCTCTCCGTAGGCGAACCTCAGGTCCTCGGGGCGGACGCTCACGTAGCGGGCCAGTATGCGGCGCAGGTGCGCCCGCGCAGAGGCCTTCCGGTCCCGCTTCTCGTCCACGACAATGCGCCGGACGGTCTGTGCCTCTTCAGGAGTGAGGATCGTCCAGTCGTCGTCCTGGACCTCGAGATCGAAGCGCCAGACGTCGATGACGCTGTCGGCGGCCGGTTGCCACTCCTGTGCCGGACGCCAAGGCTCAGGCATGTGGGGTTTGCTCGCGGTCCAGCCCGTCCTGCCCCTCCGGGCCCCTTGGCCCATCCTGCCCGTCCAGCCATGCCTTCAGGCGCAGCATCCCCTCCTCCAGCGGCACCCGCGGCTCGTATCCGAGATCCCGCCGTGCGGCGCCGATGTCGAACCAGCGTGCGTTGGTGAGCTGGCGCACCATCCAGCGATTCATGCGAGGGTCGCCGTCGGACCCCGAGAGCGCATGGGCTTTCTCAAAGGCCCAGCCCATCAAGAGCGCGGTTCGGAGCGACACGCTCTTGCGGATAGGCGAGGTGCCTGCGGCCTCGAGTAACGCGTTCACGAAGTCCCACACTTCGACGGGTTCACCGGAACTCACGAAGTAGGTTCGGCCACTGATTTGCCGGGCTAGTTCTCCTCCGCCGAGAAGTCGGTCCGCAGCGAGCAGATGGGCCTGCACCGCGTCATCGATATAGGTGATATCCTGCAGCTTGCGCGGTCCCTTGATGCGTCGGAGCGCGCCGCTCCTTCCGCGCTCGACCACGCGAGGGAGGAAGGACGTGTCACCAGGACCCCAGATGAGCGGCGGTCGGAGAGCGACCGTCATGAGCCCCTCGGACGCGGCCGAGAGGACGAGCCGCTCGGCTTCCGCCTTGGTCTGACCGTACTCCGACTCGTAATGCGTGGGGTAACCGACCGACTCGTCCACGCCGTCCAGATCCGTGAGCCCCGAGACCACGCTCGGTGTGGAAGTGTAGACCAGGGCCGGCACGCCGCACTCCCGACAGGCCGCAATCACATTTTCGGTGCCCGTGACGTTGGTCGCATAGAAGTCGGCATGCCGGCCTCCCGCCGATACCTTTGCCGCGGCGTGGAAGACGACGTCCGCCCCATGCGTAGCGGCCTTCACGGCTTCGCGGTCGGCGAGATCTCCCCGGTGGTGTTCGATGCCGTCGCCGGCCAACTCCGGGTGCGCAGCGCGGGAAAAGCCCCTGACGTCGTCTCCCCGGTCTCGCAGGCTTCGGGCGATGGCTCCGCCCAGGAAGCCGCCTGCTCCGGTCACGAGCGCCTTCATACGTGGTCCTCCGCCACGTGGTACGGTTCGGCGTCGGCCACTCGGGCCGGCAACTGCTTGCCAGCCCACACCGCCAGCTTCTCCCTGAAGATCTTCGCGTTGTGGCGGACGTCGACGGGGAAGGAGGGATGGTAGAGCACGGTTTCGATCGGCCGCGTGTGTTCGTGGCTCCGGGCGATCTCCAGCAACTCCTCGGTGAGACGCCCTTCTTCGATCGCAGCCTCTTGGGCCCGTTCGACGCAGAGCACCGGCGTTCTATGACCCCCGGGCGTGCTGATGCCCACGAGAGCGCTTCGTCGCACTGCCGGATGGGTGTTGAACACGGCCTCACATGGAATCGTGTACATGGGCCCCGTTTCGGCGTCGACGCGGTGACCCTTGCGGCCGCACATCCAGAGCCGGCCCTGATCGTCGAAGTAGCCGACATCGCCCATGCGGTGCCAGACGTCGCCGTGGTCCGAGTGAATCTTCGCGAGCTTGGTCGCTTGGGGCCGTGCGTAGTAGGACGGCGTCACGACGGCCCCACGCACGACGATCTCGCCGATCTCGCCTTGGGGGAGCGCGAGGTCGTCGGTCCATGTCTCGATCGATTGATCATGGATCGGCACGATGCGCACGTCCATCCCGGGAATGGGGTGCCCCACGCACACGCCGCCGCCCTGGTCCGTGAGCCGTCGTGTCTCTCTCAGAATGGTCCGGCTTCCGAGAAAAGCCACCGGCAGGGCCTCTGTGGCTCCATAGGAGTTGAGGACCTCGATTCCGTCGGGAAGACACCGCTGGAATCTTTCGAGTGCCGCGTTCGACGCCGGCGCCCCGGCGGAGATGGCTCGACGAAGCGATGCCAGCTCCAGGCCCTGATCGGCACAGTAACGCCCCAGCTTGTCGATGAGAGCCGGCGAGGCGAACAGATTGGTGCATGCGTAGTCCTGGAAGGCCTCGAAGAGGCGCGCCGGGTCGGCCTTGGCCGGTTGGCTCGCGTCCATGTCGGGGACCACCGAGGCCATGCCGAGGGCCGGACCGAACAGAGCGAACAGAGGGAAGGTCGCCAGGTCACGCTCCCCCGGCCGGATGCCGTATACCTCTCTGAGCGCCTTCACTTGCGCCGCGAAGACCCGGAAGGGGGTGACGACCCCCTTGGGCACCCCGGTACTCCCGCTCGTGAACAGGATGGCAGCAGTTTGGCCGGGGTCCGGCTCCAGGATCGGGAAGGGGTCGCTCGTCGCCCTCGCCTCCAACCCGCTCAGGGTGTGGCCTCCCCAGAAGAACCGGCGCCCTACGGTCACCTTGGTTTTGACGGTCTGTCTCGCCCAACCGAGGAGGACCCTCGCCGCTTGGGCCTTGGGGACGCCGATGAAGGCCTCTGGCTCCGCTTCAATGAGACACTGGCCCAAGTTCTTGATGCCCATGCCCGGATCCACCATGACCGGGATCGCTCCGACCTTGAGCATCGCGAAGGTCAAGGTGAAGAAGTCCAGGCTGGGCTCCACCATCAGGACGGTTCGAACACCCGCGCCGATTCCGACACCCACGAGCGCGTGGGCGATGCGATCGGAGCGGCGATGCAACTCGAGGGCGCTCAGCTCGGCATAGCGGGCCGATCCATCCGGGTTTCGCCCCTGGGAGACGGCCACCGCAAGAGCGTCCGGTTGACCCCGTGCCAGATCGGCCAGGAACGCGGCGACATTGGTGTGATCGGGCGCGCGCGCTTCGATCGCGTCAGGCCCGACAGGAGGCTCGGATCCCGGCATCGGACCGGCCCCAGCCCCGTTCATGCCGACCGGTCCGCCGGCGGGGCTTCGGGATGATCGTGCACAAATTCACGCACGAGCGGGATGATTTCGTCCGCGGCGTCCTCCAGGACGTAGTGACCGCTGTCCTCGAAGCGATGGACGTCGGCACTCGGGAAACGCCGGACCCACTCGTCCAGGAAATGTTGGTCGAAGACGAAGTCCTTAACGCCCCAGCAAATCAACATGGGCTTGTCGGCCAGGCGGCTGAGAGTCTCCGCCGTCTCCTGCACGATTGGATAGGCCCGATCGCCTTCTTCGAGCGGAATGTCCTGCACGAAACGATGCACGGCGATGCGATGGGGCCAGCTGTCGTACGGCTCCAGGTAACCTGCCGCCACCGCTTTGGACATCGGCCGGCGCGTCACGCAGTAGCGTACGGCCCCACGGGAGAAAGCGTTGGCGCCGCGGACGAGCAGGGCACCGATCCCCGGAGTACGGGCTAGCGTGAGTGAAGTTGGCAGCGCCTTGCTGGCCGGCAGAGGGAAGGCGGCGGTGTTCATGACGACCAATCTTGCGATCCGATCGGGGTGTCGAGTCGCCCAGGCCATGCCGATCATGCCGCCCCAGTCGTGCACGACCAGGGTGATGTTGCGAAGGTCGAGGGCGTCGACCAGCGCGCCCAAGTCCGCCACGCGCGACGACAACGTGTAATCGTACTGATCGTCGTCGGGCTTGTCGGAGCGCCCGCACCCGATGTGATCCGGAGCAATCACCCGGTGACTGGACTTCAGGTCCCCGATCAGATCCCGGTAGAAGAAGGACCAACTCGGGTTCCCATGGACCATGAGGATCGGGTCTCCCTGGCCTTCGTCCACATAGTGCATGCGATGGCCCCGGCCCTCGGAGCTTCGGTGGCCCCCCGGGCGATTACCGACCTCGATGTAGTGCGGATCGAAGGGATAAAGACCGCTCACCAGTCCATTCCCCTCACCAGTCCACTCCGAGCATCATGCAGTTGAGACCACTCCCGATGCCGAGGAGTCCCACGCGGTGCCCGGGTCCCAGGAACCCGCGTTCGTGTGCCAACGCCGTGGCGACGGGCAGGGCCGCCGTCCCGGTGTTTCCGAGGTACTCATAGGTCACGAAGTCCTGTTCTGGGGACAGACCCATGGTGCGGAGCATGACATCCCGATGGGCCGAACCCACCTGGTGGCACACGGTGCGGTCCACGTCCTGGACGGGCCACTCCATCTCCGCCAGGAACTTGTCCCACGTTCGCGCCCCGAGGGCGACGCCGTGCTCGAGGACCGCTGCGGCGTCGGTGCTGGCGAACTCTCTGAGGCTGGCCTCGGTTCCGTTCGCCTGTCCATCGGGATGAGCTTCCAAGCCCCATCGGCAAAGCAGGTGATGTTCGGGCGCGTTTTCGACCACTGCCCCACGGAGACGTCGGCGGTCGGATTCCCCGAACGACCCGTCACTCAGAATCACGGCCACCGCGGCCGACCCACCCGTAAGCGTGGCGATGGCGGTCCTGAACTCCTCCATCACCGGATTATTCGACAACCGCTTGATCGTGGTGTCGACGATGTCCCGCGCGGTCTCGCAACTGACCACCATTCCCGCGCGGATTTGCCCCAATTCGATTCGGTTGGCGATGTCCAGCATGCCGTTCAACACGCCGAGGCAGGCGTTGCTGACGTCGTAGACGTGCGCCGACGGGTCGATCTGGTGGCCGTCGCGCTGGAGGCCGGCCGCGACGTGACACGCCGTGGCGGGCTCGAAGTGCTCACGGCACACGCCTGCGTAGATCAACGTGTCGAGGGCGCCGGCTGGCACGCGTGAGTCGCGGAGCGCGTGCTCTGCCGCGGCTGTAGCCCCCTGGGACACCGTGTAACCCGGCTCCCAGTAGCGGCGCTCCTGAATGCCGGTCATCTGAAAGAGTTGTCCCGGTTGGACATGCAGCTTCTGATAGACCGGGGCGAGCCGGGCCTCCAATTCGTCGGACGTGACCACGCACGGGGCCAATTCGTAGCCGAAGCTGTCGATGACAACTCGTGTATATCTCAAGCGATCACACCCAGGCTAAAATCGTTCATCGCGTAGATCGGCCGGCCGTCCACCATCAGGAATCCGTCGGCTCGCACACGCTTGTGGACGTCGTCCACGTCCGTGATGCTGGCGAACACCTCTACCCGCCCGCAACCCGGGACGATCTGTCCGCGGTACGTCCAGCGGTGCCGGTCTCCGGCGGTCGTCTCGCTACCGGCCATCTCGCCCCCGGCCATCGCATCCCTGGCCATCGTACCCCCGGCCATCGCACTCCCGGTCGTCTCACTCCCAGAGCCACCGACCATCGTCGCGAACTCCGTGCTCTCTCCCAGGTCCCATCGGTCCACGGCGTAGACCTTGAGTAATTGAATGAATGCTTCGAGGCCCAACGAGCCAGGCCAGACGGGATCCTGGTAGAAGTGAGCCTCGAAGAACCAAGCACTCGGATCGACCGCGATGGAGCCGTGAACCCACCCGAGTCCGTGGGCGCCGCCGTCGGCCACCAAGAGATCGATCTGATCGACCATGCGGAGCCGTGGATCGGGGAAGGGAGCGGTGTGCGGCATCACCAGGCTACGGCCTCCGACCCTCTCCGCGGGGGTGGGCTCGTGGATCGGCGCGTCGCGGAGGCCGACCTGATCCGTCAGGGCCTGGTCGGAGAAGAACCCGAAGTGGGTCGAGCCCTGGTAGAGCGGCCCGAGGCGCTCACTCTCTAGGGCCATGGTGTAATGCTGGATGATCATGCCGCCCGATGCCGACACGCTGGTCAGGTTCACCCGCGTCGTGATAACGTCCTCGGCGGCCGTCAGGCGTGCAAGCTGGATCGCCTCCCCACCGAGATTGCGGAATCGCAAGTCGTTCTCGGACGCCAGGGCCGAGCCCACGTAGGCCGCCATCCATCCGCACGGCTGGAGCGCGACTTCGTTGAGGACCGCAAACGGCATTTCGAGTTGGCGATTGCTCTCGAAGTACCAGTGATCCGGACGCACGTCGAAGTGCGCGATGGCGCTCGCGCCCGCTTTCATCACGAAAGGCTCGCCCTCGACCGCCGAGATCCGATCCAGGAACTGGTACGGCGGCCGGGGCAGCCGCGCGATGCGACGCTCTCCTTCGTCGAAGACTCGGTACGGTGCTCCGTAGGCCTCGGAGGGCTTTCCACTGGCGAACGCCAAGATGCTGTTCTTGTCGTAGAGGATCGGGCTGTCGGACTCGGAGAGCAGGGCTTCGCCTGTCGAGGCCTCGTCTGTCGAGGACTCGGCGAGCGCGGGGGCTGCTCTGCGACCCGGGGTTCGGCGCGCCCACAGCTCCTCGAGCCTCTCTCGGTCGGTACCGGTGAGACGGACGGACATGTCGCGGATTTCGACGATCGGTCTTCCGTCGGCGTACATGAGCGCGTCGGCCAACGCGTACGGCTCCGGCCGATAGCCCAGCTCACGCAAATGGATCTCGTAAGTGACCTTCTTCGTGGAGGCGAGCACCTGCCCTCTGCACCGGAGCCGGCTCTTGGCCCCCTCGACCGGCTGCCACGTCGCGCCCTCGGCCTCCGCGATCCAACCCATGCGCAGGAGGAAGATTCGGAGCGTATGCAGGCAGCATTCGTACATCAGCGTGCCCGGCATCACCTGGTCGTCGGAGAAGTGGCACGTCAGGAACCAGTCATCCGGTTGAATATCGGCTTCCGCCACGATACTGCCGATCCCGTAACGGCCCCCCTGGGGATCGAGCTCGGTGACGCGGTGGACCAGCCGCATGCGTCCTCCCGGGATGGTGAGCGGCCGTGTGACTCCCAGACCCGAGAAGTCTTCCCCGAACGCGCCGACCAGGTCTCCAGCACGAAGAGCCGCCAGGCGTTCTTCATCGGGGGGCTCCTTCCCCATCGACACCAGCTCCCGCCAATCGTCGGGGCGGGTTCCGACCACTTCCTGCTCGTCGATGGCGCTCCGTACGATCCCTTTGCCTGCGTCGAGTTCACTCTGAGTGAAGAAGCCCGCAGTTCCCTCGCGCATGGTCAGGAGGGGCCGGCCGTCGACGGTGGAGTCGAACTGGAAACGGAAGAGCCAGGTATCGCCCTGCCGGAAGAACCGGAGAATCCGGATATCGTACTCAACGACCTTTCCGGGGTGTGGAAGTTCGGAGTGGAAGCTGACCACCGCGTCGAGAAGGCGATAGACGGCCAGGCCCTTGGTCTGTGAGTCGATCCCGAGGTAGCCGGAGAGAAGAAGGTCGGCTTGGCCGGCCTCCACTGCGACGCACGTTGGGAGTCGCCCGCCGTCGAGATACCATCCGTCCTCGAGAACGTCGTGCTCGGTGACGATACGCCCGGACGTCATCGATTGCGGCTCCGCCTCGATCGTCGTGACGCGGTCGACGAGCATGAGCGGCTCGTCCGGAAGACGCACCCGGGTCGGGTGAGCGTCGACGTGAGCGAAGCGCTCTCCGAGGGCCCTGCCGATCGACCCGATCGCGAACTCCATGAGCTGGCCCCGATCCATCGCGATCGTCGGAGCGGAGGACTGGCGCATGGGCGCCACGGCTGTGCCACCGCCCGAGAGGGCCCGAACCAGTTCTTGTTGCCTGGAGTATTCGCCCAGAGCGAGCTCCTGCGTCCGTTGTGCGGCCCGCAGATAGGCTTCGTGGGCCTGAATGGTGGTCTCGGCGGCTCGGACGGCTTCGCCCAGTTCAGACGAGACCAGTCCCAAGTCCATCGGTGGGATCTCGGTGCTGAGAGGCATTACTCCTACGCCTAAGGGCATCGCCCCCGGATCCTCTGTAAGAGGGGCTGGGGAAGGATCGCTCGGAGCGACGGGCAAGGCCCCGAAACCCGCCTGCCCGACGGTGACCCGCGTGACGGGGCCGGACTCGTCCTCCACCTGCTTGTCCTCCTGGTAGAGCTGAGACAAATCCACCCGGACGCGCTCGGCGGCGAGCATTCCGAGGGCCCGGAGGACGGCGGAGGGCTCATCCTGGGTGGAAGAAGAGATCGAGCGCGCTCGGAACGGAACACCGTCGAGGATCTTGTGGATCATCCGGGCGCACGATCCGCCCGGGCCCATCTCCAGGAAGATCCTCACGCCATCTTCGTACGCTTGGCGCACGGTCTTCGGGAAGTCCACCCCTTCGATCGCCTGGGCCAGGAGGGAGTCTGCCGCCCGGTCCCGATCCACCGCATAGGCCTCGCCCCAGGCTCCGCTGTAGAAACGCGTGTCCTCCGGCGGGCGTGTGTCCAACAGATGCAGGTCGCGGTATTCCTCCGCTACCTCGTTGGCGACCTCGCAATGGACCGTGGTGACGCCCTCCAGGGGGTGGAAGGGACATCCGAGTATGTCGACGGCCCTCTGCACCTCCGACGGGTCACCGCCGATCACGCACTCGTCCGGAGTGTTGATGATGAGCAGGTAGACTCGGTCGAGCTCCGAAATGACCTCACGTGCCGCGTCAGCGGGTGCCTCGATCACGCCCACGCTCCACTCCACCGCGGCATCCTCCGGGACCCCCCAGGCCCTTCGTGCGGCGTTGCAGCGTCCGGTCAAGTCGCTGACAAACAACTCGCTGTCCGTCACGCGTCGAAGCATTTCGTCCCGTTCGTGCCAGGCGCCCAGCGAGAAGAGTCCGGCCGTCTCACCGAGGGAGTAGCCTACCACCGCCTGGGGACGGACGCCGAAACCGGCCATGAGGTCCGTCGCGATCGTGCCGAGAGCGACCTGGGAGAGAATGACCGTCCTGGCGTCCGCCGTGTCCGAAGCGCTTCCCCAGATCTCGGAGGCCCTCAGCTGCGATCTCAACCGTTCGTTCGCGCGGTCCTGAGCACGCAGGATCTCGGGCCATTGCAGGCCGAGTTCGCGTCCCATGCCGGTGTATTGGCTTCCTGAACCGGGGTACACGAAGGCCAATTCCCCCTTGGGTCCGAGGGGGTCGCGCGCGAAGAACACGCGGCCAGCGCTCCGATCCGATGGGTCGTCTCCCCGCTCGAGCTGGTCCGCGGCGGACTTGGCCAGGGCCCCGAGCTCTTCGGCGTCCCGCGCGATCAAGGCGATGGCGAGCTGAGCATCGGGACGACTGCGTTGGTCCAGCCACCACTCCCTCGCGAGACCATGAATCGCCGCGGGACCGTGCATCGCCGCGACACCGATCGCCGCCGGTGCCGTGGCACCGGTCGCCCGCTCCGTGAGGCTTCGCAGACCCGTCACGATTTCCTCGGCGTCGTCTCCCTCGACGACGAAGAGCCCCTCGCTCAGTGGAAGATTGCCCGGCCAACTGGGCGGGGGGGCCCCAGGCTCCTCCAGGATCACGTGAGAGCACGAGCCGCCACGTGAGATCGCGAGGACACCGGCCCGACGCGGCCCCTCGATGCGGTCACGGACCCAGGGTGTGGGGCCGTCCAGCACGGTGAGACCACCGGCGCCCGCGTTCGAAGGGGTGGGCGGGGCGGCGGGCAGGACCTGCCGGTAGAGCGAAAGCGTAGCACCCAGCACGGATATGAGGCCGGCCGCGGCCCCCGTGTGCCCCACATGGGCCTTCGTACGACCGAGCACTGTGTCCGGGCGGAACGCTCGGGACAGCGCGGTCACTTCCGCTCGGTCCCGTCCCGCGACTCCGCTTCCGTGCGCCTCGACGTACGGGATGTCTCCAGAGGAGATCTCGGCGTCCTCACAGCTTCTTCGAATCGCCTCTGCGATCGAGCCGTTGAGATCGGCAGAATCCGCATCGGGTGCGCTTGAAACTCCACCGGCGCTCCCGATCGCGCGGACGATGCCGTACACGCGGTCACCGTCACGCTCCGCGTCCGCTTGGCGCTTCAGCACGAGTGCGACGGCACCGTCGCTCGGTGTGGTAGATCCGTCCGTGCTTTCGAGCGAGATCATGGCGCGCACGTCGCCCGCCACGTCGACCGCTCCCACCACCGCGCAATCGATACGTCCCTGTTGCAGCGCGCGAGACGCGGCGTGGAGGGCGGAGAGGCCCGAGGTCTCTTCGCTCGATATCACGTAGCTGGGTCCGCCCAGTCCGAACTCTCGAGCCACACGGCTGGCCGCGATCGAGCCGAGCCCGCCGATGGTACGGTTTGCGTTGAGCGCGGGCGTTAGCGCATCGCACAGTTCGTCCACCCACCGGTCGAATTCCTCTCCGTTGGGCGTACGCCCGAGTCGTTCCGCCCAGTCGGCGGCACGTGACCGCACGGCCCACCGCAGGTGGTAGTTGGTGGTGTTGAGGTCGAGCTCGACCCCAATGAAAACGCCCGTCCTGAGGCGGTCGACCTCGCTGAGGTCGGCGTCGGCGATGGCTTGCTCCGCCGTCTGAAGCATGAGCAACTGCTGGGGAAGGGCCTCTTCGATCTCGCGAGGCGGGATCTTGAAGCGACCGATCGGAATTTCGAGCTCCTCGATGAACCACCCGACGGGAGCGTCTGGAAGGCCCCAATGGTTGACCTTGGCGCGGGCGGGATGATCCTCGCCCCGGCCCATCAACCGGTCTGCGACCTCGGCGGCGTTCTTCCACGGTCCCACCCGGGCTCCCACGCCGACGATGGCCACGTCCGCGGCCTCGGTCGTGTGAGGCGGCTCCGTGACACTGACGGCTGAGCGTCCTCGGGCCGGTTCCGTCGGCTCCTCGAGAAGGACATGAGCGTTGGTCCCTCCGAATCCGAATCCGCTGACGGCGGCCCGTCGAGGATGCTCGGACGGGGACTCCCATTGATCGGCGGTGCCGAGCACACGAAAGGCGCTTCCATCCAGATCGATCTTGTCCCCCGGCTCCTCGAAGTTAGCGGTGGGTGGGAGAACCCGATTCTCCATCGCCAGCACCGTCTTCAGGAGGCCCACAGCTCCCGCTCCTGTGAGCAGATGGCCGGTATTCGACTTGGCCGACCCGATCACGCACTGGCCCGGTTCGTACGTCTCATCCGTCCAGAGTGCCTGAAGGCTCGCGAATTCGACGGAATCCCCGACCGGCGTGCCCGTCGCATGGCATTCGACCATGTCCACCTGGCTCGGCGTCCAGCCGGCGGCTCTGTAGGCTCCCCGCATGGCTCGCAGCTGGCCCTCTCGGCTGGGAGCGAGGAGGCTGCCCTCGACGTCGTTGGAAAGGCCAACGGAGTGTATGACCGCGCGGATTCGGTCGCCGTGCCGCCGCGCGTCCGACAGCCGCTTCAGAACGAGCACACCCGCACCCTCGCCCACCACCAAGCCATCGCTCTTTCGGTCGAACGGAGAGCACCGGCCGGTGGGAGAGACGGCGAGCAGCTGCGAGAAGCCCATCTGCGTGTAGAGCGAATCCGGTCGCGACAGCCCGCCGGCGAGCACGGCGTCGAGGCGGCCCTTCCGCAGGGCGTCCACGGCGAGCTCCACCGCGAAGAGCGATGATGAACACGCGGCGTCGATGCAGAATCGATCACCCCCGAATCCCAATCCCCTGGCCAGCATCGCCGCCGGGAGGCCCGCGACCCATCGGTTGATCGTGGCCACGGGCGCCCGGGTCTCAGGGGGCATGGGCACACCCGCCGCCCTGAACAGCTCTCGCTCGAAGCGCCGTCCGAGAATCCAGTCCGCCATCGCCGAGGCAGATGCGGTGGGAAGGACGATGTTGCCCAGCATCACGCCAACGCGTGCAGGATCGACGGCCTCCGTCACCGAATCTCGCCAAGCCTGCCGTCCCGCGTGGAGCGCGAGGTGCACCATGGGATCGAGAGATTCGACCAACTCGAAGGGAAGGTCGAGTCCGTGGGTGTCGAACTCGAAATCGCGCACGAAGCAGGCGCGGCGAGCGTGGACACGATCGGGCTGTGCCTGGTCTTTCGAGTAGGCGCGCTCGAGATCGAGGCACCAGCGACCGGGAGGTGGATCGGAGGCCGTGTCCACGCCCGCCTCGACAACCCTCCAGAACTCGTCGAGCGTTGCGGCGCCGGGAAGCACTCCTCCGAGTCCGACGATGGCAATCGGCTCGGGCATGCTGATTACGCCCTCTTCGGTGCGCTCTCGTCGAGTCGGTTGTGACGGAACGCCTTGCTCAAGGAAGAGTCCACCACCGCTTCGTAGCCCTCGAGGCGGGCCAGTAAATCCCCGTCATCACCAATCCATTCGATATCGGAAACGACCTTGCCGTTCGTCCGCTCGTGCACGTCGATGACTATGCGCGCCCCCGCACTGGGGAACGAGGGCACGAACTGGCGGTAGCGCGTGAACCGCGTCGGCAACGAGACTTGGCCCACACGGTCTGACGTCCAGACGATCATCGCCTGAAGCCCACTGTCGAGGACGAGCGGATCCGCGATCCATCGGCTTCGAACGGGCTCCTCCATCCAGTCCTGCGGCGGCGGAGCCACCCGGCAACGCGCCACCACCCCCGCCTCCCCGCAACCCTCGACGCCCAGCAGTCCGTGCATGGCGGGGCCATGGAAGAGGGTCTCGGCGTAGATGGTCTCGATCGACCGATCGAGGGCCGGCATGTCGCCAGAGACCCTCGCCGTGCCGGCATCCGGCGGCGTCGCGGCCAACACGACATCGGCTCGCGCGTGCAGAACCCGACGGCCGTTGCTGCCCCCACTGCACAATTCTGCCACCACATGGAATTCGTCACCCCGCTTTTGTGCCTTGTCCGCACAGACACGAACTCGCAGGGACTCGTTGGGGTGAAGGAGGACCCCTTTGAAGACTCGCAGATCGTCGACCCCGACGAAGCGCAGTCCCGGGTTTCCGTGGAGCGCACCGTGGGCCAACCATTCGAGTATCATTGCCGCCGGAAGCACCGCACGGCCGTCGAGCACGTGCGACGTCATGAATTCATGTGTGTCCGTGTTGATGGTACGCTCGAACACGGTGGGTAATTCCGCGAAGGATGCCTCGGCGGCGCCATTCTCCTTTGCGCCATCTTCCGTTGCATTGACCCCGTGCCCGGTCGCTCCTTGCCCGTTCTTGCCCGAGTCGTTCGCGTAGGCAGCGACTCCGTTTTCCCCCGGGGCCTTGGGCGGTCCGACCTCGGGAATCCGCGATCCGCTCCCGAGAACCAGAACCTCCGCCGGACCATCCGTGTCGGCGATCTCGTCCAGGAGGTATTTGGCACCAGCGCGCATGCCGATTACCTCGATTCCCTCATCGGAGAAGATGGTCCTCAGTCCAGGAGTCACCATTCCTCCGTCCCAGGGACCCCAATTGACCGATACGACGCGGCATTCGTCCCTTCGCGCCGCCTCCGCCCGCGCCACCTTGTTCATGACCTCGTTCCCCGCGGCGTAATCGACCTGTCCCCGGCGTCCGAACCGCGCGGTCGAAGACGAGAACAGCACCATCGCCTTGAGGGGACTCTCGCCGATGGCCTTCAGCACCGAGCGGAGCCCGCTCACCTTGGTGTCGTAGACGCGCGCGAAGTCTTCGTCGCTCTTGTCTTCGATGTTTCGGTCGGCCAGGACGCCGGCTCCATGCACGAGCCCCGTGATTGGCCCGTATTTCTTGGTGAGCGGAGCGATGGTCTGGCCAACCGCGTCGGCGTCTCGCACGTCGGTGGAACGGTATGCGACCTCGGAACCGGCCTGGGAGATACGCTCGATCGTGCGTCGGATCTCCCTGCCTGCGCGGATGCGGTTGAACTCGGCCTGCACTTCTTGCGGCGTGATGCTCGGACCCACGTGGGTCAGAATCGCTCGTTTGATTTCGGCCTCGCTGTTGAGTCCGATGAGCCAATCGGGTTCCTTCTCGGGCTCGGGACTCCGGCCCATGAGGATGAGCCGTGGCTGTCCTGCCTCGGCCATCGCGACCGCGACCTCGGCGGTCACACCACGCGCTCCTCCGGTGATCAACACCGTGTCGTCCGAGCCGGGGAACGTGCCTCCCCCTGCGGGCTCGACCGCTCGGCGCTCCAGGACCACGGTTCTGGGCCCGTCCGGACCCAGGCCGATCTCCAGGGGTCCTTGGGAAAGCGCATGTCGCACGATCTCGGCAGCGAGACCCTCACGGGCCGGATCGACGTCGATCGTCCGACAGTTGACGTCGGTCCATTCCGCAGCCGCCGTCTTCAACATCCCTCCCCAAGCACCGCCGGTGGGGTCCACATCATCGGGCGGGGGCGCGTCGAGCGCGAAGCCGCCGCCGAGGGCCGTCACGCTGCAAAGCAGAGCGCCACCCTGCAGCGCCGCCCGGCGGAGAACGGGTGCCATCGCCCGCATCCGTCCGAAGCCGAAAAGGATGTCCTCGTCGGTGACCTGCGGGGGCACCACCACGATGAGTCCAGCCAGTTCATCGGGCGGGTCGTGTCCATTTTCGCTGAATTCGATCTCTTCCGCCGCGAATCCTTGAGCGCTCAACTCCTCGACAATCTGGCCCGATAGCACATCACCACTCTTCGTCACCCAGATCTTGGAACCCGCCGGCAACCCGATGGGGTCACCCGTGCCCTGAATGGGGTGGAGGGTGGGGATGAAACGGTCGACACCGTCGCGGATGGCGACCTCGGGGATCACACGCTCCGCGCCGTCCTCCACCGGGTCCTCGACAGGATCGGGCGAAGGAGTGGCCGCGATGGACGCGGCCTCGGAGGACAGCAGCTCGACGATCTGGCTGAGCGTTCGCAACTCCCCCAGTTGATCGGGGGCCACGACGGGAGCCGCTGGAAGCGCCTCCTGAAGGGCGGACAGGATCTCGACCCGCTTGATGGAATCGATGCCGAGGTCGGCGTCCAGGTTCATCGAGACGTCCAGCATGTCCACCGGGTAACCGGTCTTTTCGGCCACGACGTCTAGTAGGACCTCAGCGATGTCCGGCGCGCCGTCGCCACCGCTCGCCGTTTCCGCGACGACGCCGTTCACCGGTTCCACGACGACACCGTGGGTCGGTTCCTCGATCACACTGTTCACCGTCTCCGCGACCGCGTCGTTCGCAGCGGATCCGCCAGTCCCGTTCGAGCCGCTTCCGCCGCTCGACGAGGCCTCCGCGGATCCACCCAGGAAATCGACGATCTGGCCGAGCGTCTGAATCTCACCGAGGTGCTCGGGCGTGATCGCTGGGGCTTCGGGAAGACGCTCCTGCAGGGCCGAAAGAATTTCGACTCGTTTGATCGAATCGATTCCGAGGTCGGCATCGAGGCCCATGGAGAGGTCGAGCATCTCTTCCGGGTAACCGGTCTTCTCGGAAACCACCTCGAGCAACGCCTCGACCACACCCGAAACGACCTCACCCGCAACGGCCTCGACAGGTGTTTCCACGCGTGGCTCGACAGGCGTTTCGGCCCGGACGTGCGGCATCTGTGTCGCAGTCGGAACCGGCATTGCCGGCGCCAGCGGTAGTGCGGGGATCTCCGTGGGCACGGCGGCAATCACGTCACCAGAGGCGGCCGGGCCCTGATGCTGGATGATGGCTTGGATGGTCCGCTCCTGCGATTCCAGGAAGCGTCGATGCACTTCGGCCGTCTGTTCCTGAAGCCGTATCAGTGCAGCCAAGCTCGCCTGGCTCGCCCGCAACGCCTCGGCGATCACTTGCGGGTCCTGTGGGTCGGACGCCACCGTGGCGGCCGCATCTGCAGCCGTCGATACGGCTGTCGGTGCCGCGGCCCTCGGGGGACGTTTGGGGCGGTCGGACACGTGATTCGCTCCACTGATCTTCACGGTCAGGGCGGGCTTTTCTCGGGCGGTTTCGCGACGCCACGCCTCGAGGGCGCCCTCGTCCCACCGGTCGAGTGCGACGGCGTGTCCGGCCGCCGCAAACTGAGCCAGCATGCGGGCCAGATCGACCAGGCCGCTGCGCTGTCCGGACGAGGCGTCCACCGCCACGACCGTGATCTCCTCGCCGGCCAGAATCTCCCCGATCAGTCCGGATAGTCGGCGGCCGGGCCCGACTTCGACGAACGTGCGGATGCCGTCGTCGAACATGGCTCTCACGCACTGCACGAAATCCACGGGCGACACCAACTGTTTGGACAGCGCCTTTCGCGCCGCGGCAGGAGTCGACGGGTACTTCCTGCCGGTCGTGTTCGCATACACCGGCACCGCACTCTTCCTCAGCTTCACACCCTTGAGCTCGTCGGCGAACGGTGCCGCGGCCTCGGCCACCAGAGCGCTATGGAATGCGGCTGAAACGGGCAGTTTCTTACTGCGCAGGCCCTCGTCGGACAGAACTCTCTTGGCCCGGTCGATCTCGTCCGTCACGCCTGAAAGAACCACCTGACGCGGGGCATTGTGGTTTGCTATCACCAGGTCGAGATCGTGCTTCTGGATGAGGGTCCGGACTCGCTCGGACTCGGCGGCGACTGCCATCATCGAGCCCTGATCGCCTTCGCCCGCGGCCATGAGCTCACCCCGGAGGCGCGAAAGCTCGTTCAGTTCGGCGGGACTGATGCGGCCCGCTGCGCACAGGGCGACCAACTCGCCGTAACTGTGCCCGCATGTCGCATCGGGGGCGAGTCCGAACTGCTCGAGCACGCGCAAGGCACCGAGACTCACGGCGCCGAGGGCCGGCTGCGCGGTCTGGGTGGCTCTGAGCTCGGCTTCCTGTGCGGCCCTGGAATCGTCGTCGAAGGCCGGGTGCGGATAGAGGCTATCGGCCAGTCCGGGGGTGGCTTCGGCCGCGTCGGCGAGCGCGTCGGCCGCGACCGGGAATCGGCACACGATCTCACGCAGCATGCCCAGGTACTGGGCCCCCTGGCCGGGGAAACAAGCAGCCCATCCCCCAGTCGACGAACCGGATCCGAAGAAGACTCCCTGCGGTAAGCTCCAAGCGGCCTGGGGCTCTTCCAACCGGGCCAGCGCCAGGCCGATGAGGTCTGCCGGGGACGCTCCGCCCCGCTCCACCACCATGAGCAAGCGGACCTCGTGGGAGGCATCGAAGTCCTCCCTGGTTTCAGCGGCCCGCCCCCGAATTCCCGCCCACTCCGATCCCACGTCGAAGTCCTTCAGTCTCGACACGAGGTCCTCGCGGCTTTCGGCCGAGAAGGCGAAGATCTGATCCCGGCCGTCCCAATCCACCGTGCTCGACCGCGACTCGTACTCCTCGACCACGCAGTGGAAGTTGCTGCCGCCGAAGCCGAAAGCACTCACGCCCGCGCGACGAGGATGACCGTTCTCCCGTAGCCACGGACGCTTGTCCGTATTCACGTAGAAGGGTGTCTCCCCAGGTGTCACGGCTGAATTGGGCGTCTCGACCTTGATCGTGGGCGGAAGAATCTTGTGATGGAGCGCCATCACGGCCTTGATCAGCCCCGCGGCCCCCGCCGCCGCTTTGGTGTGCCCGATCATCGACTTGACGGACCCCAAAGCGCACCACGATCCCTCGCGGCCGGTCTCCTCGTAGACGGCGGTAAGGCCGCGTGCCTCGGTGGCGTCTCCCACGACGGTGCCCGTGCCGTGGGCCTCGACCAGCCCGATCGTGTCCGGCGTCACACCCGCGTTGTGATACGCGGCGCGCAGCGCCCGTGCCTGACCCTGGGGAGAAGGCGCGTAAACCGCCTGACCCTTTCCGTCGCTCGAAGACCCGAGACCTTTGATGACTGCGTAGATGCGATCGCCGTCCCGCTCGGCGTCCGCCAGGCGCTTGAGCGCCACGACGCCCACACCCTCGCCGAGAATCGTCCCGTCCGCATCCTGGTTGAACGGCTGTGCGTTTCCCGATTCCGAAAGCGCCGGGGTCTTCGAGAAGCACATGTACATGAAGATGTCGTTGAACGTGTCGAGTCCACCGCTCAGGACCATGTCGGCCCGGCCCGCCTCGAGCTCGAGGGAGGCGAGATGGATGGCGCTCAAGGACGAGGCGCACGCCGCGTCGACGATGCAGTTGGTT
>JBDHFN010000254.1:0-22440 GCA_039590375.1 Gemmatimonadota bacterium
GCCTACTGCCATTTACGGTCAAACATCCCGCTCAGAGTCTGTCCAATCTGGCTATGCTTTTCACGGCCTCTTGGCAGTGGCAGTTCAGAGGCCCGAGCGCCCCCACCAGGCTGCTGCGACACGTCTGGGAGCGACGGCCGTCGCCTTATACGCATTAGCGGATCGAGGGATTGAGGACTCTTACACCAAAGTGCCGGGGGTGGGAATCGAACCCACCACCGTACCGGCACAATCACGGCACAGTCGGGCACCACAACGCAGTTGGCTCCAACAACACCGATCAGCACGACGCCCGGGATTCATAGCTGGAAGGAACCTGAGCGAGCCGTGGAGCGATCCCCTATACACAAAAGCGATAGCAGAGCGGCTGATATTTCGATTTCTCTCGCCCTCCGCTTCAAGCGAGATTGTAGGCATGGCGAATCTGGCACACACGATCCACCAGAGCCCGCATGAGGGAGGTGATGAGCATGTCTGAGTCCCGTTACCACAAAGCCCCTCGTGAACAGATCATCGCCGTTCACTTCCGGAAGAAAGCATCATCCGACGAGGTGGTCGCTCACCTCCTCGAAGCGGTCCGGGGAACCGACCTCTCCCTGCTCAAGGTCTTTGCTGATGGAGATCGCGTGTACCCGTTCGAGGGCCGGGACCTGGCCTGGAGCGCGAGCGCGTCTTCGTGGCGCGCAGAGCTCTTCTGGCACTCCCCCACCCTCATGTCAGGGTGGCGGCTGGAGGTCTTCCTCAAGCGTGCGGAGATCTTCCTCGAAGTGCCCGGTCGCGTTCAGCTGGAGCTGCGCGGAGGCCAACCGGATCGGCGAGAGGACGCCCCTGGGGTGAGGCGCGCGCGGCTTTGGCGGCCCGGTGATGACGCACTAACGCACCTTGACCAGAAGTCCTGAGTGATGCTCGGGTCCAGAATCCACGATGACGTTGATTATCTCTTCAGCGAGCGCCGCCAGGGCGAGTACAGATTCTACACCGCGGCTCTGCGTTGGCTGATCGCCGTCGGGGTGCTGTTGGCTCTTTTCTTCTTAGGAGTAGCCTCGAGCGCGTTCTAGAATCTCCGGGTCCTCGTACGGGCACGACCGAAGATCCTCCAGCAGCCGGGACCACCCCGGTGCTACATTCCCCGCATGCATGACATCGCCCTCGATCTGCTGATCCTCCTGACCGGCGTCTGGCTGGTCGCGATCACTCTGCGCCCGCTGGGGCTGCCCACGATCATGGGCGAACTCATCGTCGGGGTGCTGGTGGGACCGGCCGTCTTCGGCCTCATCGAGCCCAGTGAGGCGATCACGCTCCTAGCCGAGATCGGGATCTTCTTCCTCATGTTCCACGCCGGGGTGGAGACGCAGCCCACCGCATTCTTCGGCGCGCTTAAGCGCTCGCTCGGAGTTGCTCTGGTGGGTGCGATCGTGCCGTTCGGGGTCAGCTTCGGTGTGGCGACCGCGTTCGGACTGGATCCGGTGGGTGCCGTGTTCGTAGGCCTCACAATGACCGCCACCGCGGTGGTGATCACGTTGAAGACCCTACAGGACCTGGGGCTGGCAGATACCCACGTGGCCCGGGTGATCGTCGCGAGCTGCGTGATCGACGACCTGCTCACCCTCGTGGTCTTCGGCCTCGTGGTCGGGGTGCTGTCCGGTGGGTCGTTCGAGCCCATGGACATCGCCGCCACTCTGGTGAAGGTAGTGGGCTTCTTCGGCCTGGCCGTGCTGCTCGGTCAGTTCGCGTACCCGCGCTTCACGCTGCCCTTCCGAAGCGAGGGAGGCAAAGGCTTCACCTTCGTGCTGCTCGTGGCCATCGCCGCAGGCCTCTTCGCCGAGGCCATCGGGCTGCACATGATCCTGGGGGCCTATCTGGCCGGCTTGTTCTTCGAGGAGAAAGTGGCGCACCCGAACCTGGTCCGGGTCGTCGCGGATCGCTCCTACGGGATCGCGTACTCGTTCTTGGGACCGATCTTCTTCATGTCGCTGGGCTTCTCCATCACCTTCGACATCAGCCCTTCCGGCGTGGCGTTTGTGGTACTGCTGACCACGGGGGTGATCGTCGGTCAGATCGCGAGCGCGGGGGGCATGGCGCTGCGCATGGGGTTGTCGGCGCGTGAAGCCCTTACCGTGGGAGTCGGTATGTGCGGGCGTGCCGAGTTGGCGATGATCCTCGCCTCACTGGCTCTAACCGAGGGCGCCATCGACCCGCCCACCTTCTCGGCGCTGATCTTCACCATGTTCGTGCTGAACCTGTTCACGCCGCTCGGGCTGAAGGGCTGCTCGGTGCTGCTCGAGGGCAGGGCAAGACGCCCCGAGGTGGACGCTCTCGGCGCACTGCTTTCGAACAAGTTCGGCGCTCCTCCGCTGGCTCCACGCAGTGATGCGCCCGATGGGCACTCTTCGTCTCCGACGGAGGACGCTGAGTCCTAGCCCGACCGAGGCCCATCGATGCACAGTAGCGGGCCCCGCTGGGGTCCCTGCTACCTACTAATCCCGGGCAGCGGGCTTATTGGTGCTCTCTACAAAGAGACCTGTGCGGGCCGCCCCCGTAATCGCGGCTACCGCCGGGTTACGGATGCGCCTCTCCACAGAGATAGCGTAGTACTCCTCTCTGACTCCCTCCAGGACCGTGATCCGCTCCACCTCGTACTGACGAGCGACGTCCGCCTCGACGGCAGTCGGCACCGCGAACATACCGAGCCCGCGCTGCCCGAAGACTTTGAGCACAGCACTGTCATTGATCTCGGCAACGACCCTGGGCTCCAGCCCATGATCCCTGTACCAGCGAAGAAGGTGCCGCCGGAGACTGGAGTGGAACCCGGGCATGAGGACGGGCCCGTCGTCGAGGCACTCAGGAAGCCCCTCCCGGTATCGGCTCGCGACCTCGGGGGCTCCCATCAGGACGACCTCGCAGTCTCCGAGGAAGTGGTTGTACGCCTTAACGTCAACCGACGTCGGGAGCGGGGAGTCAGAGAGGACCAGGTCCAAGTTGCGCACCGCGAGAGCCGCGAAGAGTCCATCGGGTAGGCCAGACGTCAACTCTAGGCGCAGGTGCCCGAACGCGGCCAAGGCCGGCATCACGAGCCGATGGGCCATGAGCTTGGGAAGCGAGTCCACTACTCCAACGGTCAGCCGAAGGGGCCCCCTGCCCGGCAGTCCGTCCACCGCGTCCTTGAGATCACGGCCCATGCCAAAGATCTCGTCGGCATAGCCGTAAACGACCCGCCCGACCTCGGTCAGCACCATGGTCTTACCGGTGCGATCGAACAACTCCTCACCTAGGGCTCGCTCGAGCTTGCGAATCTGGGCGCTGATCGCGGGCTGGCCCACATGAAGGACCCGACTCGCGGCCGTCACTCCACCCTCTCGGGCTACCTGCCAGAAGTATTCAAGGTGTCGGTAGTTGAGCCTTGCCACGGCCAGGTCACTCCAGTTTGGCGGTCAAGAACCGCGACGACATGTGAGGTTTGGAACCACTCGCCTTCACCAAGCGCCCGGCGCAGCACGGACTGCAGCAAGCGCTGGTTAGGCTGAATACAATGGGCTCGTCTACGCCAAAGAGTCCGGGTTTGCCCTCTCGTCCAATACCTCGAAGTGCGCCGCGGTCTGATCCCAACGACTCAGAACCTTCTGGGCTACGTCCGGCACATAGGAACGTCCGTAATCCTCACCTTGGAAGTTGATGACGCTCTGGACGGAGTCGAAAGCCATGATCGTGACGAACTCCACCTCAGTTTCGTGGTCGCGTCGTAGAACCTCGATCCCTCGGTAACCCTGAATCGACTTCGCCTCAATGCCTGGAATCACTGTCCCACTCAGGACAGTCCAGTATGCCGCCGCGTTTTCTGGAGTGGTCCAGCCGTGCCAGACACGCTTGATAGCCATGGTTTACCTTAACGCTGAGAACGGACCCCTGAGAAGGTCACCGGAATAGGCCTGGATCCATTCAGACAAACGTCTCTGCGATTCTGCTGCGCGCCTAATGTGGTGACCGCTGAAAGCCAAGTGCCGGGGGTGGGAATCGAACCCACATGGGATTTCTCCCGAGGGATTTTAAGTCCCTTGCGTCTACCGTTCCGCCACCCCGGCCCGATCCCCACTCGGGGGATTAGCGGCGTAGAACCTAACGTTCGCAGATTACGCCCAAAAGTACTGCAAGGCCCAGATGGGGGATGAAGGGGATAGCTAGCTGGCCGCGTCCGCTTGCTTGGCACGGATTCTGCATTCTACATTTTCCGCACGAACGGCTGCGACCGGATCTCGACTCCACGGATCGTGTTACGCGCCTGCATGTGCCAAGTGGGCCACGAGAAGGAGTGCGAAGTATGGTCACGGTGGATTGTTCTTCAGTCGGGAGGCGGGCAGCCGCCTTCCTCGCCGTCTGTCTCCTCGCGGGCGGCGTGTTTGCCTGCAGCGAAGCTACGGGCGTACGCACGTCCAAGATTCAGATCCTGCTCACGGACGCTCCGGCCGCCATGGTCGCCAGCGCTGAGGTGTGGATCTCGCGTGTGTATCTCCAGGGTGGCGGAGACGAATCGACGGACGACACGGGTCGCGTCGACCTCTTCAATGATCCGGGAGCGCCACTCCATTTCGACCTGTTGAAGTTGCAGGATGGGATCACCGCCGACCTTACGGGCCTGGTCGAAATCGAGGCCGGGCTCTACCAGGGTCTCCGGTTGGTTGTGGACAAAGCCGAGGTGACCCTTACGGATGGTCTCAGCTTCGCAGACGGCTCGGAAAGCGTCACGTTGACCGTTCCGAGTGGGAGCGAAAGCGGCATCAAGGTCATGCTCAACGACGATATCGACGCCGCCGAGGGAGAATCGACGACCCTCACCGTGGACTTCGATGTAGATCGGAACTTTGTCTTTCAGGGTGGCCAGGGTCAGAGTGCCATCCGAGGCATCATGTTCACGCCGGTTCTCCTGGAACTCGATCGAGCGCACTAGCATCGCACTCACTGCTCCGTGAGCTCGGTGCCGTCCGGCATGGTCAGACCGGAAGCGATCCGCCATGTTTGGCCCCTGAAATCGGATGGGCCTCGTGGTCTCGTGCGGCTATCCGACCCCCGTGGGCGAGCACCCTTGAACGATGAATCCGGAGCGTTTTCAAAAGCTGGCCCGAGCCCTGAGGCGGCGACAGCCGGACCTCACGGTGCTCATGGAGCGGGTCCACAAGAGTCACAATCTCTCGGCGATCCTGCGTAACTGTGACGCGGTCGGGGTGCTGGAGGCTCACGCGATCCCTCCCGATGAAGGGCTTCAGGTTCATTCGCACACGTCTGCCGGGACGGCCAAGTGGGTGCGACTGGTCCGACATCGCACGATCCAAGCGGCGGTCGAGGAATTGAAGGGCCGCGGCTTCCGTGTGTTGGCCGCGCATCCGGGTCCCGACGCAGTCGATTTTCGGGACGCGGATTTCACTGAACCGACCGCCCTGATGATGGGGGCGGAGCTGCTGGGCCTGAGCGCCGAGGCGCTCGCGTTGGCGGATCAGAGAATCTCGATCCCCATGGTGGGGATGGCTCAATCGTTCAACGTCTCAGTAGCTACGGCTCTTCTGCTCTTCGAGGCGTTTCGGCAACGCGAAGCGGCCGGCATGTATGACGAGTCCCGGATTGACCCGGAGGACTCGGAGCGGATTCTGTTCGAATGGGCGTATCCGCGTATCGCCCGCCACTGCCGTAACCGGGGAACGCCCTACCCCTCGCTCGGTGACGACGGAGGCCTACCGAGTATTCCCCTCGAGTAGCCGTTCGGAGATCCCGTCTACTCCCGCCCCAATTGGTGACGCAGGGCCTCCTCCAGCCCGGGGTAGTTGAACTCGAAGCCGGACGCTTCGGCCACCGAGGGCTGGATTCTCTGCCCCTGCAGCAGCATCTGCTTGCCCATCTCGCCAAACAGTGCCTGGACCGCCAGACCGGGCACCGGAATCAGAGTCGGGCGCTGGAGCACACGGCCTAGCGTGCCGGTGAATGTGGAATTGGGGACGGGATAGGGCGCCGTGCCGTTCACCGCCCCGCGGATCGACGGCGTATGGATGACGTGCATGATCATGCCCACCAGATCGTCATGATCGATCCAGCTCACGTACTGCCGTCCACTCCCGATTCGTCCGCCGACGCCGATCTTGAACGGGAGCAGCATGGTGCCCAGGGCGCCGCCGGCCGGCGTCAGGGTGAGGCCGGTCCGCAGGTGAACGACCCGGATACCCATCCGTGCCGCGGGGCGCGTGGCTTCTTCCCAGGCTTTGCACAGTTCGGCGAGAAAGCCCTTCCCGGCCTTGGCGCTCTCATTGAGCGGTTGATCACCGCGATTTCCGTAAAAACCCACTGCGGACGCGGACACGAGCACCTTGGGGGGACGCCGGAGCCGTGCCAAGGCGCGCGCCAGGTGGTCGGTGCCCTCCACCCTACTCGCCCAGATCTGCCTCTTCTTCTCCTCGGTCCACCGGAGGCCGAGTAGGGGCTCCCCCGCCAGGTGGACCACGGCGTCCAGTCCCTCGAGCTTGTCTTCCTCGACGGTCCCCTCGATGGGATTCCAATGCGCCTCATCCGACGTCTGCGACTCCTTGTTCCGCACCACGCGAACAAGGCTGTGACCACTGGTCGTGAGCACGTCGCAAAGGGGGCGGCCGATCAGACCGCGCGATCCGGTGACGGCGACCCTCAGGGGTGCTCCGTTCCCGTAGCGGGCGATTCGGTCGAGGTCTTCTCGGAGCCGACGATGCCGAAACGCGAAGAGCCGTTCGAGCTCCGACTCTACGCTGGACCCTCCGAGCAGGCGCCCGGCAGCGCCCATGGGTAGCTCCCAGTCGACGTGGTCCTCCATCGTGCATCCACCCTCGTCTCCCGGCTCGAAGCGATGCGTGTGGACCCATCGAGTGAAGGGCCCCTGGACCTGCTCGTCGCGGAACAAGCGGTCTTGCTCGAAATCGGTGTGGATGGCCTCGAGCCGGATCTCTGTCGGACCCCGCCGGACACGAAACGAGACTCGCCCGCCCGTTGCCGGCGTTCCCTCACGGCCCTCGATGGTGACGCTCTCCCATGGCGGGATGAGCCGCTCGAGTGCACCGGGGCGCATGTGCCAGGCGAACACGTCGGTGACGGAATGCTTCAGGTGCGTACGGAGAACGAAGTCAGGCATGTCCCAACGTCACTCGGCGACGGGTTCCATCTTGTTCCTGCGGGTCTCCATCGGGAAGAGCGTGGTGAGGAAGGCCCGAATCTGCGGAACGAAGTTCTCATCCTTGATCACGATGGCCGACGCCTTGTCCTCCAATTGGGCCTCTTCCTTTGGCGTGAGCCGTTTGACGGTGATGGCGATGACAGGAAGACCCTTGTGATAACGGCTCTCCCGCATCCGATCCAGAAACTCGAATCCATTCATGACCGGCATCCGAAGGTCCAGGAGGACGGCGGCGGGCGTATCCCGTTCCAAGAAGAGGAGCGCCTCTTCTCCGTTCTCCACACAGTGCACGTCCAGATCGTCCACCGCCAACGCGCTCGTGAGGACCGCTTGAATCTCAGGATCGTCGTCGACCAGCAGCACCCTCCGTCCATGCTGGTTCACGAGCTGCCGCCAAAGCACACGCAAGAGGTCCGACCGCTCGATCGGCTTCGTCAGCAGATCCACCGCGCCGAAGAGCTTTCCTCGACCCTCGTTGGCTGCGATGCTCGCGACGACCACCGGTATGTGCCTCACCTCCGGGTCCGCCTTCAGCCTCCGTAGCACCTCCCACCCATCCAGGTCGGGCATGTGGAGGTCGAGCGTCACGAGATCCGGTTTGTGCGTCGCGGCCATCTCGAGCCCCACGGCTCCCGACGAGGCCTGAAGGACCTCACACCCGAAATCAGCGAGATAGTCCTCCATCAAGACGAGGGAGTCCGGGTCGTCGTCGACCACCAGGACCTTGTAGTGCTTGACGTCGCCCCGCGCTCCACTCGGGCTGCTCACGGGGGCCTTGGCGTCCTCGTCTCCATGGGCCAAGCCGTCCGTCGACAACACGCCCTCTTCTCCGACGGGCTCCCGCGTCCCCTTTCGGACGGTCGAAAGAACCGCCTGAGAGGGGCCCGCAGACGCCCCCACCGTCGGAAAGACGATCTTGAACGTGGTCCCCTGGCCCACCTCACTTTCGACGGTGAGCTCGTAACCCATCAGCTGGCACATGGAGCGCGAGATGGCCAGGCCGAGGCCGGTGCCGCCGAACTGACGCGCCGTCCCGGCTTCCGCCTGCTGGAAGGCTTCGAAGATGGCACCCAGGCGCTCTTCGGGAATCCCGATTCCAGTGTCACTGACCGAGATGCTCGCGGGCTTGCCCGTGGCCTCATTGATGTCGACCCTCAGAACGATCTCCCCGGACTCCGTGAACTTCAGCGCATTTCCCACCAAGTTGACGATGACCTGTTTCAGCTTCGCCGGGTCCGTTTCGATCTCGTCGGTCGTCTCAGGACCCTCGAGGCGGACCTCTACCTCGCCCTCACGACTCCGGATCTGACCCTCGACGAGCCCCAGCGCCTCCTTGACGAGGCGACCGACGTCGACCGTCGTGACATCCAAGTCCATGCGCCCGGATTCGATCTTCGCCAGGTCGAGGATCTCGTTGATGAGCGCGAGTAGATGCTTCCCATTGGCCTGAATGCGATCCAAAAAGCCGATATCGGAAGACTTCAGGTTCTTCTTCTTGTTCTTCAACAGGATGTTGGCGAACCCGATCACCGAGTTGAGCGGCGTACGCAACTCGTGGCTCATGTTCGCCAGGAATTGGCTCTTGGCACGATTTGCGGCCTCGGCCTCGTTCTTGGCCGAAACCAGGTCCACCTCGGCCCTCCTTCGCCGCGTGATGTCCTTTCCGAACACCACGACACCGGCCGAATCGGCTTGGTCTCTGATCGGGCTGAAGAACAACTCGAAGTGCCGAATCTCTCCGTCCATCTCCTCGGAGCGAATCTTGGACATACGACCTTTCCGCAAGACCTCGTCGTAGGCCTGTTGGAACCAGATCGCCTGGTCGCTCGGATAGAGATCCTCCGGACCATCCCCTACGCTGGGCTCAAAACCGGTTCGCGCTTCGACGGCCAGAGCGAAGGCCGAGTTGAAGGTGATCAGCGCGTGATCGGCGTTGACCGACCAGATGACGTCACCGGTATTCTCGACCAACGCATTGAGATTGGCCCGCGAGCCTGCCAACTCCTTCTCGGCCTTCACGGTCTCGGTGACGTCGCGGATGATCGACCGGACGGCCACCACTGCTCCGTCTCTCCGGCTGCAGTTGGCGCTGATGGAACAGATGACCGGCTCTCCATCCCGCGTATGTAACTCCGAGATGAAGCGCTCCATCGAGCCTCCCTCGGCGAGCCGCCGGAAGGCGGTCTCGAGCTCGACTCGATTGGACGGGCGCAGCAACGAATAAAGGTTCTTCCCCTCGACGGCTTCTTCCTCGAACCCGAAGGTGGCCGCCCACGCACGATTGACGTAGGCCAGATTCCCAGTCGCGTCGGTGATCTGAATGAGGTCGTTGGCGTTGTCGAGAAAGTCGCGAAGCCGGAGCTCGGCCTTCGCGCGAACTTCCACCTCACGAGCCATCGCCAGATTGGTCTGGCGCACCGTCTCCAGTGCTGACGCCTCTGATCGGAACGTCACGAAAACACTGATCATGAGTCCGGCCAACACACTCCCGTTGGCCATAATCTTGAGGAGATGCGCGGCATCGGCGACTCCGTCGAACTCACTCGTGGCGTCGGACATGAACATGGCGTGCAGGAAGACACTGATCATGAGCGAGATGAGCAGCCAGTACTGGAAGGGGTCGGTGCGCCACTCCCCACGGATGAGGTACCCGACCCAGGCGGCGAAGAAGAAGGTCGCCGGGATGAACTCGGCCGGCCGCGACACAACGAACTCGGAATAGTACGCGGGAGGGAGAGGAAGGTAGGTAAACACCAAGAAGAAGGCGGTCGTCAGGACCGCGGCCATGACATAGACCGACAACTCATTGAGGTGCGATCGCTCGGATTCGGGTTCGTTCGACGAGAGAAAAACGCTCCCGAAAAGGAACATCGACAGAAACAGCCTGGAGGCGGTCCAGGTCCACGCCGGGCCGTCCGAGGCCTCGAACCCGGACGGGTCTCCGCCGATGAGCTCCGAGGTCATGACGGCGTGGTACCCGTTCAGCAATCCGGTACCGAGGAAGCCCGTGCCGATGAAGAGGAAGGTTTCTTGTTTCTTACTGTAGAAGCGGACCAGCGAAAGGCTTCCGACGACCAGGGCCAGCGTCGTGCTGATGAATTCCCAGATGACGTGGCGGGCCGGATCATCGTCGGGGGGGAGGAGCTTGAAGATCGTGGCCCCGGCGAATAGAACCGCCAGGAGAAGCCAGTAGATGGCGGCCGACCGCTCCTTATCGGCTTCCCGCGGTGGATCGACCAACAACAAATCCTCGACGCCCTTTGGCTCCCGATCCGCGCCGGGCACCATCTCGGGTCCGTCGGAGGCGGACTGGTTCACGCTGATCTGGCGAGCAAGCGCTCAATGGCCCCCATGAGAACTTCTTCATCGACGATCGGCTTGGTGACGTACTCGTCGAAACCCATCTCGAGATACTTCTCCCGGTCGCCGGACATGGCATGGGCGGTCAGCGCGATGACCGGGAGGCTGCTCAAGCTCTCCTGTGACCGGACCCACTCGAGCACCTCGGTGCCATCCATTCCCGGCAGAGAAATGTCGAGCAGAACGAGGTCCGGGACGTTATCGGCCAGACCGTCCACGACTTCCATGCCGCTCTCGTACTCGGAGATCTCGTACTCCTCTTCGAGGATGGCCTGAACGAGGAGACGATTGTCGATGTTGTCCTCAACGACAGCGATCTTAGGCTTCATTCCCCTCTTCCTCGACAATCACCGCGAGCTCTCCAGCCGCCCGAGCGTATGCCTGCTCGAGATTGGGAATGAGATCACGAACGCGCTGAAGGTCACCGCCCGACGCGGCCAACTCGAGCTCACTCGCGATGTCTTGGAGTTGTTGCGCACCGACATTCGCAGCGCTGGATTTCAGCGAATGGGCACCCCGCTCGGGCACCTCCAGGTCGTCCTCGTCCATAGCCCCGCGAATCTGGTCGACTCGGACAGGACCGTTGTCCAAGAAGAGTCGGATGATCTCTTTCGACAGCTTCGTACCGCCCCACTCCTCTAGCCTCTTGAGGGCGGCCGGATCGATGATGGTCGGATCTATGGACATGAATTCCCGTTCAGCTTTGTCCCCCGGAGGATCCATCTTGCCCGATCGCAGACCGGCCGCGATCGAGTTCAAATCTTCCTCTCCGGGTGATGATGGAATGGCCCGTCTCGATGGGGTAACAGCTGATCGACCAGTCCTGACCCGGTCTCCCAAGCGTCGAACTCTTCAACCAGATCTCGGTCCCACCGACCGCCGGCGGAACGAAGACGACCCTCGAGCCACTCAGGAGCCCCGAAACCGATCGCACGTCGGTAAATATCCGCTACCTCAAATATCTTGTCCGCATACCCACTTACGTCAAGCGCGACGGTTGGGAGGCTCGAGTGCGCGCCCCGCAACGTGAAGATGGGACAGAACGCTCTGTGGGGTTCCCCTGGCGCCACGACCTTGGCGATGCGCGCGAAATTAACCGCGTCGCGTGCGATTTTTCCCGTCGCCTGGTGATCCGGGTGCCGGAACCCTCTGGCCCAGGCGTCACCCCACGTAAGGAGCCCATCGGGCTTGATCTCGGCCATGACCCTGGCCACCGCATCGCCCGCCTCGGGCGTGGCCTGGACCGCGGAGTCGGGAAACGAGAGGAAGCGTCCTTCGACACCCAAACACTCCGCCACCTGCATGCCCAACGCCATCCGGCGCTCTGCTACTTCCTCCGCCGGAATTGCACCGAAGGCCTCCGTCATCTCCCCTCGGGTGAGCCAGAGCACCACGACGCGCGAGCCGGCCGCCCGTTGGGCGAGAAGAGTGCCGGCACAGAGCACTTCGTCGTCCGGGTGGGCCAGCACCGCAAGGAGCGTCGGCGGCGGACTCACTGGGCTCCGTCCGCGCCACCCTCCTCGGCGGCAGCGCCGGCAGCCCGTCCATCCTCAATGGCGGCCGGTCCATCCTCAGCCACGGCCTGTCCATCCGTCGAGGAGGCCAGTCCATCCGCGGCCGCGCTTCGGATCAAGCGGATCGCCTCCGCAATGCCGGCCGCATGACTAAAGACGGCCGCGCCGGCCACGAGCACGGACGCTCCCGCGCCGCTCGCCTCGCCGGCGGTGTCGACGTTCACGCCACCATCGACCTCGAGCTCGGCCCCGCGGGCGCCGGTTTCGTCGAGCATGGCCCGCAACCGGCGGATCTTCTCGGTACTCGACGGGATGTACGCCTGCCCTCCGAACCCCGGATTGACCGACATGATCAGCGCCAGATCGATCTCGGGTATGACCTCAGCCAGCGTCTCGAGGGATGTAGCAGGATTCAGGGTCACGCCGGGGTGTACGCCCAGCTCTCGCATACTTTCGATCGTCTTACGTAGATCGGGGCAGACTTCCTGGTGAACCGTGATGTAGTCGGCACCGGCATCCGCGAAGGCGGACAGGTAGCGGTCGGGTTCCTCGATCATCAGATGCACGTCGACGGGAATGTTCGTGGCCGCCCGCACGGCCGCCGTCACCGCGGGTCCGATCGTGATGTTGGGAACGAAGTGACCGTCCATGACGTCCACGTGAATCCAGTCGGCTCCGGCCTCCGTAGCCTCCGACACCTGCTCGGCAAGACGCCCGAAATCCGCTGAAAGGATGGACGGAGCGATCAGAACCGTCACGGGGTCGCCTCTCCGGCCACGGAGCCATCTCGCTCGATGACGCCATCTCCCCTGGTCAGCGTCTCCACACCGGAGGGGCCACTCACCAACACTTCCGTCGCCATTCCGAGAAAGAGCCCGGACTCCACGATGCCGGCTCTCCCGGCGATGGCGCGCTCGAAGTCTTCGGCGTCGGAAATCCCGCTCGGAAAATGGCAGTCGATGATGTAGTTGCCGTTGTCGGTGACCATCGGCTCTCCGTCCGGCCCCACCCGAAGCTCGGCCCGGGCACCGAAGGATTCTACGAAGGCGCCGTGGACCTCCCATCCGAACTGTACGACCTCCACAGGCACCGGGCACCGCGTGCCCAGGGCGGGCACCATCTTGCCCTCGTCGACCATGATCGCCAACCGCCGAGAGGCCTGCGCCACCATTTTTTCCCTGAGGAGCGCGCCCCCGAGGCCCTTGATGAGGTTCAACGCGGGATCGACCTCATCGGCGCCATCAATCGTCAAATCGAGAACGGGAGTCTCGGTCAAGGAGGTCAGCGGAATGCCCAGTTCTCGTGCCTCGCGAGCCGTGCGAAGAGACGTCGGAACGCCCACGACATCGATCAGCCCGCCCCCGTCGAGCCTCTTGGCCAGAGCCGTCAGCATGTGGGCTACGGTCGATCCGGTCCCCAGGCCGAGGCGCATCCCACTTTCTACGAGCTCGGCCGCCTCCACACCCACCGCTCTCTTCAGCGAGTCAGCGTCTACCACGGGGCTCCCCCCAACGTCTACAACGTGGGTCTCCCGCAACGGCTGTCCCCGGAGTGCGTACCGGCGGCTTCGTCAGGCGCCGAACCCCTTCATCACCTCTTGGACCTGCTCGGTGATGGCCAGCGCCTCGTCGAATGGCCTCTGCCACATGTTGCGGCCGAAGATGAGGCCCGTCGCACCCGCTTCCAGGGCCGTACGCACTTTGGCCATGAGGTCGTCGTCCCCGAGCTTGCTCCCACCGGAAAACAGTACGAGACAGCGCCCCGCGGACTCCACCACCCGCCTCGCGCCCTCGCTGTAGCCGTACTCGATCCCAGCATATTCCGCGGGCTGCTCGGCGTCCTTCGGGCCGTGCTTCGGTATGTTCAGCTTGACGATGTCGGCCCCCATCTCGAGCGCGACTCGGGCGGCATAGTCGACGGCATAGAGGCTGTCGCGGCCCCCCTTTTCCTCGATCGCGGCACCCCTCGGGTACGACCACACCACCAAGGGCATGTTGTACTTGTCGCAGTCCTCGCGAACGAGCTGGAGCTGCTGGAAATCTTCATCTTGCCGGGGCGAACCGACATAAAGCGTGTATCCGACCGCGTCGGCGCCCAGGGATACGGCGTCTTCGACACTGCCGGTCAACGACGAAAACGCCTCGGCATCGGATGGTATCGTCGTTTTCCCGTTGATCTTCAGAAGAAGCGGGACCTCCCCGGCATACTTGGCCATGTACTTTCGGGCGAGCCCGTAGTGACATGCGACCGCGTTGTAGTTGCCCTCCAACGCCAGCCGCCACTGAAAATCCGGATCCTGGGAGGGTGGGTTGGGGAAGAAATCGATCGGCCCGTGCTCCAGGCCCTGATCGATGGGGAGGATGAGAAGCGTTCCGTTCTTGGGTCCCCGCCCGTAGAGCAGTCTACGAAGACGTACGCGTTTGCCGAGTGGCAAATCGAGTTCATCGAGGACGGGTCGCGTACCGCTCGCGCTGACCGTGGGCTTAGCGTCCGCGGTGGCCGTGGACATGATAGATCCTCCAACGTAGAAAAAGTGTCTGACGGGCCGATTTCGTGCCGGAATCTATGAACGCCGAGGGCCGCAGACCAGACCGTCCCTTGACTCCCCGTCGCCGGAAGCGCAGCTTCCAGCCCATGATTCGCGCGCACGCATATGAGGCTTTCTACTTTATCGGTCGGCCCCCTCCGGGAGCCGGCGGCTGATGCGCGCGCGCTGAGCGCAATCGCGTTTCGTCCTGAGGCTCTCGACTCCTGGTCGGGGGCCTTTTTTCATGCCCCTCCACTCGGGAAGAGGGCCATCACTTACAAGCTGAGAAGACCATGATCATCATCACTCGCCCCGGTGTGACCGACGAAGAACTCGACCACATCCGGGAAAGAGTCGAGTCCCTGGGGCCCCGCACGCACCTCATCCGAGGCGAGCACCGGACCGTCGTCCTGTGTATCGGGGATCCGGAGGACCTGGCCAACGTACCCCTGCTCGCGATTCCCGGTGTCGAGGGCGTTCGCCCGGTCATGAAGCCGTACAAGTTGGCGAGCCGACAAGCCGACATGCATCCATCGGAGGTTCCACTCGGGAGCGGAACGATAGGAGGCAGCGCCCTTTCGATCATCGCCGGACCCTGCTCCGTCGAGAACCTCGTCATGCTCCAGGATACGGCACGTCACATAAAGGCCGCGGGAGCGACGGCATTACGAGGCGGGGCATTCAAGCCGAGGAGCTCTCCCTACGCCTTCGACGGTCTGGGCGAAGAGGGCTTGAAGATGCTCGCCGACGTGCGAGCCGAAACCGGACTCCCGGTCGTGACCGAAGTCATGGATACGCGCCAGGTGGACCTCGTGGCCGAGTACGCCGACATGCTGCAGATCGGAGCCAGAAACATGCAGAATTTTTCCCTGCTCACCGAGGTCGGGCGGCTCCACAGGCCGATCCTGCTCAAACGTGGGATGTCGGCCAAGATCGAGGATCTCCTCCTGGCCGCCGAGTACGTCATGAAGCAGGGAAACATGAACGTGGTGCTCTGTGAGCGAGGCATCCGGACCTTCGAGGATGCCACACGCAACACGTTCGATCTGGCGGCGATCCCTGTGCTCAAGAAGGAGACCCACTTGCCCGTGGTGGCCGATCCCAGTCACGCCGCGGGGCGGCGAGACTTGGTCCCGGCCCTTTCTTACGCGGCGGTCGCGGCCGGGGCCGATGGCCTCATCGTCGAGGTCCATCCCGAGCCCGAGTTGGCCGTGTCCGATGGGGATCAGTCGTTGTTGTTCGAGGAATTCGACTCACTCATGGCCGGCCTGGCACCCTTTGCGGCGGCGGCGGGGAGGACGCTCGATGGGCTCAACGACGCGGCCTGACGCGCGCCACCCCCGGGGTTCCGGGATTCCAGCGTTGCAGGGCTCCCGATTCCAGGGTTCCCTAGGGCTGCTGGAGGCAGGCCTCCGCATTCTTGATCTGGTCCAGTACCGCCTTGCGGGCTGTGCCTCCCGGGGCTTCTCGGGCCTCGAGCGACCGTTCCCAGTCGAACACGTCGAGCACATCGGAGCCGAAAGCCGAGTGGGCCTCCTGGAACGCCTCCACCGGAAGCTGGTTCACTGCAACGCCCTGGTCCTCGGCCACGCGGACCACCGTGGCGACCGCTTCGTGAGCCTTCCGAAAGGGCACACCGGCCCGGACCAGATAATCGGCCAAGTCGGTGGCGAGAAGTTGCGGATCCAGCGTGGCCTCGATGCGATCCGACTGAAACTCCGCGCCCCGGATGGCACCCTCGATCGCGGGTAGCACCATGCTGAGCGTGTCCACCGAGTCGAAGAGCGTTCCCTTGTCTTCCTGGAGGTCACGGTTGTAGCCGGTGGGAAGTCCCTTCAACACCGTGAGAAGCGACACGAGGTTGCCCGTCAGCCGACCCGATTTTCCCCGCACGAGCTCGGCTACGTCCGGATTCCGTTTCTGCGGCATCAGGCTGGACCCTGTGCTGAAGCCGTCGGACAACCGGACGAACCCGAACTCCTTGGACCCGAACAGCACCAGGTCCTCCGCCAACCGAGAAAAATGAATCCCGAGGCGGGCCGCCGCGAAGGCGAGCTCGAGGGCCCAGTCGCGATCACTGACCGCATCCATGCTGTTCTCGGAGATCGACAGGAACCCCAGCTCCTTCCTCAGGAACTCCCGGTCTATCGGGAAGGGACACCCCGCGATGGCGCCGGATCCAAGCGGCAAGACGCTCGCCCGTGTCCGCACGTCGCGCAGGGCGACACGGTCACGCTCCAGCGGCCAGAAGTGCGACAGAACCCAGTGAGCCGCACGCACCGGTTGCCCCTGCTGGAGGTGGGTATATCCGGGGAGCACGACGTCCACCGATTCACGTGCCCAATCCAGCAGGGCCCCCTCTACCTCGGTCAGGGCGTCGGCGAGGTCCTCCGTCACCTTCATGCCCCACAGTCGAAAATCGGTGGCCACCTGGTCGTTGCGCGACCGACCCGTATGGAGCTTTCCGGCGACGTCACCGACCTCTTCGTGGAGCAAACGCTCCACCAGTGAATGAATGTCTTCGTCGGCTTCGTCGTCGTGAGCGATCTCGGACAGGCGGGCAGCCACGCGGTCGAGCCCCTCGAGAATCGTGGTCCCCTCGTCGCTCTCCAGCACGCCCGCCTTGGCCAGCGCCTGGGCCCAGGCACGGCTCCCTTGGACATCCTGCGGCCAGAGGCGCATGTCCACATCGAGACTCCGGTTCAGGGGAGTCATCGCCCCGGCCATTGCGCCCTGAATGCGGCCGCTCCAGAGGGGGGCTGTCGGGCCGATCAGCCTGCCGGGGTTTTGAGACCCACGGACTCCATGATTTCGGTAACCGACTCGTTCGACTCGTCCTTGCCGCTCTCTTCCTCGCCACCCTTTGCCTTGCCACCCTTTGCGTCGCCACCCTTTGCCTCGCCGCCCTTCCCCTGCCCACCCTCGCCCTCGCCGGCCGCGCTGCCGCCGTCCCGTTCGGCCGCTACCCGCGCAGGAAGCCCGAACAGCTTGATGAATCCCTCGGCATCGGCATGGTCGTAGCTCGCCTCCTCGCCGAACGACGCCAATCCCGCGTGGTACAGCGACTCGGGGCTCGTCCGGCTCGCTACCGATGCCGAACCCTTGTAGAGCTTCAGGCTCACCTCCCCGGTGACCCGCTTCATGAGGACGTCCATGAACGCGTCCATGGCCTCTCTTTCGGGCGTCCACCACCAGCCCTCGTACACCAGATCCGCGTAGCGCGCCGCGAGCTCATCCTTCAACGCCAGCGCCCGGCGATCGAGCGTGAGCTGCTCGAGCTCTTGAAGTGCGGTGTGGAGTAGCGTTCCCCCCGGGGTCTCGTACACACCCCGCGACTTCATCCCCACCAGCCGGTCCTCGACCAGATCGATCCTCCCGACACCATGGCGGGAGCCGATCTCGTTCAGGGCCAGGAGGAGGGGCACCGAATCGAGGGCCTCACCGTTGACGGACACCGGCCGTCCCTGCTCGAAGCCGATTTCGAGGTACTCGGGCTTGTCCGGCGCGGCCTCGGGGGCCTGAGTCCACTGGTACATCGACTCATCGGGCTCGTACGCGGGATCCTCGAGCGGACCACCCTCGTGGGAGATATGCCAGATGTTCTCGTCGCGAGAATACAGCTTGGTCTCGTCGACACCCACGAGGGGTATCTCCCGAGCGCGGGCGTACTCCAACGCGTCCTCACGGGAGTGGAGGTCCCACTCACGCCACGGGGCGATCACCCGCAGATCCGGAGCGAGCGCTGTGAACGTCAACTCGAACCGGACCTGATCGTTGCCCTTGCCGGTACAGCCGTGCGAAAGCGCGTCCGCCCCCACCTGGCGGGCCACTTCCACCATCCGCCGAGCAATGATGGGACGCGCCATGGAGGTGCCCAGGAGGTACTTGCGACCGTAGACGGCTCCGGACCGGAGCGTGGGCCAAACGAAGTCTTCGACGAACTCCCGGCGAAGGTCTTCGCCGTGGAATTCCGCGGCCCCGGCGGCCTTGGCCAGCTCGTCGAGCCCCTCGAGGCCGCCCGGCTGGCCGACATCGGCCGCCACGCAGATCACCTCGGCATCGTAAGTCTCACGAAGCCAAGGAACGATGACGGACGTGTCGAGTCCACCGGAGTACGCGAGCACCACCTTCAGCGCCATGACTGCCTCTTCCCCTGCCTATACACAAAAAAACGCGGGTCGGGAGCAGAACCAGCCACTTCCCGCCAAAGCGCTGGTCACGGCGAGCCGTCTTACACCACTCCCGAACCCGACAATGTTCGATAAATACCCAGTTGAATCGGGCGTTTATGCGCCGATAATATCAGCCGGGGCAAAGTCACTGTCAAGCTGGTCTCAGGGCTTCCTGGGCCATGCTCCGCACCCTTTCGGGCTCGAAGCCCACGCTTCGTCCGGCCTCCTCTCCACCTTTGAACAGAATCACGGTAGGGATGCTCCGGATGCCCATCTTCTGCGACAGATCGGGCGCCTGATCGGTGTCGATCTTGACCACGAGCAGCGATCCCTCATGGGTCTGGGCAAGCTCGTCCATGAGCGGCGCGACATACTTGCACGGCGCACACCAATCCGCATAAAAATCCACGAGTACGGGTGCCCCCGAGCCGAGTACCGTGCGGTCGAAGTCCTCCCCGCGGACCTTGACGGGCCGATCGAGAAGCAGCGGCTTTGCGCAGTCGCCGCATATCGGACGGTTGCCCGACTTGCCCAGATCGACGTCGTTGAGTGTGAGGCAAAAAGGGCACCGCACGGTGACCCTGCTATGATGCTGGACTTCGTTCACAGACCACTCCTGGAAAAGGCTCCGCTCCATAACCCGCCG
The DNA here is from genome assembly GCA_039590375.1 of Gemmatimonadota bacterium. Lineage (GTDB taxonomy): Bacteria > Gemmatimonadota > Gemmatimonadetes > Longimicrobiales > Gaopeijiaceae > UBA822. The sequence goes on from JBDHFN010000254.1 coordinate 19,400, forward strand.
AGGGAGCCTCCAGTTCCGCTTCAGATGTCCAATGCGCTTCGCTCGCCCGGCCCCGTCTCGCATCCGGTGCGCTAGAAGATCTCGTACCTCACGCGCAGCATCGCGAAGCGGCCGATCTTCGGCACGCCGACGAATGACCGGTAACCCGTGTCGAACACGTTGTTGACGGACAGTTGCATCGTTGCGGCCGTATTGGGCACCTCGTACCCGGCGTTGAGGTCGAAGATGGCGTACGAGTCGACACAGTTCTCCTCGAAGAGGCCACCGGCGCCGCCCGTGATGCATCTGGTTCCCTCGAAGTCCGCCGACTGGGCGGGGAACGAGCTCGTAAAGCGGACGCGTCCGGAGGCGTTGAAGCCGGAGACGACGTCACGGAAGTTCAGGCTGAGCGATCCCTTGTCCTTGGGCGCATTGAGCGCGACGGGTGACCCTCCGGCGACCGCGAGGTAGTCCTCGCTCATGTGCGAGTACGAACCACCCAGCTCCCACTGGTTGGTCAGCCTTGCCCGGAACGCCAAGTCCGCACCCCAAAGGTCGATGTCGCCGACGTTACGGTACGACGCGATCAGATCGGCGCCCTGCGCGCCCACCTCGCCGGACGAGACGACACCGAGCGGGATCATGGCGGCGCCCGCCCCCAACACCGCGGCCGTCGCACCACCCACGACAGGGGTCAGGAACGCCGTGATATCAGCTCCGTCGAGAAAGAGGAGCGGCGTCTCGACGACGAGCGGCGACACGAAGTCGTTCTTCTTCATGTAGTACACGTCCGCGGTGATCGATAGCCAGTCCTCAATGAGTCCCGTCCACCCCACTTCGAACGTCTCCGTGTACGCCTCGGTGATGGGCGGAAGGTCGTCGAGAACCGCACCGGTCATCGACGAGAACGTCTTGGTGTTGGTGTCGAAGAGCAGGCGCGTGATGTCACTGTTGGTGGGCGTCAGGGCTCCCAGCAACGCTGCCTCACCCGCATTGATCGCGCCCGCCCCAAAGAGCGCGTTGACCGCCATCTGCCACAATGTGGTGGCGTCGGCGCCCAGCAGCTGACCGGCCCCGGCCGGGTTGAACGGAGAACGCATGCCGTGAACGGTCCCCGGCGTATCCTGGAGCGACCATCCGTCCCGCCCACTCCCATACGCACGTGTGCTGTACCCGAGCGGCCCGAGGTCCTCGGGGGCGACACCACCCGAAATGTCGAGGAAGTAGTTGAGCGCGGTCGGCGTGGAGAAGGCCCGGTTGTAGGAGAGCCGAAGGCTGTGCCCCTCCTTCGGTTGGAACACGAACGCCCCTCTCGTCGAGAACACGTCGTCCGGCAACACCGAGTGTGAATCCCAACGGCCCGCCACCACGAAATCGAGCTGCTCGGTGATCTCCGTCCTCGACTGGAGGTAGCCCCCCCACTCGTTCATATCGTCGTCGTCGTCGTACGTGCCGTAGATCGTGCCACGTGAATCGGGTCGCGTCGCGAAGTAGTCCCCGCCAAACGTGAATTCCTGGCGATCATCCAGCAGCGTGAAGCCGTACTGGGCCTGCGCCCCGAGGAGAGCCGACTGGTCCACGAGCGACACGCCGTCCCGCAACAAGAAGCTGTCGCCCGCGTCGCTCGTGTTGTAGTACGCCTGTGCGAAGAAGCTGCCCTTCCTCACCCGGGCCTGGAAAAATTCGTAGACCCAATCAGAGGTCTGACCGGCCCCGAGGCCCGTGAGCTCGATCCCGGAGGACGTATTGCGACCGTATGTGCCCACGATGGTCCCGTCGTCGGCGAAGCGGTAATCCGCCCTCGCCTCCAGGCCCCACCGCTCGGTGGTGAAGTTGCGGTCGCCGATCCGGTTACACGCGATCTGCGCATCCTCGGCGCTGAGACCGCGTGTGGTCTTGTCGAGAAGGCACGCCGTGGGGTCGGCGGCAGCGCCGACCCGGCCCGCCTCCTCCGTGGCGTCGACGTAGTTCCACTCGTCTCCCCGCATGTATTGGCCCGATATCTTGACGCCGAAGTCGTCGTTCACGAGGAACGCCGAGCGGAATGCGCCCTGGAAGACGGAGCGCTCACCGCCCCCGAGCGTCACCGTCGTGCCCTGATCGTCGAGAGGAGACTTGGTGATGAAATGGATGATCCCGTTGGCGGTGTTCGGTCCGTAGAGCGCCGAGCTCGGTCCCAACACGACCTCTATCCGGTCGAGGTCCTCCTCGATGGACGGGATGAAGTGCATGAGGTTGACGCGCAGGGACGGCACGCCCGCCAGGCGGTGGTCCGTGAGCATGTGAAGCGCGCCGGAGAAGATGTTGTTGAAACCACGCAGGACCACGTGCTGGGTCTGAAGCCCGGGCTTGATGATGTCGACCGAGGGGATGACGGCCAGGTGATCCGACAGGTTGGTCGTCGGTCGGGCGACGATATCGCGACTGTCCACACTGAAGACCGTCTGCGGAGTGTCACCGGGGGCCTGACCGTCGAGCGACCGTTCGACGGTGACGTTGATGCCCTGCAGCTGCATCACTCTGAGCGTGAGGTCGTACGTGGTCGTCCCACCCTGGGGGACGCCCACGTTGTCGAAGCGATCAGCGCGGTACGGCAGAATCTCCCTGACGACCAGGTCGTACGTCCCCGCCGGAAGCAGCGCTGTATACTGTCCCTGTTCGTTGGTTACCGCAGTTCGCGACTCGCCCCCGCCGATGATCAGGATCTCCGCTCGAGGCACAGGGTTACCGGTTACCTCATCAGTCACCGTTCCGACCAGGGTGCCCTGCTGCGCGGCGATGGGGCCGCCGAGGATGGTGAGCGTCGCAACCGCGCCCACGACGAAGGCCGAGCGTCCTGTGCTCATGGCGAGCCTCTCTTGCGTAGAGGAAGCCGAAGTCCGACGGGAACCCGTGAGCAAACGTACGTTCCGACCCCGCGGCCATGCAAACATGCGTCCAACGTGTGAGGCCGCTGTGGGAATGAGCCGGGTTGCCAGAGAAATTACTTTACGGACAAGGCGTCGCGATGAAGAATCTCTCAAGGAATGTGGATCCCGAACCCGTGTGCCAGATGCCCCCGA
>JBDHFN010000255.1:0-6878 GCA_039590375.1 Gemmatimonadota bacterium
AGCTACTGGGAACTTCAGGGATGGCGTAGGAAGCGAAGATGAGGGGAGTATGAAGAATACCTCATCAACTCGGGCGGGTCATGCCTTGAGTGCGAATGTGTCGGTACGGGCCTGGGTGGGGGAGTCGGCTCCGTCCGCGGTGCGCGGAAGGATGATCGTGAAGCGCGCCCCCCCCCTCGCTACGATTGGCGGCTTGCACGCGCCCTCCGTGGGCCTTGACGATGGCTTGGACGATCGCGAGTCCAAGGCCGGTTCCCCCCGTTTCAGCGCTGGGCGTGCGAGACCGGTCGCCGCGGTGGAAACGCTCGAACACGCGATGTGGAGATTCGCCCAAGCCGGGCCCCGTGTCCCAGACTTCGATCCGCAGAGCGGGACGGTCACCTTCGACGCGGATGTGGACTTCGTCTCCGGGTCGGCAGAACTTCACCGCGTTCGAAGCGAGGTTCCAGATGGCTTGACCGATGAGGTCAGGGTCGAACAGACCCTCGGCCTCCCCGCTTACCGTAAGATCGAGGCTTACCCCTTTCTCAGCTGCATGAGACTTCAATCGCTCCACGACTTGTGATGCCTGTGCGCCGACATCGGTGGGTCGTTTTCCGAGTCCGATCCCGCCAGCGTCCGATCGAGCCAGCGTGAGAAGATCGCCAGTGATCCTGGACAGGCGCTGGACCTCCTCGAGTGAAGTCGATATCACCCTCCGGTACTCTTCGGGATCCCGCTCTGTTCTGAGAGCGAGTTCTAGCTCGCCCCAGAGGACCGTTAAGGGGCCTCGAAGCTCATGGCTTGCGTCGGCAGTGAAGCGACGTTGCGATTCGAAAGTGCTTCGTAGGCGGCCCAGCATCGTGTTCAGGACTTGCACCAGCCGCTCGTACTCCTCGAACTCGGCATATGCACTGATGCCCAGGTCCATCGATTCGGGCTCGATCGCCTCTGCTCGACCGATAATTTCATCCACCGGTCGCATGGCGCTCGCGGCAAGCCACCAGCTTCCGACGAAGCTGCCGATCAACACCAGGAGCCCGATGCCGACGAGGACAACGCTGAAGCGTCCGAGCATCTCATTGCGTGCGACCAGAGGAGCGGCGACCTGAATCACATGCGCCTCATGGGCTTCGCCGAGTCGCTCCAGGGGGTAGTAGAGGGAACGGATCGGCACGCCCAAGTAGGTGGCTTGGCGCCACACCAGTTCACCCCCTGCAGATTGCTCGAGCGCCTCGGGATCGAGCGGCAGGTCCGACGTCATATACGGGCTGCGAAGCAGACTCACCCCATTCCGCCTCCACACCTGCGCGTAACGGTTCAGGTCTTGGATGGACGCGGCCTCGTCGGGCGTCAATTGCCACTCATGGAAGCTCATCGCACCTGAGGGAGAATCCGTGACGGACGCTGCCTGAATGGTCGCGACGTTGAGGATGCTCGCGTCCAACTCCCGATCTAGCACGACACGGAGCGTGAACAGGCTCATGGCTGAAATGGCGATCAGGCCCGCTGTGATCGTGCCCGCGAATCGCCGCGCAAGCCGAAACCGGAACGAACGCCTCACTCGGGTGCCTTGTCCTGGAGGATGTATCCAACACCTCGGAGAGTGTGTACGAGATCCCCGTCCCCCGCTGCGCGCAGCTTCTTACGCAAGTTCCCCACGTGAACGTCCACGACATTGCTCATGGGATCGAAGTGCAGGTCCCACACCTTCTCGAGAAGCTCCGTCCGCCGGACCACCTGCTCCGGCCGAAGGATGAAGAACTCGAGGAGTTGAAATTCCTTCGGCGTGAGGTTCAGCTTGGTTCCTTGTCGGTGGGCAACATGTTTGATGCGGTCAACCTCGAGATCCTTGTAGATCAACAACTCTCCTCGCCCACTTCCCCCGCGCCGAAGGAGCGCGCGGACCCGAGCGAGCAACTCGTCGAATCCGAACGGCTTCGTAAGGTAGTCGTCGGCCCCGGCATCCAGCCCCATGACTACGTCGGCTTCTGCGTCCAACGCCGTGAGCATGAGAACCGGCACGTCCGAGCCGGACTTGCGAAGCTCCCGAACCAGCTCGAAGCCGGTCTTCTCGGGAAGCATTACGTCCACCAGCAGCAAGTCGTACTCGTAGACTCGGGCCTTCATCGCGCCGTCCACGCCGTCGTGCGCGACGTCCACTGCGTAGCCCTCCTCGCGAAGTCCCTTGTCGAGAAAGCTTGCGACTTTCTTGTCGTCTTCGACTACCAGGATTCGCATGTCGCCACTCCGTGTGGGCAAGGCGCGCGCGGGGAGACGCACTGCCGTCGCCCATATTACCACGGCTCAGGGCCGGAGAGCGAATCCCGCACCCCTCTCATAGCCTGCGCAATCCAGCTCTGCTCTTCGCTGCCTCATGGCAGTGGCAGTTCAGAGGTGCGAGCGCCCCCAGCGGGCTTCTGCGACACGTCCGGGAGCGACGGCCTCCGGCCGATCCGCACCTGCCCAATCCGCATTGGAGCTACGAACCCAGCGGTTGTGAACCCCCGCCTCAGCGGCCCGGAATCTCGAGCGTCGCCCGATCACGAATGTTGAACATGAACCCGACGGTGTGCACTTCTTCCTCTTCACCCTTGTGAAAGCTCAGGACGGACTCATACTCGCCGGCTTCCGTGAAGAGGTGCCGCGTTTGGTAGAGACCGGCATCGCCTCGGGCAGCCCCCACCCCGAACGGCCCGAATTCCTCACCGTTGCGCTTGATGGTGACCTCGGCATCCTCCAGGTCCTCATAGGGCTCCTGGTCATCCAGGGAGGTGACTCTCCAGCGCAGGAATTGCATCTCCTCGGTGAGCGCGGGCTCCGGCTCGGCCCCGAAGAGCACCGACAGGCCGGCCACCTCCTTGCGCTCGTGCGGCATGGTGCCATCGCTAGAGGACGCCGCACTTGCGACAATGGCGGTGGCGGCCACGAACAAGGGAAGGACCAGAAGCTTTGTGTGTCGCGGCATAGTCGAACCTCCTTCGCGGATAGATGCGTTTCTGCGAGTATCCGTTCTCCACGGCTAATCTATGAAGAGCCAGAAGGCCCACAACTCTCCCTCGGTCAAGCGTCGGCCACGTGTCAGCACCGTGGAGCACCATGGACACGGGAATCGGAGTCGCGGTCGAGGCGTGAACGGACGCAACCGTCCTCCTACAGTTGAGCGCCCCGCAACCGCAACGCGTTGCGAACACCGGATAGAGCACTCCGGCGGCAACGGGTACCCCCAGGCTGTTGTAAACGAACGCGAAAAAGAGATTCTGCCGAATATTACGCATCGTGGCGCGGCTCAAGCGCCTTGCCCGGACGATGCCTCGCAGGTCACCCCGGACGAGAGTGACCCCCGCGCTCTCCATCGCCACATCCGTTCCCGTGCCCATCGCGATGCCGACCTGGGCCTGGGCCAGAGCCGGAGCGTCGTTGATCCCATCGCCAGCCATGGCGACAACCCTCCCCTCGGCCTGAAGCCTCTTGACGATCTCCGCCTTCTCCTGGGGCAGTACCTCGGCGGCGACCTCGTCGATGCCCAGCTTGTCTCCAACCACCTGGGCCGTGGTCTTGCTGTCTCCGGTGATCATGACGATCCGGACTCCATCCTTGTGGAGTCTCTCGATCGCGTCGGGCGTCGTCTCCTTGATCGGGTCCGCCACTCCGACGAGGCCCGCCGGCCGGCCATCGACGGCCACGAACATGACGGTCTGGCCATCTCCCCTCATGGTCTCCGCTCGGTCGACCAGATTCCCGAGCGGCACCTGGAGGTCCTCCATCAACGCGAGGTTGCCGAGGGCCACCGAACGGCCCTCCACCCGGCCTCGAACCCCTTTTCCGGTGACCGACTCGAAGTCCGCCGCGTCTGAGAGCGTGACACCTCGGTCCATGGCGCCCTCGACGATGGCCTCGGCCAGTGGATGCTCACTTCCTCGCTCCAGACTGCCCGCGAAACCGAGAAGCTGCTCGTCGCTGAACGTTTCGGCCGGGGTCACGGTCACCAGCTTGGGCTTGCCGAGCGTGAGCGTTCCAGTCTTGTCGACGATGAGCGTGTCGACGTCGCGCAGCACCTCGATGGCCTCGGCGTTCTTGAACAGGATGCCCATGGACGCTCCCCGGCCGGTCGCGACCATGATGGACATGGGCGTGGCAAGGCCCAGGGCACAGGGACACGCGATGATCAAAACGGCCACCGAATTGATGAGGGCGTAGGCCATGGCGGGCTCGGGACCCGCCAGAGCCCAGACGATGAACGTGATGACGGCGACCAGCACGACGGCCGGAACGAAGTAGGATGCGACCACGTCCGCGAGCTTCTGGATGGGCGCCCGGCTGCGCTGTGCCTCGGCCACCATCTGAACGATCTGCGAAAGCAGTGTCTCCGCGCCCACCCGATCCGCCCGCATGATCAGCGATCCCGTGCCGTTGATGGTCGCTCCAAAAACCTTGTCGCCCACGCCCTTTTCCACGGGTACCGGCTCCCCCGTGAGCATGGCTTCGTCCACGAAGCTCGATCCCTCGACCACGGTGCCGTCCACGGGCACCTTCTCCCCCGGGCGGATTCTGAGTCGATCTCCAGCCCTCACCAGATCGAGGGGAACGTCCTCCTCACCACCGTCGTCGTTGAGTCTTCTCGCCGTCTTGGGCGCCAAACCCAGCAGAGCTTTGATCGCGGCGCTCGTCTGACCCCGGGCCTTCAGCTCCAGGACTTGCCCCAGGAGAACGAGGGTCACGATCACCGCCGCCGCCTCGAAGTACACGCCCACGTGACCGGCTTCGTCACGGAAAGACGGCGGGAAGAGGTTGGGCATGAGTGACGCCACGAGGCTGAATACGTAGGCGACGCCAACACCGAGTCCGATGAGCGTGAACATGTTGAGGTTACGAGTGACCAGAGACTGCCAGCCACGAACGAAGAATGGCCATCCACCCCAGAGGACGACCGGCGTGCTCAGCAGCAACTCGGCCCACGCGAGCGTGCCGGGGTCGAACCGCCCAAGGAGTTGGCTCCCCCCAGGCAGATACACCCCCATGGCGATCGCCAGGACCAGAATGCTCAAGGGCACGCTGACCCAGAAGCGGCGGGTCATGTCCACCAGTTCGGGGTTTTCCTCCTCGTCCAACGTGACCACGCGCGGCTCGAGCGCCATCCCGCAGATCGGGCAGCTCCCAGGCTCGTCGCGAACGATCTCCGGATGCATGGGACACACGTATTCGGTCCGCGACGCCTTCGACGCGACGATCTCCGGATCGAGGGACATTCCACACTTCGGGCACGAGCCAGGGCCCTCCTGACGAACCTCCGGATGCATGGGACAGGTGTGGATCGCTCCCGAAACCGACGTCCGGGCAACCGGCGCGGCCTCATCTGGAGCGGCCCCATCCGGAGCCACCTCCAAGTAGCGCGCAGGGTCCTCTTGGAACTTGGTCAGGCACCCATTCGAGCAGAACAGGAATTCGGTGTCGTCGTGAATCGTTCTATGGGGAGTGTCCGACGCGACGCTCATACCGCAGACGGGGTCTTCGAATTGGGCGACTTCGGCCCCAGGTCCGTGCTTCCGACCAGTGGGGTGTCTCTCGGGGGATTTCATGGTGCTAGGCTGTGGGTCACGGGTTTGTCACTGAACCCCGGGATCAGGAGCCTTGGGGACCCGAGTCTTGCTGCCGGTCGGCCACCGCCCACATCGCGAACCCGCCTATGATCCAGAACAGGACCGTGACGAAATCGTCATCGGGTCCCCCATTCATTTGGGCACCGTGCCAGAACGCCATCCACGTACAGGCCCACATCCCCAAATGGGCGATTCCCTTGAACATTGATCCTACTTCCTGCGACTGGTGAGTTACTGCGGGATCCTACCGCTGGGTCAGGATAGGCGCAAGCGACGGTGTCGTCTCTGGCACTCGTTCGCACGCAACGACTTACACAAACGTGCCTGGGACGGCACTCGAACCCGCAAGGGCCGACGCGTTGGATGCGGGATTCTCCCCTCCCCAGTGTCGGAGATTCCCCGATGGCCCAAACGCGGACGCTCGAGGAGGTTTCGGTAGGCTTCTCCAAAGTGACGCGCGCGTAGAATCGAGGCGATTCAGTCATGCGAGGCACTACGCACAGAGCGCCATCCCATTCTCCAGAAAGGACTTCCGCGCGCTCGGCGGGCGGAGAGAGGACTGTCGTCGACTGTTACGACTTCTACGACCGCATCTTTCCGGAGTGCGGCCTATTCGACCTCACGGACGGCATCTACAACGGTGACGAGACTCTGTCGCACGAGAGAGCTCAAGATAATCAGATCAACTGGTTGCTCGATCAGGTGGGGTGCGTAGAGGGGTCTCGCGTTCTGGATATCGGTTGCGGTTATGGCACCCTGCTCGCTGCTGCCAGGGGACGAGGAGCGGCGGCCGTGGGCATTACCCTATCAGTTCCACAGGCTCGACACTGCTTGGAGAACGGGCTGGACGCGCGCGTCATGGACTACCGAGAGATCGACGACGCTTGGCACGCCTCCTTCGACGCGATCATCGCGAACGGATCGATCGAACATTTTGTTCAGCCAATAGATGCCATCGAAGGAAGGGCGAACGCCATCTATCGAAGACTATTCAAGATCTGCTCCCAACTCCTCGACCCCGAATCGTCCAGCGGTCGGGTCGCGACCACCGTCATTCACTTCCACCGGCATCATCCCGACCCGCATGACCTGCTCAGGAACCCGTTAACCTTCGTGCCCTTCTCGAACAGATTCCATTCGGCGATGCTCGAAAGGTGCATGGGCGGCTTCTATCCGGACGAGGGTCAACTCGAGCGATGCGCCACGCCCTACTTCCAGCTCGTCACCGAGGTGGACGGCACCGAGGATTATCGCCTCACCTCGGAGGAGTGGCTCGATCGGACCCGGCGATGCTTTTTT